>CAYSKR010000189.1:0-20206 GCA_964431675.1 uncultured Myxococcales bacterium
CAACGATCCGACCGGCAGCGCGCCACGCGCCGACGGCGGACCGAAACCCGGGGCCTCAACCGACGCTCGCGTGGTCACTTTCGAAGTGCGCCCGAATCGGCCACCGCCGACGGTTTCAAGCGAGGTGAAGCTCCTGGTGCCGGGGCGCGCGCAACTGATCGGGGGCGGCCTGTCGAGCTGCAGCAACCAGCCACAACCGGCGGGCACCACCAGCGATCGCTGGTGTGGATTCACGCTGCCGGGGACCAGGCTCGGGGACACCGAGTTGTGGGTCATCAACGTCACCAAGGCCATGAAGAGCGAAGTCGCTTGCGACGGCAACGATCCCAACTGCCGACGGTTGACCGGTAAGCTGTGGACCGGGACGCCCGATTTCGGAACGATTCATCCCTACTCACACAAGTTCGACGGCGACACGCTCATCTATTACGCCGACACGCCCTCGTCCAACGACATCTACAAGGGCCCAATCTATGCCTGGCGGCCAGGCTGGGCGCAGGGACGGGTCATAGTGACCCGCATGCAAAAAGGCTTTCGCTGCACCGGCCATGCACGGACTGCCGTGGCGGTGTGCATCGCCAACCTCACGGACGACACCGCGATGACGCTCCAGTTTGACTTGCTGGCGGGGCCGATCTCGGACGCCGATAAGCCGCTGCCGTTCGTCGCGCGCATCACGCCCTCCCGGGCGAACCAGGGCGGGCAGCAGTGGGGTTCGGCGTTCAGCCGCGATGGAGAATGGTTTGCCTACTCGACCGGCGGTAAGACCACCGCGGAAGTCGAAAGCCTGTTTGCGGTCAAGACGGTGGACACGGCCGATCGCAGCCAGTACATCGAGGTGGGCTCGCGCATTTCGCGCTGGCAGATGTCGCTGGATGGCAAACGCTGGTACTACCTGCGCAATTTCAACTACAACAGGGACGGAGCGCCGTCCGGCACCCTGACGGTCGCTGACTTCCCTGGCGGCGTCGACAATGAAACCACTCTTGCCTCCAAGGTTGGCGCGTACGTGTTGATGAACGACGGCAGCGAGACCGACCGGGGAATCGGCATATTCACCAACGTGATGGGTGGGCAGGGCAAGTTGGCGATCATCAAGGACTGGAAAAAACCCGACGAGGTGCAGGACGTTGTCAGTGGCATCAACGGTGCGTTCATGTCGCGCGATTTGCGCTACACCTTGTACAGCAAGAACTGCGATCCGGACACGGGCCAGTGCGATCTGTGGATCGCGAAGAACGATGGAACGGGCTCTTGCAATCTGGTGCGTGATTCGACCACGGACCAGTTTGGGTCACCGTTCCTGGACAACGCCGGGATGGTGTTCTGGGCCGACAAGATCGATCCGAGCCTTGGCGTGGGTGAGGGCTGGCGGGCCAATCCCGACGGCTGCGGTCAGAAGACACGTTTTGCACCCAACGGAGTTGATTTCTGGCATCCAGTGCGCAACGAAGGCCTGATCTACACAGACGAAGGCGACGGCGAGGTCGCCACGCTGAAGGTGGCGCCGATCGCGAACAACGTGTTTCCGAGCATGCCCACCGTCGTGCAGCGGCAGATCGGGCGCATTTTCAGTTTGCTGTTGCCGGCTTACGACGTGGGCGTGTTCACGCTCCGCGCCGAGATCAAGCACATCGATGGTCTTTACGGCGTCGGGCTGCCTTTCTCCACCGCGCCACGGCCTGACGCCGGGGTGGATCGGGTGATCGCCGAGCCGGGAGCACCCGAAACGAGTGGGTCCGACGTTCGCGCGGACGTTGCGACCACCGACTGAATGCCGTGACCGCAAAGACTACGTTGCCAACGTTCGTGGTTCGCGCGGCGGTGGACAGCGATCTGCCCGGGCTTGCACTGGCCGCGCGGCACCTCAACACGGTGAACCTGCCCGACGATCGGGAGCGTCTGGCCCAGTCCATCGAGCGATCCGAGAAGGCCTTCGCCGGGAAGCTGGAACCGTCGCGGCGCGAGTTTCTGTTCGTGATGATCGAACGGAACCCCGACGGTGGGGAGCGGGTGGTTGGTGCAGCCATGATCTTCGCGCAACACGGGAGCCGCCGGTCGCCCCACGTCTATTTCGACGTGATCGACGAACAGCGCTACAGCGAAACCATCGATCGTCACTTCCATCATCGCGTGCTGCGCATCGGCTACAACTACAAGGGCCTGACCGAGATAGGAGGTCTGGTCGTGCTGCCGGAACTGCGCGGCCACGGCGAGCGCTTAGGCAAGCAACTCGTGTCGGCGCGGTTTCTTTACATGGGCAGGCACCGCGCTCTGTTCTGTGACGACATTCTGTCGGAGTTGCTGCCGCCACTTGCGCCGGACGGCACGAGCGTGCTGTGGGAGGCTCTCGGGCGCCATTTCACCGGTCTGTCCTACCAGGAGGCGGATCGTCTCTCGCGCGAGAACAAGGAGTTCATCCGCGCCCTATTTCCGCAGGATCCAATCTACGTCACGTTGCTGCCGCCGGAGGCACAGGCGGCCATTGGACAGGTGGGGCCGTCGTCCAAGCCGGTCGAACAGATGCTCACGCGGGCGGGTTTCGCCTACGCTCATCGCATCGATCCTTTCGACGGTGGCCCACATTTTCAGGCGAAACTGGATCAGGTGTCGGCCGTGGCCACCACCCGAGCGGTTCGGGTGCAGCGGGTGCTTCCGTCCGCCGAAGGAGAGGCGTGCCTCGTGGCATCGGAAAAGACCACCCGGCCGTACTTCCTTGCTGTGCGAACCCACTGTACCCTCGATGCGTCCGGGATCACCATCGGCGAAGACGCCGTCCGCGCGCTTGGCGTCAGCATCGGCGACGAAGTATCCGTGCTGTCGCTGTAGCAAATTCATGCGTGCGCGCGCGCGCGGTTTGCCACGCAGCGATCGTGCCGAGTAGGCTTGGTGTACTATGGGGCATGCCCCACACGCGGACATCGACGCGGCCCAAACATCCCGCCACCAACCCCGCGGTCAAGCTCACGCAGTAGGCGCTGGAGCGCATTCTGGGCGACAGTCCGGCGTACCGAAAGGTCGACAACGGCCTGTACGTGGTCAAGCAAGGATCGACCCTGGTGATGATCAGCGTGCATCCGTGGAAGAGCACGCACGCCGTGGTGCGCCTCGTCGCCCAACTGGTCAAGGGCGTGGCCACTGAGGCCGGGCTGGCCTGGGATCTGCTTGAGATCAACTCGACGCTGCGCTTCGGTGCCTTCGCGTACGTGCCGGCGGGACGTGTGATCGTTTTTTGTCACACCATCGTCGATCGCGAGCTGTCGGACGAAGAGGAGTTCCAGGAGATGGTGCGGGACTTCGCACTCATCGCCGACGATTACGACGACCGGATCGCCGCCAAGTACGGCGGGCAGACCATGGAAGAGTTGCTGGAAGAGAGCGTCGTCGAGTACTTCCGCAGTGCCCACGAGCGCGACCACTTTCTCAAGGTGTGAAGAGCGCTGTCCATTGATTGGTCGCAGTGGCGATCGAAGCGATCGCGGTTGGCGGCCGAAGTTACCGGCTGACCAGCCAGGTAACGAAGGCGGCGGCCACGAACGCGCCCGCCACCACCAAGATCGGCCAGTGGCGTGTAAAACTCGCCCCAGCCTTGTTCTGCGATGGCGTCTTGTAGTCTGACATCAGCTCGGGTGGAGGTGTCGTCAAGATCGGCGTGCCGGTGGGGATGGTGAACGCGCGGCGTGTCACGCGCGGCAGATCTCCTCCGAGTCGCGCGGCAATGTGCGCGAGCACCGGAGCCGATTCAGCAAATGAAGGCCGCAGTTCGCGGTCCTTGTTCATCGTGTGCTTGATCACCTCGGCCAGTTGAGCGTCCACACCAGTGGCATGATCCCGCACGTCCGGAATGGGCGCGGACAAATGCGCACGCATCACCTCGACGTAGCGCCTCACCTCCGTTCCCGCCTCACAGCGGTAGGGCGGCATGCCCACCAGCAAATGAAACATGGAACAGCCAAGCGCGTACACGTCCGCCCGCTCGTCGAGAGTGTCGCCTCTGGCCTGCTCGGGCGCGATGTAGTCGGCCGTGCCCACCACCATGCCCTTGCCGGTCAGGTTGATCTCGGTGGCGTGCGACTTGGCGAGCCCGAAGTCGCTGACCTTGAGGACGCCCTGCCCCGTCATGCCCAGGTTCGAGGGCTTGACGTCGCGGTGAATGATCCCGGCGCTGGCTGCTTCGCCCAGCCCAGCCGACGCCTGCGCGCCGATGAGCGCCACGACCCCGCTGGGCAGCGGCCCTTGTTCGTCGAGCAACTTTCCCGTGTCGCCACCTTCGAGCAAGTCCATGGCGAAGTAGGGCCGACCGTCCTTCTCGAGATTCCCGGCCTCGAACACGGTGATGAGGTGAGGATGGGACAACCGCGCCAGGGACTGTGCCTCGCGCAGAAAGCGTTCGCGCAGGGTCTTGTTGGCAAGATGCTTGGTGCCGAGAATCTTGATCGCGGCGTGGCGCGCCAATCCCTCGTCCATGCCCAGGTAAACCTCGCCCATCGATCCAATGCCGAGGCGCTTCTGGATGCGGTACCGGCCCACCTTCTCCCCTGCCGTCAGGACGGGCGTCGGTTCGTTCAAGTGAGAACCGGCCAGAGCCGCGGGGTCGAGACTGGGGCCAGCCATGTCAGTACGGCTCCTCCGTTTCCTCGGCGTAGTTATCGAACCGCGTGAATTCTTTGTGGAAGGTCAGGGGGACCATGCCCGTGGCGCCATTCCGGTGCTTCCCGACGATAAGTTCAGCCTTGCCCTTGCTGGCTGATTCAGGATTGAACATCTCGTCGCGGTGGATGAACAGAATAAGATCTGCATCTTGTTCGATGGCCCCCGACTCGCGCAAGTCGGATAGCTGGGGGCGCTTGTCGTCGCGTTTCTCCAGTCCGCGGTTGAGCTGCGACACCGCGATGATCGGCACCTTGAGATCCTTGGCGAGCGCCTTCAACCCGCGCGAAATCTCGGCGATCTCGCGTTCACGGTTGTCGTCGCGCCGCCCGCCCGCCCCGCGCGCAAGCTGCAAGTAATCGATGACCACGAGGCCGAGCGGTGGCCGACTGGGCATGTCGGGGTTGGCCGCTTTTGCCGGAAAGTAACGCTGGTCGCCGCGAAACCGGCGGGCCTTCGCTCGTATCTCCATGATGCTGGGCGCGGCCGAATCATCGATCAAGATGGGTGCCTTTGAGATCTCCATCCCGGCGGGAAAAATCTTGTTCTTCCACTCGGCGTATTCAATGAGACCACGGCGCAACTTGGTCGAGTCGATCGCTGCTTGCCCCGCCAGCATGCGCTCCATCAACTCATAGCTCGACATTTCAAGCGAAAAAATGAGCACCGGGACCTGATGCTTGATCGCCGCGTTCATGGCGACATTGACCGCAAACGAGGTCTTGCCCACACCGGGACGCGCCGCCACGACGATCAGGTTCTCGGGCTGCAGGCCCGCAGTCAATTCGTCGAGGCGCGTGAAGCCCGTGGGTACGCCCGTCACCGCCTGACGCTCACGGCCACGTATCTCGATGCCCTCGAGCACGCCCCCCATCATGTCGCCGACCGCCCGATACCCCTCCCGCCGCTGCTGCTGCGCAACCTTGAACACCGCGTTCTCGGCCTCGTCGAGAAACAGCTCGAACTCGCCGAAGTCGCCGTAGGCCCGCGACTGATACTCGGCCATGGTGCCGATGAGTCGCCGGAGCGTCGCCTTCTCGCGCACGAGGCGCACGTAGTGGTTGATGTTCTCGGCGGTGGGCACCGCATTCGCCAGGTCCACCAGATACGCCTGGCCACCCTCGAGGCGCGGCAACGCCCCCCGGACCTTCAGTTCATCCGCCAGTGCCACCACGTCGATCGGTGTCCGCCGCTTGTCGAGCGCGAGCATGGCGTCGAAAATCTCGCGGTGCGCGGGCAGGTAAAAATCGTCCGCCGTCAGAGATGTCGCCACCTCATCGAACGCGGACGGTTTGATCAGCACCCCGCCCAGGGACGAACGCTCGGCTTCCAGGTTGTGCGGCGGAACCCGTCCAGCCCCCGAAAAGCCGCCCTCCCCGGGCGCAAACTCAGCCATGGTGATCCACTGTACCCGGTCTACCTGTGGATAGACCAGCGGACTCGATCACATCGAACTCCCTGGCCGACGCGGCCGCTAAGACTTCTTGACGACCGAGACGCGAATCTTGGCGACCGCATCCTTGCCAAGTTTGATCGAGACCTCGTGATGTCCAAGCGTCTTGATCGGCTCTTCCAGCAATATCTTCTTGGCGTCGATGGCGTGCCCGGCTTCCTTGAGCGCGTCGGCGATGTCGCGGTTGCCGACCGAACCGTAGAGTTTGTCCTCCTCACCCACGGCGGCGCTGATCTTCACCGACACCTGCGACAACTTGTCGACCTGCGACGCCAGTTCCTTGGCCAGCTTGACCACACGCGCCGCGATGGTGCGCTTTTCGTGCGCGATCTTGGTGACGTCCCGCTCCGAGGCGGTGGCGGCAAGCCCACGCGGGAGCAAGTAATTGCGCCCATAGCCGTCGCGCACCGACACGACCTCGCCGGCCTGCCCCAGATTCTCCAGATCCTCTCTCAGTACAACGCGCATGATGGCCTTCTCCTAGTTGCCGGTCACGGCGAACGGCATGAGCGCGATCATCCGCGCACGTCCAACGGACACCTGAATCTCGCGCTGGTGCTTGGCGCAGTTGCCCGACAGCCGTCGGGGAACCAGCTTGCCCCGGTCCGTGATGAAGTACTTGAGCAAGCTCGCGTCCTTGTAGTCGATCTTGATGGCTTCATCCGCGCAGAACTTGCAGCCCCGGCGGCGGCCCATCGAACGCTTCTTGCCGCCCTCGCCTTCCAGTTCCTTGTCTTCTTTTTCTCTCGATGCCATGACTCATGCCTCCTTGCGGCCCGGGGCGTCGCTTTTGCCGAACACCGCTTCTTCGAAGTCGAACGCGCCTTCTTCGTCGTCCTCGCCAAACCCCCGCACGCCGGCCTGACCGGTGGCGATGGCTTCCTCGTCGGCGGCAGGAATCGCCGCCTTGGCGAACGACTCGTCGGTCACTTCCGATGCCCGCAACGCGACCTCGACGTTCTCGGCCATCTTGACCGAGTAGTAGCGAATGACGGAATCCGACAGGCGCAAGTTGCGCTCAAGTTCTTCGACGATGCCGGCCGTGCCGAGGTAGCTCCAGAAAAGGTAGATCCCCTTCATCTGCTTCTTCACCTCGTAGGCCAGCTTGCGGCGGCCCCAGTTCTCAACCTTGATGAGTTGCCCGCCCCGGCCCTCGATCACCGTCCGGACCTTGGTGTTGATGCCGCCGATGACCTCGTTGGGCAGATCGGGGCGAAGGATGAAGATGGTTTCGTATTCCCGCTTGCGGCCGGGAATATCGCGACTTGAACCCTGAATCTTTTCGGCCATGACGTTCTCCTTCTGGACATTTGACGGCCCCGGGACGGGCCCGGGACAAGGAGGAAAAGGTGCCCTCTATATCACGAATTTTGAGCCGGATTGCTCTTTTTCGTGTTGAACGTGTTCATGCCGACCGATATGCCTCGAGCCAGCACCGCCTGCGCGGCGTCAGCGGCGCGGCCGATGATCTCGGACAGCGCTCGATTTTCCTCGGCAAGAAACCTTGCGAGAACGTAGTCCGCAGGGTTCCACCCGGCCGTCGGCCGCCCGATGCCGACCCTGACTCGCGCAAAATCGGCACCGCAGGTCGAGATGATGGAACGCAACCCGTTGTGGCCACCGTGACCACCGCCAAGGCTGAGCTTGATGCCACCGAAGGGCAAGTCGAGATCATCGTGGACGACCAGGATGTGGTCGACTTCGATTTTCCAGAACGCAGCAACCTTGGCCAACGCCAGGCCGCTCGTGTTCATGAACTCCTGCGGACGGCACAGAATGGTGCGCTGGCCACCGAGACTGCCCTCGCAGATCTCGGCACCGAACTTCGTTTTCGGTGTGGACGCCCGGGCTCGCCCGAAGAGTTCGGCCACGACCATGAAGCCCGCGTTGTGGCGGGTGTGCGTGTACTCGTCGCCGGGATTACCTAAGCCGACGACGAGCCACATCCCACGCTATTTCTTTTTGTCGTCTTTTTTGGCCGATGCACCACCGGCGGCGGCCTTGTCTCCGGCGGCCGGAGCAGCAGCGGCGCCCTTCTCCCCCGCGGCACCTGTGGCACCTGCGGCCGGGCCTGCGGCAGCGCCCTCGGCGGCCGTTGCATCGACGGCCACTTCCTCGACCTTTTCGGCGCGCGGCGCGACGACGGACGCGAGCGGCGACTTTGGATCGAGCAACACGCGAACACCCGCGGGCAGCTTCAAGTCGCTGACGTGCAGCGCGTCGCCCACCTTCAACGCCGACACGTCGACGTCAACTTGGACGGGAATCGCCGCCGGCTGTGCCGCCAGCGGCAGGGCGTGCATGCTGGCGTGCAGGTTCCCGCCATCGACCACGCCGACGGGCGTACCGACGAGAACCAAGGGGACGGTCACCTTCACCTCTTCGTCGAGGCTAACCCGGATGAAGTCGACGTGCAGCAGCTTGCGCGAGATGGGATGGATCTGGAAGTCGCGAATCATCGCCATGACGTCCTGCCCCGCGGTCCCACCGGCCACGGACAGGTTGAACACCGTGTTTCGCTTCCGCGCCTTGTCGAGCGAGCGCACGAGCGCATTCGGATCCAGAGTCAACGGCAGCGGCTCCGCCTTGTGTCCGTACAGAACACCCGGAATACGCCCCGCGCTGCGCATCTTGCGCGCGACACCGGTGCCGGATTTCGAGCGAACCTCGACGCTAACTTTTGCAAAATCCATGATGATCAACCTCTCAAGATGAAACGCGTTCGTCAGACGACTTTAGATGAACAATGAACTGATGGAATCGCCCAAGTGGATACGCTTGACTGCCTCGCCAAGCAAGTGGGCGACGCTGAGAACCTTGATCTTGGGGCAGGCATTGACGTCCGCGCGCGGCAGGATCGAGTCGGTGACGATGACTTCCTGAAGCACGGAACGGCAGATGCGATCCACCGCCGGACCGGACAGCAATCCGTGGCTGGCGCAGCCGTACACCGCGCGAGCCCCGTGCTCGATGACCGCGCTCGCCGCTGCGCACAGCGTGCCCGCCGTATCGATCATGTCATCGACGATGATGCAGTCTCGGCCCTTCACGTCACCGATGACGTGCATGACCTCGGCCACGTTGCTGGCGGGCCTGCGTTTATCGATAATGGCCAGTCCTCCGCCAAGCCGCTTCGAATACGCGCGTGCGCGTTCGACGCCGCCCGCGTCGGGCGAGATGATCACCGCCTCGGGCGTGAACTTGGTCTTGAGGTATTCGATCAAAACCGGCATCGCGAACAGGTGATCCACCGGAATGTTGAAGAATCCCTGGATTTGCCCGGCGTGCAGGTCGATGGCGAGCACGCGCTGCACCCCCGCGGCGGTCAATAGATCCGCGACCAGGCGGGCGGAAATGGGGGTGCGCGGTTTGGTCTTGCGATCCTGCCGACCGTAGCCAAAATAGGGCATCACCGCCACGATCGACCCCGCCGACGCGCGCTTGAGGGCGTCGATCATGATCAGCAACTCCATCAAGTTGTCGTTGACCGGCGTGCTGGTCGGCTGCACCACGAAGCAGTTGACGCCACGCACGTTCTCGGCGATCTCGACGTACATCTCGCCGTCGGCGAACCGCGTTAGCTGGGCGCGCCCAAGCGGCGTTTCGAGCTGCTTGCAGATGGCTTCCGCGAGTTCCCGGTTCGCGTTGCCGCTGAAGATTGAAAAGGCTTTGAGCACAGGTAGACCTTTGCCGCCGGGGGCGCACCCCCCCGCCCGGAGGGGGCGCATATTGACACTTGCCCCATGCGCCTGTCAACGCGGGTTGAAGAGCGGAGTTATGGGCAGCTTTTGCGCGATTGCACAGATCAGCAGCCGAAGGGGCCCGGGGTCCACTGGCGCAGCAGGGCAGTGACGAAGGTCTGCAAATCGGCCAGCGGGTAGGCCTCGGCCAGTGAGTGATCGCCGACCGCGAACGTCATGGACTCGCCGCGGCCAAGCTCGCGCGCGGTGCCCGACGAAAAGTCGAAGTAGTGATAACCGGCGGCGATGCGCAGCCGCGCGGGGACGCCGTCCCGGCCCTGGCAGTACAGCGGCTCCTCCACGTAAACGACGTACTGGGCGCTGACCGCCTTGACCTGGTCGCAGGTGGGCGCGCGACACGACCAATCAAGCTGGCCATCTTCGATGCGGTCGTCGAAGTAAACCGTCTTGCCGACCGCGACGCGCACCCGGGCGGAGCCGACGGCACCGTAGAACTTGACCGACTCGACGGGCAGCGCAAGGCCGATGTCCCAGTCGGTCTGCAACTTCGACGAACGCTTGTACGTGACCGGTTGACCGATGAGTGCGGGTGCCGCACCGACGCCAACCAGCCATTCCATCGATAGCCGTGGGTGGGACGCATCCTTTGTGTCAGGGCTGCCACTGACGCTGCCGCCCACGGCCGATGCGGGCGGCCCCGAGAAGTCGCCGGGGAGGAGCGGGTCACCACAACCGACCGCAGCAGCCGCAAAGGCCACCGGCCAAAACCCGGCGAGGAGAAAACCCCGCCGAAAAACCACCCTGTGGGACACCGTACCGACTAGACTACGCCCGGCCACGGCGACAAGCAACCGTGCTCTGTCCGTCCGGCTTGGCTTCCTGCTAGCGAAGGGGGCTGTCGATGGTCGATGGTCGATGGTCGATGAGTGCAATTTTTGCAGATGGGCAAGAGACATGATCTAAAGGCGGCGCTGGTGGTGCGCGCGATCGATCTGCGCACTTCGATCCGCCCGACGGTGGCCGAGGTGGATCTGGACGCCCTGCTGCGCAACTTGGGCAAGGTGCGTCGGCTCATCGGCAACGCGGTCGCCATCTACGGCGTCGTCAAGGCGGATGCCTATGGACACGGCGCGGTGCGCGTCGGGCTGGCGCTGCAGCCGCACGTGGACGCACTGGCGGTCTCGCTGGTCGAAGAAGGCCTCGAGTTGCGCGATGCGGGCGTGGAGTGTCCGATCCTGGTGCTTGGCGCGTATTACGACGCTTTTCACGCCGAGGTCGTCGAGGCGGACCTGACTCCGGTGATCTACGACCGAGCCGATCTGCAGCACTTCGCGGGCGTACGAGCGAGGCGCGGCCAGCGCCAGCGCCGTGACGCGAAAGAAGGTCGCATCGCGATGCACGTGAAAATCGATACCGGCATGCATCGATTGGGTCTCGCGCTTGACGACGTGCCGTCGTTCCTTGATCACGTGGCGCGCTTGCCCCGCGTGCGCATCGCAGGCCTTTGCACGCACCTTGCATCGGCCGATGCGAAAGACCCGGCGCCAACCCACGCCCAACTCCGGCGCTTCACCACGGGCCTCGCTGCGACGCGCGCGCGCGGCATGGGGCCCTTCGTCGTGCATGCGGCCAACAGCGCCGCGACCGTTCGTTTTGCAGCGGCGCGCTTCGACGCCGTGAGGCCAGGGATCGCGCTGTTCGGCGCGATGTCGTCGCCAGGTGCCACCCGGCTCGACCTCGAACCGGTGCTCTCCATGCGCACGCGCATCATGGCCGTGCACGACGTGCCGATCGGGGGCACGGTCAGCTACGGCGGGTTGTGGCGCGCGCAACGGCCGTCGCGCGTGGCCACGTTGCCGGTGGGTTACGCCGACGGCTACCCGCGCCACGTCAAGGGTGCCGAGGTGCTTCTGCGCGAACGCCGCATTCCGCTGGTGGGTGCCGTCTGCATGGACATGTTCATGGTAGACGTGACCGATGTACCGCGAGCCGCCGTGGGGGATGAGGTGACGCTCATCGGGAAGGACGGACGGGAAGCCATCGGCATCGACGACCTCGCCGGGTGGGCAGGCACGGCCAACTACGAAATCCTGTGCGGGATCTCGAAACGCGTGCCGCGCAGCTACCGGGGCGGCGCGGATCGTGCGCGATGACCGACGAACAACCGACGCCGCAGGGCAGCGACCAGGCGACGTTTCCGGTGCCGCGAGAGTCACCGTCAGGTCTGCGCGCCCTCGAGGTTCTTTTCTCGCCGGTGCTCGATTTCCTGGCGGCACTGGGTGGACACGTCAGGCTGCTGGGTAAGACCTTTGCCTGGCTGTTTCGCAAGCCGTTCCGCCTGCGCCTGTTTCTTGAACAGATGGAGTTCGTCGGTGTCGGCTCGCTGCCCATCGTCATGCTGGTCGGCCTGTTCGCGGGTGCCGTATCGGCGTTGCAGGCGGTGCTCGCGCTGGCGATGTTTCAGCAGGAGCGCTGGGTGGGTTTCGGCGTCGGGATTTCACTGGCGAGGGAACTCGCACCGGTGTTCACCGCGCTGATGATCACGGCGCGCGCCGGATCCGCGATGGCGACCGAGATCGGCTCGATGCGCGTGACCGAACAGATCGACGCGCTCAACACGTTCGCGGTCAATCCGATCCAGTACCTGGTCGCGCCGCGGATCGTGGCGTCCATCCTGATGATGCCGCTGCTCACCATGGTGTTCAACGTGCTGGGGTTGCTTGGCGGCTACATCGTGGCGGTGCCGCTATCGCACGTCGATTTCGGCCAGGCGGCTGAGCTGTACCGGTTCTGGATCGATCCGACCGACTACGTGATGGGTTTCATCAAGGCGGTGGTGTTCGGCCTCGCGATGTCATTGACGGCTTGTTACCAGGGCTTCAACGTCCGCGGCGGGGCCAAGGAAGTCGGTCTGGCCACCACGCGCGCGGTGGTGACAAGTTCGGTATCGATCTTGATTCTCGATTATCCGATGGTCGAGATCTTCGGCGTCATCTGGCCGTTTCGATCATGATGGCCGGTGCACCCATGGCCGAGCACACGAGCCCGCAGGACTTCACCAAGCGCGACGAGCGCTGGCAGATCCGCGTGCGCGATCTGCACCGGTCGTTCGGCGCGCAACACGTGCTCCGCAACATCGAACTCGACATCGAGCGCGGAAAAACCAACATCGTGATCGGCGGGTCCGGACAGGGCAAATCGGTGCTGATGAAGCACCTGATGGGCCTGTTGCAGCCCGACCGCGGGTCGATCTGGGTGGACGGGCAGGACATCGTGGGTCTGAACGACGTGGCGCTGGGGAAATTGCGCCGCAAATTCGGCATGGTGTTTCAATACGCGGCCCTGTTCGATTCGATGACGGTGATGGAAAACGTCGCATTTCCGCTGCTTGAGCGTTACCAGTTGCCCAAGGCCGAGATCATCGCGCGCGTGCGCGACATGTTGCGACGCCTGGACCTCATCGGAACCAGCGGCATCGAGGACAAGTTTCCGCCCGAGTTATCGGGCGGCATGCGCAAGCGTGTCGGACTCGCGCGGGCACTCATCGACCGGCCCGAGATTCTGCTCTACGATGAGCCCACCACGGGGCTCGACCCCATCGCAACCAAGAACGTGGACCAGATGATCCGCCGCACCGCCGACGAATTCGGAGTGACCTCCGTGGTCATCTCGCACGACATGGCGTCGACGTTCCGCATCGCCGACCGCATCGCGATGCTCCACGGCGGGCGCATCATCGCCAGCGGAACCCCGGCCGAACTTCTGCGCGCCCCGCGGCCCGAGTTGCGTGAATTCGTCGAAACGTCGGGCGCGGTCCACTTCGACAAGCCGGAGAGCCGCGCGTGAGGCGGGCATCATGAAACGGGCATCATGAGAAGATCCTGGGCAGCCGTGAGCGTCGGCCTGCTGTTCGTCGTCGTGGTCGGCGCGGCCTACGCGATCTTCAAGTACACCAGCGAGCGCATGGCCACCGGCGAGGGCTACGTGGTCTTCGGGCGCTTCCGCGACGCGCTGGGCCTGTACGAGAAATCGCGGGTCTTGTCGGCCGGGTTGCAGGTTGGACAGATCGAGGGACGCAGCCTCGACGCCGACACGGGCAAGGCGCGGGTCAACGTGCGCCTGTATCCATGGGTGAAAATTTACGACAACGCCATCATGTCGAAGAAGGCCGCGTCGCTGCTGGGCGAGTTCTACATCGACATCGATCCGGGCATGGCGGTGACGGTGCAGAACAAGCAACGCATCACGCATCGCGTGCTGATCGAGGGTGACGAGGTCAAGCACATCGGTGAACAGACGTCGACCAGCACCATCATCGATCAGGTGGGCGAGACACTGCCCATCCTCAAGGACATTCTGCGCGACGTGCACGGATTGACGTCGGGGCCGGTCAAGCAAATCGCCGACAACGCCAACAAGCTCATCGAGCGCAACTCCGAGGTGCTGGAACGCCTCCTGAATCGCGTCGACGACATCGCCGCCAACATCCAGAGCATCACGCGATCGGAAACCGACGACATCAAGATCGCGATCAAGAACGTCCGAGAGATCACGGACGGCTTGAAGGGCCTGGTGGGAACCGCGCAGGGCGAGGTGTCGGGCACGGGAACCGAGCTGCGCAACTCGCTGCAAAAGATCCAGTCGAGCGTGGGCCACCTCGACAAGTCGCTGCAGAACATCGAGAAGATCACGGACAAGGTTGCCGGCGGCGAGGGCACCATCGGCCATCTGGTCAACGACGACCAGATCGCACGCAACGTCGAGAGCATCACCGAGGACGCCGGACGCCTGCTGGGAGGAGTGTCGCGGTTGCAGACCATCGTCGGCCTGCGCACCGAGTACAATTACCTGGCCAAGACATTCAAGAACTCGTTTCAGATCACGCTGGCACCGACGCCCGATAAGTTCTACCTGGTCGAGCTCGTCGACGATCCGCGCGGCTTCCGCGAGCCATCGACCACCGTGAGCAGCAACTCCCAAAGCGGCTTCGTCTCTGACACCACCATCAAGACCTCGGAAAAGCTGCGCATCACATTTCAATTCGGCAAGCGGATCGGCCCTGTCGCGGGCCGATTCGGCATCAAGGAATCCACCGGCGGCATCGGCAGCGACGTTTTCCTGTTCGATGATCGCCTGATGCTGTCGGCGGATCTTTTTGACACGCGGTCCAACGTGCGCCCGCGCCTGACCGGCCGTGGCTCTCTGGCCGTGTACAAGCGCAACGTGTTCCTCACCGGCGGCGTCGACGACGTGATGAACTACACCCGCGCGCCCGGCCTGGGCGGGCAGTTCTTCGACTGGTTCTTCGGCGCGCACCTGATCTTCAACGACGAGGATCTGAAGTCGCTGCTGTTCTTCGGCGGCGGCGGTGCCGCGTCCGGCGCGGCCAAGTAGGGTCGCGGATATCCGCGCGCCACCGTCCCTGGTCGTTTTCGCAGTTATACGCTAATATGTCCTGTGGCGTATAACCCGTCGCTCCCTGCCTACCGACGGCTGTCGCTGATCACGCAGACCACGTACGCCCGCCTGCTTGATCTTCTCTTCGTGCCCGAACCGGGCGCACCGTCTGCCGACACGTCCATCGTATCGAAGACGATCCGCGGCCGAAAGTACTGGTACGCACAGCGCCAGATTGAAGGGAAGAAAACCCAGTCCTATCTTGGGCCGGAGACGCCCGAGGTGACGGCGCTGGTCGAGAAGTGGCGCCGCGCGCGGGTCGAGGCTGCGACCCGTGCCGAACTGGTATCCATGGCGCGCGCCGGCGGAGCCTACGTCATTGGCGCGGCCGAGGCGCAGGTGCTTGAGCGCCTGTCGGGTCTGTTTCGAATGGGTGCCGTTCTGGTCGGATCTCACGCGTTTGCGGTTCTCGGCAACATGCTTGGCGTCAGATGGCAGGACGCCATGGTGCGAACCCTAGACATCGACATCGCACACGATCACCGCATCGCGCTGGCCCTGGCGCGCGACGTCGAGCCGGCAGATGTCCGCCAGGCACTGGGAGATCCCATCCCGCGCATCTCCATCCTTGATCCGATGCGGCCGGCAACGTCCTTTCAGGTTCGCGGCACCGAGATCCAGGTCGACGTTCTGACGCCACTGGTCGGACGCGACATGGGCCGACCGGTTCGCATTGAGGCCATCGGCGCCGCGGCCACTCCGCTGCGCTTTCTCGATTACCTTATCGAAGAAACGCAACCTGCGGTGGTCATGGGTGGTCACGGCGTACTGGTCAACGTGCCTCGTCCGGGGCGCTATGCGTTGCACAAGCTCATCGTCGCGTCGAGACGCGCCGCGCGCGCGTCAAGCACCACCAAGGCCAACAAGGATCGGGCTCAAGCCGCGGCACTGCTCGAGTTGCTGTTGTCGGACCTGCCGGGCGAGATCACGCTCGGCTGGAAGATCCTTGCCGCCCGTGGAAAACCCTGGCTGGCGGCCGCGCGCGCATCGGCCGCGTTTCTGCCGCCCGAATTGTTGGCGCAACTCGAAAGCATCGGCGTCAAGCTTGGGCGGTGAATGACGGCAAGGTGACGGACATTGTCGGCGATCACCGCTGATTCCTCCTTGGTCCCATCATCTCCGCTACTTGAGCCCCACCAGGAACGCGAGCAGGTCGGCGGCTTCTTGTGCGGTCAGGGCGGCAAGCAAGCCTTCGGGCATCGCGGAGGTCGCTTGCGCGTCGAGGATTTTTACTTTTGGCACGTCCAAGCGCGTTTGCTGGCCCGTGGCGTCGACGAGCACGATGGTGTCCTTCGAGCGGTCGGTGATCAACCCCGAGTATTCTTTGCCATCGGTGGTGCCGAACGCGTACAGGACGTACCTGGGCTCGATCTGTTTCGACGGTTCGAGAATGCTCGTCAGGATCTGTTCGCGCGTGCGCTGAGTGCCGACGTGCGACAGCTCGGGGCCAAACGCGCGGCCCGAGGTGCCGATGCGGTGGCACGAAAAGCACGCGACGCTGCTGGCGAGCAAAACCTTGCGGCCACGGTCGGCGTCGCCTGCAAGCGAGAGGATCTGCTGCGGATCGATGTCGAATCCAAGCCGCGGCGCGCGATCGCGTTCGGGCACGAACCGTTCAAATAGACCGCAAATCTCGCTGCGCGGACTCTGCGCGCCGCGCGCGACCGCATCGGCCTGCGCCAGCGCGGGCACTGCCTTGTCGTCGAGCAGCCGCGCCAGCATCAGCGCGCCGCTGGTCGAAGCCAGCAGCCGATCGATGATGGCCGATAGGGGTTGCGCAACCCCGGCCGACACGGAACGCAGTGACTCGGCGGCGGCCACGCTGTCGGCGAGCGTCGCGTCGGCACCGGGCTTGGTCTCGGGCGCGGCGGTGCCGAGGGCGCGAATCCATGCTTCCATCAACGCCACGCCGGGCGCGTCCATCGCACGCGAGCCAACCTTCGGCATGTGCCCGCCCCCGATGGTGGCAAGGCGATAGAACAGCACCGAGCGGAACGGATCGCCGGGCGCGATGAGTTGCGCGTCGGGCAGGGCGAAGGTTCCCTGCGTGGGCCGGGTGCCGACGATGCCGGTGCGAAAAAGCGGAACCGTGAAGTCGAGATCGAGCGCGGCGTTGCTTCCCCCTCCCGGGCGGTGGCAATGCGCGCAGTTGACGTGCAGGTACGATCGCGCGCGCGTTTCGAGATCGGCGGATTGATCGTCGGCCGACGCAAAGCGAGTGATTGCATGATCCGGCGCGGCGGCGAGCACGCCCTGGCGCACGAGTGCGGGAAGGCCGTCGTTGCCGTGACCGGCATCGCGTCGGGCGAGCTGCGCGGGAGCAAAACCCAGGACCAACCCACTGGCGCGGTTGTGGCAAGCGGCGCAATCGCCCGCGCCCAGGACCAGGGTCGCGTCGGTTCCGGCGTCGTTCCAGCGGTATCGGTACAAGTGCCAGTCGCTACCGTCGAAGTGCGACACCTGCGTTTCAATCGGCCGGCGGATGCGCGAATTGTCCGCTGCGCTTTTCGACAGCGTCTTGCCCAGCACGGCGCCCGGCGGAAAACGCCAGGTGTCGCCATTCGCGCTGGCGATTGTTGTGCGGCCCGGTAGCGCGACGAACCTGCGGGCGATGTCGCCGTCGGCCCAGGGCTCTGCGTTGATGGTGTACGGGACCACGCCGCGCGCCAGACTCAGGTTGGTCGTCTTGCGGAACAGGCCGGTCTCGGACAGGCGACGCGGAAACGTCGCCGAACTCTTTGCGGCCGGATGCGCCACCAGACGCACGCTCTCGCCGCGCCCGGGCTTCGCGTTGGTGCCCTCGAGGTAGTGGAGCGCCAGCAACTCGCCGCCGGGATCGCGTCCGAAACTCACCAGCGCCCGGCGCGTGTCGGCCAGATCCTGTCGCCACGTCACCTTGGCGACCTTTGCATCGTAGCGCAGCCCCCACATTCGCCCCGTCGCGTAGTCGCCGTAGACGTAGGCACCCCGCAGTTCGGGTAGCGCGTTGCCACGGTAGACGTGGCCGCCGGTGATGGAGCGCGAGTCGGGGTGCGCATGCACAGCGATCGGAGGCAGGATCGGCGTCGGCCCGGGCTTGGCGTTCTGGCGCGCGCGCAATGGGCCTTCCATCACGCTCCAGCCGTAGTTGCCGCCACGCTCGATGCGGTGGACCATCTCCCAGGTTTCCCAGCCGACGTCGCCGGTCCACAGATCGCCGGTGGAAGCGTCGACGCTGATGCGCCACGGGTTGCGAAAGCCGTACGCCCACACTTCCGGGCGGGCACCGGGCGTGGCGACGAACGGGTTGTCGGCGGGGACCGAGTAGGGCCTGTCGGCCGAGGGATGATCGACGTCGATCCGCAGCACCGACGAGAGCAAGTCGCCAAGCGACTGCCCGACGTCCATGCTGTCGGGCGGGAAGGGTGCGGCCCCGTCGCCCGACGAGATGAACAGCGTGCCGTCGTTCGCCCAGGCAAGGCCACCGCCGTTGTGGCCACCGGCGCGCCACGTGATGAAGATGGTTTCACTCTGGAGGTCGCAGCGCGGCGGATTCGCCTCGGTGACGCCGAATCGCGACACGCGCGAGCCGTTTTGCCCACCCTTGCCCACGACGTACATCACGTAGATGAAACGGCGCTGCGCGAACCGGGGGTGAAACGTCATGCCGTACGTCGAAAAGAAATTCGGAATCGCGCGTAGATCGCAGAAGGCGTCCAGATCGCTGGTGTCGCTGCGATTGGGAAAAGAGAAGATCTTGCCGCCCTGAAGGGCGAGAAAGATGCGGTCGCCGGTTGGCCCGGACACGATGTCGACCGCGCGGTCGAAGGCAAGATTTGCAAACGCCTGGACCAGCCGGTAGGGCGGCGGCGGCGCTGGGGTGCCGGTGATGTGTGAGGTCGTCCAGGGCGGACGAGGTTTCGCAGCCTCGGTGGTCGCGCTTGCCGCAAGCAGCGCAACCGGGGCGGTCGCGATCGAAAAGTGGCGACGCGGTGCCCGACCCATGTTGCTCTTTTGCCACAGCTTCGATGCCGTCGGGTCAGATCGCGGGTGGGATTTCACACCGGCAACCCGATCGAGTACACAGTCGCGCCACGCCTTGCGCATCACCACGAGCGTCGGCACGCGGCATCAGAACTTCCCCTGGAACTGCGCGGTGAATACGTCATTTCCGACCTGCGACCCTCGCAAGGAACGCGCGGTGAACGTCATGCGGTATCCCTGGCTCACCCGCGCCTCGAAGATGCCGATCTCCTTCGGCTCCATCTTCTTCACGCGGAGCGAGGGGTGGCGCTGGTTCGTGGCGAGGCAACGGAGCGCCTTGTCGACGCGGACCTGGAGGTCGGCGGGCAGCCCGCGGAAGTCGCGGACGAAGGACTCCGTTCGGGTGAGTTTCATGTGCCGACGTGTAGGTCTCGGATGAGTTCCTCCACGTCGGAGAAGGACTTCACCCGCCCCGCGGCGATGTCGGCGTCGGCCTCGCGCTCCTTGGCCCGCCACTCGGGTGTGTAGAGGTAGCGCTGGTCCTTCGGGATGCGGCCCGAGGCGATGAGGTAGATGCCGCCGCCCGAGACGAGCCCCTCAGGTCTGGCACCTTTGCGGATTTTGAGCATAACAATTCAGGGGTACGACCGCGCGCGCGGTCCGCCGCCGGTGCCGGGACGGTCTCGCTCCTGCGCATCAGCGCCGAACGGGGTCGCGGTAGGGACGGCCCTTCGTCCGTGAAGACTCGGGCCGCCCCTACCGCGACCAGCGAAACAAAGGCCATTGTCGCGGGAGTGGAGGGTGCGGGCGGAATGCGTCCCGGCGTAGGCAGGTGGTTTCGAGCCCCCGTCTCGGGTGTGGGCCGTGCCAGCCACGCCGCCGTGGGAACGAAGGTAGTGTTCAAGCTGGGCCTGGGCTGCCGACGCGGCGGTGTCGCTGTTCATGAGGGCAGACGATAATCGAATTCGAGACCGAATGTTGT
>CAYSKR010000190.1:0-3059 GCA_964431675.1 uncultured Myxococcales bacterium
GTCGAGCTACTCGGGAGCCGGCACGGGAACGTCGTCCGCGTTCACGGCGCGGGCGCGCGCCGATCTGGACTGCGACAGCACGGTCGCCAGCTTCAGCCGGACGGGCCTCATCGATCCGGTCACGAGCGACGTGACGGGTAGCGTCCAGCCGTTCGTCGTCAACGAGCTGGAATAGCTGCGCGGGCAGTATAAAGAAACCCGGTGGTCATTGACCGCCGGGTTTCTTTGCGTTTTGAGTTCGCTCGATAATGGTCTAGTCTTGGCCAGCTTTCATTCTACGAGGTCTCATGATTCTGGGAAGCGGGTGCCGCGCGATGCCAGTCAGGAGAGAGAGCCAACAGATAGGTTTCACGCTCGTGGAGCTGATGATCGTGGTGGTGATCATCGGGCTGCTGGCCACCATCGCCATCCCCGCCTTCACGCGCTACGTGAAGAAGGCCCGCACGAGTGAGGCCTATCAACATTTGAACAAGATGTGGGTTGGCTCGGTTGCGTACTATGAAACCGATCACATGACCACCGCAGGACTCGCGCAGGCCAAGCAGTTTCCCGGCCCGATCGGTCCCTGGGAGACTGGCGCCGAATGCGGTTGCCAGCCTGGCGCACGCTGCCCGGGTGACTGGACCGGATGGACGACTGACCCCACGTGGGCTGCGCTGACCTTCTCCATGCCGGATCCCCACAACTATAAGCCGGGTTACACTTCAGTCGGCTCAGGTGGAGCATCGGTTTTCACCGCGGAAGCGCACGGCGACTTGGACTGCGACGGCACCTTCGCGACGTTCCAGCGTCAGGCAAGGATAGATGCTGTGACCGGGGACGTTACCGGGACGGCCCAGCCCTTGATGATAAATGAGCTCGAGTAGGGGGTGGGTCCAGGCCCAGGTGCGCCAGGGATGCCCTGTCGCCGCCGAGGTATAGGGCGGCAACACCTCTTACCGCCCAGTCAGATCGGCGGGCTTGACGCCCTTGCGCAGGCCCTTGGCCCCCGGCGGACCTGGATCGTACGTCCCCACCATGTCCACCCTGCTCCTGGCGTCGATCCGCTTCTCCATGCCCAGAGCCCAGTAGCAGGCGTTGACGACGAGGCGGCGGAAGTTTTCCGTCTTGAAGACGTCGCCGTGCCCCATCGTGGTGGTGAAGACGCGCGCCGCCTTGCCGCGGCTTCCCGTGTACGTCTTGGTCCATGCCACCGGCAGCGGCTTCTTGTCGGGATGGGGAGCGTCCTCCGCTTTCCAGCCCACGAGTGGCTGCCCCAGCAGCAGCGGCCGGGCGTCTCCGCTCAGCGTTGTGATCGCGTACACGTCGTCGGGA
Organism: uncultured Myxococcales bacterium; assembly: GCA_964431675.1. GTDB lineage: Bacteria > Myxococcota_A > Polyangia > Fen-1088 > Fen-1088 > CAYSKR01. The sequence continues at coordinate 1,315 of CAYSKR010000190.1, forward strand.
AGCCAAAAGCTCTTGGTGACGCCGCGGAGAATGGGATGGTCGGCCATCGCCTCGGCGACGTCGCAGCGCGTGCTCTCCACCAGGTTCTTCCCGTGGTGCGACACCCAGGTTTCGCCCAGCACCAGCCGACCCCAGCCGCCCTCGGGATCCTTGCTCTTCGAGTCGTACTTCGCGTAGGGGCTGTCGGGCCGCTTGTCGAAGCGGAAGGGGTGCGTGCCGTTGCGGATTCCGATGATCGGCTTGCCGGAATCGCCGAAGTCGATGATGCGCTTCATCTGGTCGTCGGGCAGCTCCCGCCAGCGGAAGAAGACCACCATCAGGTCGGCGGACGCGAGCGCCTCGAGCCCGGGAATGTTGTTCTTCACGCTGGGATTGATCGTCCCGTCCTTGGGATCCACCGCAAAGAGCACGGTGGTCTTGAAACCATGATGCACGGACAGGATGCGCGCCATAAGCGGCATCGACTCCTCCGACCGATACGACTCCTCGCCGGTGACGAAGACGATGTGCTTCCCCCTGCCGGGCCCTTTTCCACCCCGGTAGACGACCCACGGGTTCTCGGAGGGCGTCGCCACCGACTTGGCGGGTGCCGCCACGAGCACCGGGCCCGCCACCAGAAACACGACTGTCGCTACCAGCACCGAGCCCGCAACCAGGAGCACACCCGAACCGAACCTTAACCTACGCTTCATGGCGCGGTCACCCTAGCGCGAATCCACCAGCGTTTCAACGCGCGCCCGGGTGGATGCAGGGGACGCAACTCGTGCGTGGTTCGACCGATAACCCATGCACACCGATGACCTCGCCCCCGTCCTCGTCTTGCGCAAAGCCCGTGGTTGCCCCCAGGGCGCAAGCGGCGAACGCTGCCCCTTTGGCCGCTCGAGCCCCGCCGGACTCGAAGACCGCGGGCCGTCGTGAAGCGTCGCGGTTCGACAGTCTTTTGCGAAAGAGTCAGGGAAAAACGAGCGCCCAGGCCGACGGATCCAATCGAGATTCGAACCCCGGCGGCCCTGCACCCGGGACGGGTCCGGCGATGTTCATGCCGCTGCGATCAGATCCGGCACCGACACCAGCGCCGGCGTCCAGGATGGGCGTCGCGGACGGTTTCCCCGGCGTTGCGGCAAGGGTTCTGGTTGGTCATGGCACGCTCGGTGCCGAGGCGCGCGTCCGCATCGGCGAGGGGCAACTCGCGGGAGCCGAGGTGCGTCTGTTGCACGGTGCGGGCGGGATTGAGGCCTCGCTCTTGACACGCACCGAGTCTTCGCGGCAAACGCTGGTGGTCGCCATGGATGAGGTCGCTCGCCGTTTGCAGAGCCGGGGCGTCATGCTGCGCGTGCAGCGCCCGACAGACACCAGCCGGACGTCGTTGCAAGCCACCGATCGCTGGTCTGCCCCCCCGGATGGAGAAGATGACGCCGACCACTCCACGTCGGGACGGCGCGGTTCCCGATGAGCGCCGTCGTGACATCGTGGCGTTTGGACGACTTGCCCTTCTGCGAGGTCGATCTCGCCGAGTCAGCGCTTCTTGCCGCGCGGCGGCTCGGGGCGGCACCGCAAGTGCGCCTGGTCGACATCAAGGGGATCGGCCGCGTTGAACTGCGGGCCGCGCGGTTCTTGCCGGCCTTGTCGCGACCCGCGACCGCCGAAATCTTCGCGCTCGACTTCGTCGGTCCCGATGGGGGCGCTCGCCAGGGATTCGTGGCGCTCGACGGTGCCTTCGCGCTGGCCCTTGCTGCCGATCAACT
>CAYSKR010000191.1:0-8268 GCA_964431675.1 uncultured Myxococcales bacterium
ATCACGCGGGCTTTCGGGTCACCGAAAATGCCCACCACGATCGGGAGTGCATGGAAGCCGGGGAAGAGGTAGGCGTCCCACAAGCGTCGATGTTTTCGCAGCCGACAATCGTGCCAGATTTATGGACCACAGAAACAGCTCAGTCTCCGTCGAGAAAACGTTTTTCTCATGCATGCTTTTACCCACTCGCCAGGACAAAGAGCCAAAACAGCAGAGCACGCCTGGCGTGGTCGGCAGAACGAGCCGAGCGCACGACGTGCTGGTCTTTTCGCAAAGGACTGCCCCGGGCAATATCCGACGGTCGATGGAAAAGTGTCTGGCGATTTCCTGGCACTGGGTCGTGTCGATCCGCCGTGCGAACGCCACCCTGCGAGTGGAACGAAACGTGGCGACAAAAGCGGTGCATGCAGCTCAGCGTCCCGCCCACAAGCGCGCACGCAGATCCAGCAGATCCCTCGCCACGCCGACGATGCGCCGAAGCCCCGTGCTCTTGCTCGCCCCGGCGCGCCGTGGCGAGCAGTGGATCGACTCGGTGCTGCACGAGACGCCCTGGCGCAACGTGCGAATGGGAAATTCGAAGTTCAGAAAAAAAGTGTCCGGCTCCAGGACGTCGGCGTCGAAAAGTTCCCGCTTGAATAGGTACGGCCCGTCGCTGCGCATGCGAACGCCGAACAAGCCCAACATCAGCACGCGAATCGCCGCCGATAGCAACGTGCGCTGCAGACCGTCGTCGCGGTCGCGGTAAACCGAGAACACCACGGGCACCTGGTCACGCTCCGCCGCAGCGCAAAGCGCCCCGAGCTCTGACGGCGCGATCTGCCCGTCGCACGGCAGGAAAGACACCCAGGGCAGCGTCGCGGCCCGGACGCCCGTCTTCAGGGCTGCCCCGATGCCGCGGTTGCGGTCATGTGAAAGCACCTTGCCGCGCGGGTCATCCGCAAGAACCTGCTGCGCCGCCGCACGCGTGTCGTCGGTGCTTCCGTCATCGACGAACAACAACTCGTAGACCGCCCCCCGCCCGCGCAGCCACGCGACGATCTCGCCCAGCACTGCGGGCACGTTCTCGCCCTCGTTGAAGGCGAACACCACCAGCGACAACGGCTGCGTCACGGCCGTTCTCGCAGAATCTTCGCCGGTACGCCGGCCACCATCGCGTACGCCGGCATGTCTTTCGTCACCACCGCCCCGGCACCCACCACCGCCCCGCGCCCGATCGTGACGCCCGGAAGCAGGATGGCCCCGGTGCCGATGTCGGCGTCGTCCTCGATCACCACTGGCGCAAAGGTTAGCGGCGAAAACAACACCGGCGTCGCGCGCCCGGCTTCGACATGGACCGACGTGATGATCTTCACGCCCGGCCCAATCCCGACCCGCGCGCCGATCCGGATGCCACCTGCGGAATGAAAAAAACACTGCTGGCCAATCCACGTCTCGTCACCGATGTGCAGCTCATTCTTGTGATACGCCTTGAGGATGGTCTGGTGGCCGACGTACACGTTGCGGCCAAGCGTGATGTTTTGCGGGTGGAAGACCATGACGCCGGTCTCGAACACGCAGTCAGGACCGACGCTCTTGAAATCAAGGGCGGTGAACGCGCCCGTGCCGTGAGACTTGTTGCGAACCACGTGTCACAGATCCATGGCCCAGCGGCCGCCGAGCGCAATCAGGCACTGCCCCGCCCAGTAGGCCGATAGATTTAGCGACTGTCCAAAGCGAAGTTTCTGGCGGAACAAGTGCCAGGCCAGGACCGCGTCGGCCACATAAAAAAGCAGCGCGCCCGTGGTGATGGCACAGACGATCAATGCGGGTTGCAAGCCCCACCACAAGAACTGTGCATATCCGATCATCAGCGTGATGCACCCGCCGTAAATGAGCACCGTGATTTGTAGCCCCTGTGGCACCCCCGGCCACAATCTCCGCACCAACCAGGTCGTGCATCCGGCGAACATCGCGAGCGACAACATGGTGATCCGAAGCGGCACGGTGCCAGCGAGGTACCCAAACGCCACGGTGTAAAGAACATGGGTCACCAGGAAACAACCGAGGCCCACGACGAACGGAAGCCTGCGATCGTCAAGCAGCGCGATGTCACCAAACACCGACATGGCCAGGCCCGCCGCCACCAGCGTGCCGAACGTCCCCTCCGCAGGAAACCCGGCGACGAAAAACAGCAACAGCGTGGTCAGTGGCTTCGCGACGTTGAAGACCATCTGCTGACGCCCATCCGCCGCGGCGAGCGCCACCGCTGCGCTCACCGCGAACAGGGCCAGGAGGATCGAGGTTGGAAACACGCCGTTCCGTCAGTCCTTCCCGGTTACGGTGCCGCCTGCAAATACCCGCCCACGGGTGCCAAAATCTCGCGTGGCTTGATGCCGTTGGGTGCCCCCACGATGCCTTCTCGCTCCATCTGCTCGACCATCCGCGCTGATCGATTGTAACCGATCTGAAGTCGGCGCTGGATGAACGACACGCTCGCCTGTCGCGTCTCGCACACGATGGCCACCGCCTGGTCGTACAGTTCGTCGTGGTAATCGTCCGCGGAAGCGCCCTCGCCGTCCTCGTCGCGCGGCTTGAGGATCTCCATATCGTAGACCGGCTTGGCCTGGGTCTTGAGAAAGGCCACCAGGCGATGAACCTCGTCGTCCGACAGGAACGCGCCGTGGATGCGCCGCAACTTCATGCCGCGATCCGAGAACAACATGTCGCCGTTCCCGAGCAACGTTTCCGCGCCCGGCTGATCCATGATGGTGCGCGCGTCGATCTTCGACACCACCTGAAGCGCGATGCGGCTAGGGAAATTGGCCTTGATGAGGCCGGTGATGACGTCGACGGACGGCCGCTGCGTGGCCAGGATGAGGTGCAGACCCGCCGCCCGAGCCTTCTGCGCCAGGCGCGCTACGCTGGTCTCCACGTCCTTGGGCGCGACCATCATGAGATCCGCGAATTCGTCGATGACGATGACGATGTACGGCAGCTTGGTCGGTGCCGGTGGCGCTTCTTCGCGCGCCGCCTGGGCAGCCGCCGCCCGCGCCGACTCGGCCTCTTGCAACTCGGCCTGGGGCATTGCTTCCATCGCCGAAGGACCACTTTCCGCATCCACCTCGACCTCGCGGTCGTTGCCCTCGGCGTCGGTGATCACCACCTTCAACCTGCGGGCCCGCTTCGACGGAGACTCCGCCATCGGCGCTGCAACTGCGGCTGCACGGGCCTCGGCGTTCTTCGCCAGAAGGGCCGCGACCTTTTCGTTGTAGCCGATGATGTCCCGCACGCCGACTTTCGATAGCAGCTCGTAGCGACGTTCCATCTCATCGACGGCCCAGCGCAACGCCAGGTTCGCCTTCTTCGGATCCGTGACCACCGGCAACAGCAGGTGCGGAATGTCCTGGTAGATCGACAACTCCAACATCTTCGGGTCGACCATGATGAAGCGCACCTCTTCGGGCGTCGCGTTGCACAGGATGCTGGCGATCATGCCGTTGACCGTCACCGACTTGCCTGAGCCCGTGGTGCCGGCGACCAGAAGGTGCGGCATCTTCGCCAGGTTCACGCTGACCGCAGCGCCCTTGATGTCCTTGCCAAGGCCGATCTGCAGCTTGCCGCCACCGCCGACGAAGCTTGGATCCTCGAGAATCTCCTTGAGGTACACCATCTCGCGATTCTGGTTTGGTACCTCGACGCCGACCACCGACTTGCCCGCGATCGGTGCAATGCGCACCGCCTGCGCTTCAAGCGCCATGGCCAGATCGACTTCAAGGCCAATGATCTTGCCGACCCGAGTGCCTGCGGCCGGCTGAAATTCATACATCGTCACCACCGGGCCCAGGTTGATCGCAGTGACCTCGCCCTTGACGCCGTAGTTGGCCATCGCCTGCTTCACCCGGCCCGCCATGTCGTGCAGCGATGCCTTGTCGACCTCGCCGTTTTGCGGCGGCTTGTATTGCAACAAGTCGGTGCCGGGCAGCGCGAAGGCACCCTGGGAAAGTCTGATGAACGACGGCACCAGACTCTTCTTCTTAGGAGCCTTGTCGTCCGCTTTGATCCGGGGCACCACCGGCTCGATGATCACGGGAGCCGCACCGGCGACCTGCTTGATGGACATGGGGATCACGTTGGGCTCGGTCTTGCCGTCCTGCGGTTCGGTGCCAGCAAAGATCGGAGGCAGTGAGCTCGGAACGCTCAGGGCCGACTGTCCGACAAGCGCATCCACGCCAATGCCCTGCAAGGTCTGCAACGTGGGATCCTTGTGCAGCGCCTCAAGTTGCGCCACCGTGGCGCACTCGACAGCCGCAACTTCCCCGACGAGGTCCGCCATGTGGGCCATGTGGGCCGCGACCGGATCGATCGGCACATCCGATGGCGTGGCGAGCGATTCGCTCGGCAGAGCCACCTGCGCCTGCACCGGCGGGTGAATGATCAATTCGGGCTCGACCGTGACGTCCGCGTCGCCAGCGCCGAGGGAATCATCGGACCCGCCCATGTCCATGTCCATGTCCATGTCCAACGCGGCCGCCGAGTCCATGGCGTCCTCGGCAAAAATGGCGTCGTCGTCCTGGTTCAGATCCTCGCGCGCTGATTTTTCTGGAAACATCGCCACTGCCATGCGGGACAGGCCACGGCCCACGGCCTTGACGCCACGCCACGTGCCTGCCGCGGCCCATGCCACCGCTGCGGCAACCTCGGCAACTCGAACGTCGGTCAGGACCACCAGCGACACCGACATCAACACCACCGCTGCCAGCGCCGCCCCCAGACTGCCAATGAAGCTCGCTGCGATTTCTCCCAGCCACTGGCCAACCAGCCCGCCCGGACCTCGCAGGGTGACGGATCGTTGCGCGAACGGCAGGTGCAGCAACGAGGCGGTGGCCGCAAGCAGGCCCAGTCCACCAAGGATTTCGCCCACCCCGCGATGAACCCTTCGCGCCTGAAAGCAGCGAACCGCGACCACTCCCATGGCGCATACCAAAACGTAGGCGGCAAACCCGGCGGCCGAATAGAGGCCAACCGCCGTCGCCGCGCCGCCAGGACCCATCAGCTTGGCCATGCCAGCCTGCATGGAGATCAGTGAAATTGCTGAGAAAATCGCCGCGCCAGCGACAAATATCCCAATAATCTCGCGGGCTTTACCTTGTGGTCTGTCTTCTGTTCGCGCTGCCGCCATGATGCCCCCAACTGTCGGTTACGGTGGTTAACTAGGCTACCTTCGCCTACATTAACTACAGTACGGCCTCCTCACGGGGCGTCAAATTTTTTCTTTGGGGCTGACTCGATCGATGGGTTCGCGCCAATGCAGATCGAACCGCGAGCGACGGTCAGGCCCACGCTGGAATCAGTTCGGCGCCGTATTTTCGCAGCGTGCGGTCGCTCGTCACCAGCGACAGACCGTCGGTCAGCGCCTGCACGATCAACATGCGATCAAATGGGTCGCGATGGTGGGGCGGCAACGCGGCAAGCCGAAGCGCGTGAACCGCCGTGATGGAAAGCGGGCTGGTCGCCGTGAGTGCCAGACGTGACGGCACATAATCAGCGGGCGGCACCGGTAACGGTAGCTTGCCCAGGTCGTACTTCAAACGCAGCAAGGACGTCGTCCGGCAGGGGATCATCGAAGTCAGCAGGGACCACAAACTTTCCGGCATCCGCGCCAAGGACCGGGATCCGTGCCGGCGGTTCGATCGGCACCAGGCGAGCGGCCGGCTTTCCTGCGCGCGAGATGATCACCTCTTCGCCGCGCGACACCGCAAGCAGAAGGCGCGACCGCGTGGTCTTGGCGGCGTGTACGTTGACGGATTTCACAGATCCAATGTTAGCTAACATTTGAGCTAATGCAGCGAAGTCCGGCGCGACGCACAGCGGCGATGGCCACTCACACTCTCGGGAACTCCAGCCGGAAGGTCGTGCCGCGACCCGGGACGCTGTCCACGTCGATGCGGCCGCGGTGACGTTCGACGATTCCATGCACGATGGACAGGCCGAGGCCAGACCCCTCTCCCACCTCCTTCGTGGTGAAAAACGGGTCAAAGATGCGCGGCAGGATCTCTGCCGGGATCCCGGGCCCCTCGTCGGCCACCGTCACCACCACGACCCCGTCCTCGGCCCTGGCACCGATGCGAATGGTGCCGCCTCGCTCACCCATGGACTGCGCCGCGTTGGTCAGCAGGTTCATCAACACCTGGTCGATCTGGCCGGGGAAGCCGTTGATGCGCGCCCCCGCGTCCACGTCTTTTTCGATCTTCACGTGGCGCAGCCGGTGGCGCAACAGATCCAGGCTGTCGTCGACGCTGCGGCCGAGCGACACCTCCCGCGTCGCGGATTCGTCGGCACGCGAGTAGTTGTGCAGCGCTTGCACGATGTTCTTGGTGCGCGCGGCTCCGCGCGAGATGACGCTCAACATCTCGTCGGCGGCCGCCAGATTGGAAGCGGCGTCGCTGCCGGTCGTGTCTACCCGCGCCTGGCGCATCAAGTCTTCAAGCGGCCCGAGCGAATTGATGATGGCGTTGACGGGGTTGTTGATCTCGTGCGCGATCCCCGCAACCAGGCGGCCCATCGACGCCAGCTTCTCGGTGCGAAGAAGATCATCCTGCGCGCGGCGCAACTGATCGAGCGCCTGCCCGAGTTCCTTGTTGCGCTCTTCGAGCGCCAGGGTGCGACGGCGCACCTCGCGTTCAAGATCGACGTTGATCGATTCGGTCGACCGCAACCGATCCCGGAGCGAGCGCCGCATCTCCTCGAACGCCATCGCCAGGCGACCGATTTCGTCCGCCTCCCCCGGCGCTGCCACCGGCCGCACCAGATCGCCCCGCGCCATCTCCAAGGAACGATCCTCGAGCACCCGCAGCGGTGCCATGAACTCGCGCGCGGCGAAGATCGCGAGCCCGGCGCAAAGAAGCATTCCCAGCACGAGCACCGGCGCGGCGATCCCAGCCGTCCCGTCGGGAGCCAGGTGAAACAGACCGACAAACCCTGCTGACGAGCCTCCAACCACCGAAAACAGCGTCAGGAGCTTGGCGCGCGCGCCGACGTTGGAGCGGATGTCCTTGCTGGCAAGGTTGTGCCGCGATCCGAGGTGAGCCAGCAACGGCCGCAGCATGGCGCGCAAGATCAGCGCCTGGTAGGTCATGCCCAGCAGAGCAGCCAAAACCAGTCCGAGCAGCAAGCGCCCTGCCGACGCCACGTCAAATGCCCCCACCCGGCGTCCCACCGCCACCGCGACCACACCTGCAAGCATCACGACGAACGCCTGATACCCCGCAAGCCGGTAGGGCACCGCCTGGGCAGTCGCAAAGGCGCTCACCGCCCTGGGCTCATCGCGCGCTGGTCCCCGCGTTCCCGGCGAGCGCAACGTCACGTCGAAGTAGTTTTCGACCGTGTACACGCGCCGCAGCAACGAGCGCACCCAAAATACCGAGCCGGTCAAGAGCACCGGGCAAGAAACCAGGCCAAGCCATGCCAACGCCCGCGCCGACACCCCCGCTGTTGCCAGGGCAGTCCCCATCCACGTGGCGTGTGCGAAGCCCAGGGTCGCGAGCGCCACGCAGATGATCCGCCCGCGGTACAGGCGGGCGAAAGAATGCATCCCCTCGAGGTTTGGCAACAGCAGGGGGCGCAGGCGCTCGAACTCGCGATCAAGGATGAGCGCGCGAGCCGCCGAACCAGCGCCGGCAAGCATGAGCATCACGCAACCAAATCCGCCGACCGCGACCGCGCCCGGGCGCGCGGGAGCCAAGGCCACGATGAGGGCGGGCAGCGCCATCCAGGAGAAAAAGCGCAGCAGCGCGCTCAGTTGCGGGAGCCGCTCCATCGCCCGCTCGGCGACCGCCACGTCGACGGCCAGGGCAGGCTCGTGCCGACGCTTCGCCAGGGCCAGCGCCGTCACCGGGCGCAAGGCCGCAGCGGTTAACAGAAGGCCCGCAATCCACAGTGCAAGGCCGACTGGCAACGCGGCGCGAACCAGCAAGGGCGCCGCGCCCACCCAACCAGCCCACAGGAAAAGCGGCACGCCGAGCAGCGCCGTCTCGAACGCGGCGAGCAGTACCTCCGCCGCAGCCAGTCTTGGCCACAGGCGGACGTTCGGTGCCCGACCCTCTGCGGCGGGCATGATGCGCGATTTGACCACGCGGTCCTCCGACTGATATCTACAGGCGCATCGACGGATCCGTGAAGCTGCCAGTCGGCTACTTCGTCTCATACGAAGGGCAGTTCGAGAGCCAGCGCGCGGCCACCCGGCTCATCGGCCTGCTGTCTGTATTCTCGCTGGCCGGAATGTTTTTCGTG
>CAYSKR010000192.1:0-13424 GCA_964431675.1 uncultured Myxococcales bacterium
GCCTTGCTGGATCAGGTCGGCATCGCGTTGCAGGGGCGGCCAACGATGAAATTGCGCATCGAAGGACACACCGACGGACGAGGTAGCCGTGTCCTCAACACCCGCCTTTCGCAGGCGCGGGCGGATTCGGTGCGGGCGTACCTCGTCGGCCGCGGCGTTTCTTCCGACCGGCTCCTTGCACGCGGCTACGGCCCTGACCAACCCATCGAGACCAACAAGACCACGGCGGGGCGGGAACGCAACCGCCGGGTCGAATTCGTGATCACCCAACCATGAGGCAGTCCATGCAAAGATCCGCGTTCCATCTGCGTTGCGCCGTGTTGTCGCTGCTGGCGCTGCTCGCGTTTTTGGCCGCGTCGGGAGCGCATCCCGGTGCCGCCTTCGCGCAGGACGAACCGATCGACAAGATCCGCGATCTCAACAAGCAGGCGCTGCGCGACTACGAGGCAGGCGATTTCGATTCGGCCAAACTCGGATTGCTCGAGGCCATCGGCATCGGCGCGAAGGCCGGCCTTGGTGAGGAGCGGGCGATGGCGCGCACTTACGCCAACCTGGCGGCGGTGTACGTCAATGGCTTTCACGACCAGGAGAAGGGGGTGCGCTACTTCGGCATCGCGCTGCGCATCACGCCCGACATTCAGCCGACCCGCGCGCTCGAGACACCGGCGCTCAAGGAGGCGTTCGCTGCCGCCAGCGCGGGCGGCAAAAAAGGCGCACCTCCCGCCGCGGCCGCAGCACCGAGTCCACCGCCACCGCCGGAGTCGCCACCGCCGGAGTCGCCACCGCCACCACCACCACCGCCGCGCAAGCCTGCGCGCGCCAGCAGCGACGAGCCGGATCTGCCCGCCGACATTCCCGAACCACTGTACTGCCCGAACCCGGACGAGGCCCCGCCCGAGACCGCCATCGTGCTTCGCTGCGTGACCCAACCGGACGTTCATGCGTCACGCGTCTTGCTGTTCTATCGAGTTCTTGGTGGTGAGAAGTTCAGCGCCGTTCCAGCGCACCGCTCGCGCAAGGGCTGGTACCACGGCGTGATTCCGGCCAGCGCGGCGGTCGGTAAGTCACTGCATTATTATTTCGAGGCGCGGGATGCGAGCGACAAACCCGCGGGGACCGCTGGAAAAAGCGACAGCCCGAACCTGCTCATCCTTCGCGTCGGCGCGGCCCCGATCGGCAAGGGCGCGCTCGCGATGATTCGCAAGGACCGTCGCAGCGGCGAAGCGACCGAAGAGGATCCCTTCGCTGGCATCAAGGCAGAAAACGAAGCCAAGGCGGCTCAGTCGATTTTTCATCGGCCCGTGGGTGCCGTCTGGGTTGGCCTCGGCCTGGGGATGGGACGCGGCTGGCACCCCACCGCTGACCTGGAGTTTCGCATGCCGACGGTGTCGGTCGGTGCGGGCAGCAACGCCGCGTGGCTCGGGCACCTTGCACCCGAGGTCGGATACCAAATCAACGAGCAGATCGCGCTGTCGCTGCAGGGCCGTTTTCAGTACATCCCGATCGAGGGCAGCGGCGACGAGCAAAAGGGCGATCCGGCCAAGGGTGCCGTCGCGATCATGCTGCGCGCCGTGCGCCTGCAAGGCGCGGGCAACACCCAGCTACTCACCTCGGCGGTGATCGGTGGCGGCGACGGCTTTCGCCTCGTCATCCCGCCCAAGCCCCTGATGAAGTTACCCCGCAACGATACAGTTCGCGGTGGCCCCATCGTCCTCGGGCCGGGCATCGGCGTTGTGCATCACTTCAACGCGCGCCTATCGCTGGTGACCGAGTTGCGCGTCCTCCTCGGCTTTCCAAGCTTCGCGGCGGTCGGCGATCTAAGCGTCGGAATGCAGCTCGGGTTCTAAAGGCCTTGTCGTGCATCCACGTACACCGCAACGAAGCGCGATAGATGTAGCTACAGGCGGGGGGATAGGCTACTATTCCGTTCAATCTCAAGGGTGGGGGCCGCGCTCCCAACCCAGAAAGGCTCCGCGATGAAGTTGTCGGTTCGTCGGTTGTCGTTGGTTGTGTTGCCTGCCCTTGTGCTTGCCTGCAACCCCGATCCGGATATCGGGGTTCCGGGCGGCATGGCCGGGAACAGCGTAGGTAACTTCGGCGGCGGCGGCACGTCTGGCGGCGGTAGCGCTGGAAGCCTGGGTTTTGCCGGTGTCACCACTGCGGGCGGCAAAGGCGGCGGTGGGCCAATCGTACCCGGTGGCGGCGAAATGACCTGCGGGGAAATGAGCGTCGATCTTGAGCGCCTGCCGCCCGAGGTGCTGCTGCTACAGGATCGATCCTCGTCGATGCAACAGAAAGATGATCGAATGACCATGCGCTGGGACGAAGTGAAGCCCGCGATGAATGCCGTCATCACCGCCACCGACTCGATGGTGTCCTGGGGCATGAAGTACTTCCCCAGCAAGGCGACGCCGTATTGCGTGATGGATCCGGGCGCGGAGGTTCCTGTGGCCGCGATGAATGCGGTGCCGTTGCTCGCCTCGCTCAACGCGAGTCCGCTGGTTAAGGGGACGCCAACGGCGGACGCTATCAAAGAGGGTGCTGCGTACCTGAAGACAATCAAAACCAAGAATCCGAAATTCATCTTGCTCGCCACCGATGGCGAGCCCGACTGCGACGTGATGGGGGATGACAAGGTCCGGGCGACTCGAAACACCCTCGTGGAATTAACTACCGCAGTCGGCGCTGGAATCAGGACGTTTGTCGTCGGCATTGCGATCAACAAGGCGAGCATCGCGACGCTGGACATGATGGCCACTGCGGGTGGCACCGCGCGCATGGGCACGCCGAAGTTTTACCCCGCCACAGATCGCAAGCAGCTGTCCGATGTCTTGTCGATGATCGCGACCGAAATCGCAACCTGTGTGTTTCCCTTGAAGGAACAGCCGCCCATGCCGAAGTTCGTCGGTGTGACGGTCAACGGTGCTTCCGTGCCGTCTGACGCAGCGGCAGGCTGGAGCTACGGTCCGAACATGATGTCCATTCAGCTCAACGGCGCGGCGTGCGATGCCCTCAAGGTGTCGACTGGGAAGGCCAACGTCATGATTACCTTTGGATGTAAGGTTCCCATCGTTCGGTAGTTGTTGCCGTAGTTGTTGCCCTGACGTTTCGACGCGATGGAACGGATAGGAAAATCACCTGCGGCCACCGACCTGGGTCCGGGCCGCGTGGCGGCTGGACCGCCGCGTCCACCGCGCGCGCGGCGGGCGTTTTCTCTCTTCGGCGGGCCGGTGGAAACGGCTGGCGATCCGGTGGTCGCGCGCGCGCTCGAGTCGCTGTTTCGGGTCGACGCGACCCTGGAACGGGCGCTGACGCACGGGTTTCACAGCTACGCGGGACGCCTGCACCCGTCGATTGCGCGTGGCGCGATTGCCCGCTTTGCGCCTCCCGGTGGCCGCGTGCTGGATCCTTTTTGCGGCAGCGGCACCGTCGTGGTCGAAGCGATGGCGTGCGGGCGGGTGGGCGTGGGCCGCGACGCCAGCCCGCTGGCCCTGGCCATCGCGCGCGTGCGCAGCACGACGCTGGGTGCGGACGGAAGAGCGCGGCTGGTCGAGGCGGCGGCCGGGATCGCCGAAGAGTCAGGCGAGCGGGCGCGGAAACGCCAGCGTCCCGACGTTCCGGTCTGGGCGGAGGGAGAATTTCGCCGGTTCGGGCCGCACGTCGCGTTCGAGCTGCTTGGACTGCGCGAGCTGGTGATGGCGACACCGGAGGACGACCTCGGCCGGGCACTACGTCTCTGCCTGTCGTCGCTGCTGGTCAAGTTCATGCGCACGGGACCAGCGGCCCCACGCGACGGCGAACACAAACGCATCGGCCGAGGGATTCCTTCGCGCTTTTTCTCTGATCGCGCCAACGAGCTTGCGCTTGGACTCGAAGGTCTCGAACGCAAGCTTCCACCGGGAACACCTGCGCCCGATTTCGCGCTGGGCGACGCGCGGATGCTCGCCGGCGTTCCCAGCAAGAGCGTCGACCTGGTCCTTTCGTCGCCGCCGTACGCCGGCACGTACGACTACGCCGAGCAGCACGAGGTGCGGTTTCGCTGGCTCGACCTGCCGTCGGCCGGTTTTCTGCGCGCGCAGCTTGGCGAGCGCGGGCATGGGCTGGGCGTGGCACCGGTTCAGTGGCGCGAGGGACGTAAGCGATGGATGGCCGAGCTGGCGCGATCGTTGCGCCCCGGAGGATACGCCTTGCTGGTGGTGGGCGATGGCGTCGTGGGCGAATCGGCCGAGGATGCCGCCACGGCCACCGAGGAGGCCGCGGTGGCCGCAGGTCTGCGGCCGTTTGCTCGGGCGTCGCAGGCGCGGCCCACGTTTGATCGCCGCCTCTTCAACCTGTTCGAGGGTCGGCCTCGCCGCGAGCACCTGATCCTGCTCTGCGCGCGCTAAGTCAGCCGGGCAGGATCTTGTCGAGAAGGGCGTCGAGCTCGTCGAGCGAAGCGTAGTGGATCTCGATGTGGCCGCGGCCGCCCGCCGCCTCGACGATCTTGACCTTCGCCTGCAAGGCGCGCTGCAGCCGTTGCGTCAGATCCCGCGCCGACGTCGAGGGCACCGGCGCTGCGGTTTTCCCCGCCTTGTCGGCCGGGTCGTCCTGTTGCTCGCGCCGGACCAGGGCCTCGACCTGCCGCACCGACAGATCCCGCGCCACCGTCAGCTTCGCCAGCCGTTCCATGGCCACCGGTTGTGCAAGGCCGAGCAGGGCACGCGCGTGGCCCATCGACAGTCGTCCGTCGATGACCAACTCGCGCACCGAGGCAGGTAGCTTGAGCAGGCGCAGCGCATTGGCCACGGTGCTGCGATCTTTGCCCACCCGCAGCGCGAGCGCCTCTTGCGTGTAGTCGAAGTCGGCGATGAGGCGCTCGAAACCCTGCGCTTCTTCGATCGGGTTGAGATCCTCGCGCTGCAGGTTTTCGACCAGCGCCATCTCAAACGCGCGCGGTTCGGCCACGTCGCGCACCACCACCGGCAGCTCATGCAGCGCCGCCTTCTGCGCCGCTCGCCAGCGCCGCTCGCCAGCGATGAGTTCATATCCCCCGGCGCTGCGCGCGCGCACCACCAGGGGTGCGATGATCCCCAGCGTGCGGATGGATGCCGCGAGTTCCTGCAGGCGCGCGTCGTCGAATCGCTTGCGCGGCTGCCCGGGCGCGGGGTGAATGTCTTCGATGGCGACCTGGCGCAAGCCTTCTTTCGGCGAGGCGAAGCTCGGCGCTGGCGGGCCGGGTGTCGGCCGACCGCCGCGCCCGGCCTCGGTCTCGGGCAGCGCGGCACCGGGAATCAGCGCAGCCAGGCCCCGCCCGAGCGCCTGACGCTTGCCGCCGATCACGCGGTCGCTCTTTCCTCGCGGCCGTGGCGCGCGACGAACTCGCGCGCGGCGTCGAGGTACGTCTTGGCACCCTTCGATGCCACGTCGTAAAGGAGGATCGGCTTGCCGAACGACGGTGCCTCGGACAGGCGCACGTTGCGCGGGATCTGCGTGTCGTAAACCCGGTTACCGAAGTGTTTGCGAACCTCGGTGGCGACCTGAAGGGTCAGGTTCACGCGCGCGTCCACCATGCACAGGAGAATACCCTCGATCGCGAGGCCCGGGTTGAGCGAACGGCCAATCAGGTTGACGGTGGCTTGCAGATCCGACAGTCCTTCGAGCGCGTAGTACTCGCATTGCAGCGGCACGAGCACGCCATCGGCGGCGCATAGCGCGTTGAGCGTCAGCAGACCCAGCGACGGCGGAGTGTCGATGAGCACGAACGCGTACTCGGCCACGACCTCGCGCAGCTTGGCGCGCAGGCGCAGTTCCCGCTCGGCCATGGGCACAAGTTCGATCTCGGCACCGACCAGGTGCTGGCCGGCGGGGACGACGTCGAGAAACGGCAACTCGGTCTTGCGGCGCACCTCGGCGATGGATTTTTCGCCGATGAGGACGTCGTAGACGCTGCCGGCTTCCTGCCGTGACAGGCCAAGCCCTGACGTCGCGTTGCCTTGCGGATCCATGTCGACGAGTAGGGTCTTGCGTTCCGCAGCCGCCAGTGAAGCGCAGAGGTTGACCGCCGTGGTCGTCTTGCCCACGCCGCCCTTCTGGTTCGCGACCGCGATGACTTTTCCCATGCCTTGAGCCTTCGTCCCATTAGCACTTTCGCTCTTGAAACGATCGAAAAATTGACGTGCCGTGTACATCTGTTTACATGTACCTACATATCTGACATTTGTTCACAAACCCCAAACAGGAGCTGACCAATGCGCTTTTCCGATCAAAAAATCTATAGGACTTTCGAGGAGTTCGAGCGCGAGGAGCTGCGCCGCCTGGATTGTGCCGGCACCTCGGTGGATGAGATGATCGACACCGCCTTCGGCGAGGAGCTGAATTTTGACGCGGCCAGCGTCAGCCGCTCGAGGAGTCAGGACGTCGACGACGACGAGTAGGCTGTGACTTGGGCTGGGTAAGATGTAATCCGATCCCAAGCGCGTAGAGGATCACGGCACCGGCGGCCGCGACGTTGAGCGAATCGGCACCCCCGCTCATGGGGATGGTGACCAGCGTGTTGCACAGGCGCTGGGTTTCGGGTTGCAGGCCCGGGCCCTCGGATCCAAGGATCAGGGCGACGCGCTCGGGCGCACGAAATTCACCCAGCGGCACCGAACCGGGTGCCAGGCTGGCACCGACGAGCGAAAAGCCGGGACCCGCCGCGGACGGTTCGCACAAAGCGACGATATCGTCGGGCCAGCGCGCAAGGCGCACGATGGGCAGGAAGAACACGCCACCCGCCGATACGCGGATCGCCTTGCGGTAGAAGGGATCGGCGCAGCGGGGCGACAGGATCAGCGCGTCTGCACCAAAGGCGGCCGCGTTGCGCGCGAGGGCACCCAGGTTTTCCACGTCGACCAGATCTTCGGCGACCACCACCAGGCGCGCGTTGTCCGGGATGCAGGCCGCGCGGGGGCGCTCGGCCACGGCAAGGCAGCCGCGGTGTACGTGGAAGCCAGCGACGCGGTTGATGCCTTCTTGCGGCAGGACGTAAGTGGCACACCCTGGCCGCATCACGTCGTGCAACGACCGCAGGCGCGTCTCGGTCAGCAGGATGGAGTGGATGCGCAGCGTGCTGCCAAGCAGCTTGCGAACGATGAGTTCGCTTTCGGCCACGAACTTGCCGCTGTCCTCGTTGAGTCGGTGCTCCTTGAGCTGGCGATAGTCAGCCAGACGCGGATCGTCCGGATCGTCGAGGTGGACAACAAATTCGGACATGTGCGCCTTGCTACGTTGGGGCGCGCGCCAAACCCGCCATCAGGAGATCGAACTCGGCGAACGACAGGCCTTGCTCGTCGGCGTGCGCTCCGGCAGGCGATGCATCGCTCGCGGGTTCGGCGTGAATCTCGACCAGGATCCCGTTGGCGCCGCAGGCGCGCGCCGCCCAGGCCAGGGGTGCGACGTAGGCGTGGTGGCCGGTCGCGTGTCCGGGATCCACCACGATGGGAAGGTGGGTGCGCTCCTTGAGCACCACCACGGACGACAGATCCAGCGTGTTGTGCGTGGCGGTTTCGAACGTCCGGATGCCGCGCTCGCACAGAATCACCTGGCCGTTTCCCGCCGCCAGGATTTGCTCGGCGGCGGCCAGCCATTCGTCGATGGTGCTGGAAACACCACGTTCGAGCAGCACGGGCCGGTCGATTTTTCCGACCGCCTGCAACAGCTGAGCGTTTTGCATGTTTTGCGCACCGACGTGCAGCAAATCGACGCGGCCCGCGATGGCGTGTACCTGTTCGGCCGTCACGACCTCGGTGACGACGGGCAGGCCGGTCGCCTTGCCTGCGGCCACCAATAGATCCAGCGCTTGCTCCGCCCAGCCTCCGGTTCCAGGGCGCGCGACGCTGCCCCGCAACAGGTGTACGCCCCTGGCCTTGACGAAGCGCGCCGCCGCTTCGATCTGCTCCTTGGTGTCCACCAGCGCCGGGCCCGCCATGACGGCGAAGCCGGTGCCACCGATGAGCAGATCGCCAATGCGCACGAGCGTGTCCTCGGCGCGCGCGGTTCGATCAGCAAGTTTGGTCGAAGAAGATCGACGAGGCGCTCGCGCGTTGGCCCGGGCGGGTGTCGTGGCGAGAGGTGCCGCGGCGGTTGTCGTGAGGGCGGGCTGCGCAGCGACGGTTGGCTGCACGTTCGAGGCTTGCACTTCGGCCGCGCGCGCCTTGACCGGGTAGCAGCCGAGGATTTTCAGGAACAGCGCACGGGCGCGCAGTTCGTCCAGGGCCGCCGCCACGCGCGGGTCGGCCACGTTGCCCTCGAAGTCGATGAAGAACATGTATTCCCACGGTCGGTTCGGGTGCGGGCGCGATTCCACCTTGGTCAGTGACAGGCGATGATCGGCGAGCACCGCCAGGCAACCAACCAGCGCGCCCTGCTCGTGGCGCGTCGAGAGAATGAGGCTGACCTTGCACGGGATGCGCGCGTCGAAGCTTTCCGGCTGCCGCGCGAGTGCCACGTAGCGCATCAGAATTTCGTCGTGGTTACCGATGCCGCGCCGAAGGACAGCGAGTCCATGCGCGTCCGCGCCCTCGGGTGAACCAATGGCCACCCAGGTGGGATCCTGGGCCGCCGCGACGAGTTTCAACGCCTCGGCGGTATCGACACACGGGATCGGCACGGCGTGCGGCAGCGCCGCCAGGAACACCGAACTTTGGTCGAGCGCAAGCGGATGCGAATGCACGCGCTGGATCGCTGGCAGCGGAATTTCCGCCGGACCTGCCAGGCACAGCGACACCTGGTACGTCTCTTCGCCCACGATGGTGAAATCGCGGGTGCGCAAGACGTCGTAGACTTCGTTTGAACTCCCAGCGGCGGTGTTCTCGATCGATAACAGAGCCAGATCGACGCTGCCGGTGGCGAGTTGATCGGTCGCTTCCTTGATGGTGGGCGTGCCGAAGAACGTTCCGCTGGTGCCCAGCCCGGCCACGTATTTTTGCGCCGCCAGGTGATGGTAGGTCAGCGGCGAGCCCTGGTAAGCGACGCGCAACTCACGCCCGCCCGGGCCCGACAGCGTCGCGGCCTGCCGATTGACCGAGTGAGCGACGATCTCGGAGAAGATCTTGCGCGCCAGCGGCCCCGAGATCCCAAGGGCCTGCGCGTGTCCTTCAACCTTCGCCAGCACCTGCCGTTCGCGCTCGGGATCGCGAATGCCGCTCGCGTGTCCCGACTTTTCGCGAATGATGAGGTCGACTGTCTGCAGGCGCTGCGCCACCAGGCGCACGATCTCCGCGTCGGTCTCGTCGAGGCGCGCACGCAAATCCTTGAGCGCCGGGGGCGGCGCACCGCTGTCCTTGACCATTGGGCGAAAAGTTTACGGCACGGCGGGCACCTGGTCCACGGGCGCATCGGCCACGGCCTTGCCCATGGCGTGGTAGCCCTTGTCGACGTACACCATCGTGCCGGTGATGCCGGCACCCAGCGGGCTTGACAGGAACGCGGCGGTGGCACCCACTTCGGCGGCGGTGACCGCCTCGGGCAACGGCGAATTGGCCTTGCAGTAGGCGATCATGGTGTCGATGAAGCCGATGGCCGAGGCGGCGCGCGATGCCCACGGCCCGGCGGAGATCACGTTGACCCGGTGACCCCAGCGCCGACCGGCCTCGTAGGCGAGGACGCGCGTGTCGCTTTGCAGCGCGGCCTTCGCCGACGACATGCCGCCGCCGTAGCCGGGGATCACCCGTTCGGATGCCATGTACGTCAGCGCCAGGAACGATCCGCCCTGGCGCATCACCGGGCCAAGGCGCTGCACCATCGACGCGTACGAATAGGCGCTCACGCCCACCGCGCCGAGGTACCCCTTGCGCGAGGTTTCAAGCAGCGGCTTTTTTACTTCCGCGCCGTTCGCGAGGCTATGCACGACGATGTCGATGCACCCTGCGCCGAAGTCGGCGCGCAGGCGCGCTGCGAGGCCGTCGATGCTGCAGTCGCCCAAGTCGCGGTAGCGCTTCGAATCGCGCACCTCGGCGGGGATATCTGCGGCCGTGTCGAAATCCGCGTCGAGCGGGTAGATGCGTTCGAAGGCGAGTTTGCCGCCGTCCGCGAGTTGCAACGACTCGTCGAACTTGCCGCGATCGAGCATCGTCTTGAAGATGCCCATCGCCGGTGGCCAGGTTCCGAGACACACCGACGCGCCTGCCTCGCCGAGTGCCTTGGCGATGGCGAATCCGAATCCTCCGTCGTCCGCCACGCCAGCGACCAGTGCGCGCTTGCCCCGAAGATCAATGTTCAGCATGGCCGCATGCTTCCAAGAGGTGCCGCCGCACGTCAAGCGGCGGGTGCGGATGGCCGTCCGACTATGAGGAAGACGTGGTCGACATGCTCGTGGAAGCCAAATGGTCGGATGAGGAGCCGAGCCGTTCGCTGCGGCACTTCGCCGATCGCCTGGCACCGCGGCGCGCCGTGCAAGTCGTCGGCAAGTTGCGTCGAGGTTTTGCGACCGGGCAGATCGAGGTCGTGTCCGCGCAGGCATTTTTTGCCACTGGTCCATGGGCATGAGCGCATCCTCGAGCGCGGCGAGGTGGACCGGACTTGAACGCGAAAAACGAGATCCTGGCGACGGAGACAATCGCGGACGCTTGTGGACATTCGCAAGCAGATTCAGGTGCTTGCGCGCACGTTGTCCATGACCGGTCCGAACGGGCCGGTGTTGACCTGGACGAGGTCGATGTCTTCCGAGTAGCGCCCCGGCGGGTTGAAGTGGAGCTTGTGCAAGGCCGTGCCCCCGCGGAAGGCGACCTCGCGCGCGAGGACCTCATCCGAGAACAGGTCAACGATCGCTCGGCAGATGACGAGGTCCTGCTCGACCTGCGCGTCAGTGGACCACGGTGCCTTCGAGCGCCAGGCCGTGATGTACGCACGCGGGATCATGTTTCGGCTTCCACTTTCTCGTTCACCAGCACGCGCCAGCGAGAATCCTTTGCAGCGCGGCGCGTGGAGCGATCAGGTCGGAGGGGCACGAACCTTGGGCGCTGGTCCGCGACCCACTTCGCGAGCGGGGCGCCGAGTGCGCCGACGCCGACCTGGTCCAGGATGTGGCCCAGTCGTTGGGCGCTCGAGAGTTCGCCGCCCTGCTTCGCGACCTCGACCAGTCGCTGACCCTCGATCTTCTCTGCGAGCTCGGAGAGCACGGTTGCGATATTCCCGAGATGCCCGGCGCCATCAAGATAGCGAAACAGGTCGAGCGCCGTGGCCTCCGGCGTCGACACACGCATGGTGCCCGTCTCCGTCTTGAGCTGCATCGTTGGAACCTGTTCGATGTGACGCTTTCGGAAGAACCTCAGGCGTGCGCGGCCAGCGACGGCGGGCCGGAGTTGCTTGTTCGTCACGACTTGAAACTCTTGCGGTTGGTGGTGCGCCGCCCCGTGAAGGGATGCCGCGCTGAGCAGGCCCACGTAGTAGTCCTGTCCCGAGAACCTCATGAGGTCGTCGATAAACCAGGCCGGCGGTGGTGCCCCCGCGTCGCGGTACTCGATCGGCACGATGATGAAGAATCCACGACGGGGGACGGCGAGTCGTCGCTTGGCCATCAGCCGCTGGACCGCCTTCTTCAGCGCCTCATCGGAGATGCCGAGCGCATGGAGGGCCTGGTCGCGCGTAAGCACATAGCGCCCGGTCGCCTGGTACGAGTCGACCAGCGCCGAGAGGGTCTCGGCCCCATGGTGCCGTTCCGTATGCGTAACAAGACTTCGCAAGTCCCTTTGTGTATTCATAACAGCAACAGCATGGCATGCCGACGTCGGAGGTGCAATTGTGTACTCGAAAAGGGACGACTTTCGTCCCTTTTAGGTTTCTTTCGGCAGTGCGCCGACCGAGCTATTTCCAATTTGGAAATAGCTGCCGACTGGCCCGCGCTGGACTGGGCAGATTTTTCAATGTGGTAACGCGCACGAGCACCTTCCACGAGACCGAAACGATCTTTGGCACGGACCGGTCAACGCGCCCCGACCGGTACGGTCAGGTGGCGGCGGACGGTCGACACTGCCTCCGGCGGCTTCCACTCGGTTTTGACCCGGAGGTAGCCCGCCTCCTCCAGGAGGTCGTCGAGCGTGCCGATGTTGGCCGCCTCCTCGAGAAGGAGCGTCACTGCCTCGTCAAGGTGGGCGCGCGCATCGTCGACCGTCTTGCCGGCGCTCGACACATCGAGCTCCTGCGCGTGCGCGACGTACATCTCGCCTTCCTTGTGGACGCGGGTGGTGTACTCGATATCCACGTTGCCCCGCCCTTCTGTTGAGGCTGTTCAGCCTTTCATAACGATAAAAGCGTACGTCGGCCGCGCCGACCTGTCAACGCAACCAACTACTGACAATCGTTAGAAATTGAGGCGGGGTGGACGGGATCGACCGGGAAGCGACTCTGACTGTACCTTTGTCGCTAACGCCTTGAGCGGTGACGTTTCTGCCGTAGATCAGGACGTCCTCCAGGCTCTCGTGGATGCGGAGAGGCTTTGGAGGCGAGGGGACGTCGCCCGCGTGCGCAGGGCTCTGCTGCGGGTCCTCTGGCTTCTGGAAGACGCGCGCTGAACGTCTACGCTCGTGCGGCAACGACACTGCTCGCCAGGGCCAGCGCGCCAGCGATCTGCCGCTGAAACTGCTTGGGCAGACCTTGCTCAAATAGAAGGTTGCCGTGGTACCGGTTCGAGAGCAGGGGTTTTCGTTCGTACCAGAGGCTTTCAGACAGGCGGAGGATCTGGCGGCAACTCTCGATGTTCTCGATCGTGAGACGAGCAACGCCGTGTTGATTCAGGGGCAATTCTTGCTCGCTGAGTTGACCACGAGTGAACCCGAGCGCCTCAGCGTCGTCCTCCCAATTGACCGAGACTTCTCCAGAGCCCGGACGCCAACTTCCGGAGTCCGCGACTCCGTCCGGAGTGAACGCTTCTCCGCTTGCGCGATCCCCATGGATCCAATCGCGTTTCCGGAGCCCCCGGAGACACGCAGGAGGATAGGTATCCTTGTCGCGACCGCCGCTCATCGGGCACGAAGACGCTGGAACAAGGTCGGCGCGTCGAGTTCGAACAGTTGGCCAGATGCCGAGGCCGCTGCTGCGGGATCGAGAGACACGAAATACCAACTGGATTCCGCCGCAATCGCCTCGATGTTGATTCCGATCCGACGACGTCCAGAAGTCCACTCGATTAGAACAGCGCCGTCGTCGCCCAGGACGACGTGTGGTGTGGGCAGATCGTTTTCTCCATACGCAGCAAGCGGTATGTTGAGGTCATCGATGTGAGAAGCCGCAGGAACGGAGCTCCACGACGAAAAACGCCCCTTTACGACCGTCCCTCTGGACATAGAGCGTCGCGCAAACAACGCGATCGTCTCGAAAGCGACTGGGACGTCGATGTCGACCCATCCTTTCGCACTCGAAAGCTCGGCGTCGCTGCAATATTCGGTCTGCCGCTGTCCAGTCCTTGA
>CAYSKR010000193.1:0-5736 GCA_964431675.1 uncultured Myxococcales bacterium
GATGCGAGATGCCCTGGTGAGCGATCTCGCGGAGCGCAAGACGACGCTGGCCGAGTACCTGCGCGCGGCCAGCCCGATGTGGAACCTGGTGGGGCGGGTGCATTTCCACCTGGCCGAAACCAAGCGCAACACCGCGGCACCGTTCGCTTTCCTGGCCACGTACGCCACGGGCGTGTCCGCATCGAGCCGGGTGCAGCACGCACCGCTGGGACAGGCGCTGCGACAGTACGCCGGGGACCGCAACCGCGCCGCGTTGTTGTCGCTGCTGTCGCCGGTCCAGCGAGCTGCCGATACCTGCACCTGGATCAAGCAGCTTGTTGATTCGGGACAGGTCTACGGGCCGCAGCCGATGCAACCCGACCAGGCGCTCGTGTTTCTGCGCGACGCCGAAGCGATGCAGACCGCCGGCCTGGTCGTGAAGGTTCCCGACTTTTGGAAAGGTGCCCGGCCGCCCCGGCCGCAGGTGCAGATCACCATTGGCGGCGCCAAGCCCGCAGGTTTTGGCCAGGACGCGCTGCTCGACTTCAACATGTCGGTGGCTCTGGATGGCGAGCGCCTGTCGGCGGCCGAAATCAAGGAGCTGCTGGCGTCGTCGGATGGACTGGCGCTGCTGCGCGGGCGCTGGGTCGAGGTGGATCACGAAAAGCTGCGCGCCGTCCTGGAAGGCTGGAAGAACATCGAGGCGAAGTACGAAGGCGGCGGCGTGACTTTCTTCGAGGCACTGCGCATGGTCGCGGGCATGGAAGCTGGGCCGGATGAATCCGGTGACCCCATGATCGAAAGCCCGGGGTGGACGCGCATTGAAGCCGGACCGTGGCTGGCCGAGACGCTGGCCGGGTTGCGCAGCCCGGAGGGTCTGGCCGCGGCAGATCCGGGCGCAGCGCTGCACACCGAGTTGCGACCTTACCAGCAGACCGGCGTAAAGTGGTTGTGGTGGCTGCGCAGTCTTGGGCTGGGCGGATGCCTGGCTGATGACATGGGCCTGGGCAAGACGATCCAGGTCATTGCGCTGCTTTTGCTGTGCAAGCGCGAGAAGGCTGGGCCAAGCCTGCTGGTGGTTCCTGCGTCGCTGATTGGCAACTGGCGCGCCGAGCTGGCGCGTTTCGCGCCCGGATTGCGCTGCGTGGTGGCGCATGGATCCGAACTGGCCGCAGCCGATCTGCCCGCCGTGATCGCCGGGCTTTGTGCGGGCGACGTCGTGGTCACGAGTTACGGGATGTTGCAGCGGGCGGCACCTCTGCGCGAGGCGCACTGGGAATGCGCCGTGCTCGATGAAGCGCAGGCCATCAAGAACGCAGGGACGAAGCAGGCGCGCGCCGCAAAAGCACTCAAGGCGCGGCTGCGTCTGGCGCTGACCGGCACGCCGGTCGAAAACCGGCTTTCCGACCTGTGGTCGCTGCTCGACTACTGCACCCCTGGCTTGCTCGGTGGCGTCGCCGAATTCGGCGCGATGGTCAAGCGGATCGAACGCCGCACGCACGATACCTACGGTCCCCTCCGCGCGCTGGCGCGGCCCTACATCCTGCGGCGGCTCAAGACCGACAAGCGAATCATCAGCGATTTGCCGGACAAGACTGAAATGAAGGCGTTTGCGACCCTGACCAAGAAGCAGGCTGCCCTGTATGGCGACACGGTCAACGCGCTCGCACGGGCCATCGAAACGCTCGACGGGATCAAGCGGCGCGGGCTGGTGCTGGCCTCGTTGATGCGCCTCAAGCAGATCTGCAATCACCCGTCGCAGTTCTTGAGCGATGGCCGCTATGCGGCAGCCGACAGCGGCAAGTTTCGCCGCCTGACGGAGATCGTCGAGGAAATCGCCGCGCGCCAGGAAAAGCTCCTCGTGTTCACGCAGTTTCGCGAGCTCACAGCGCCGTTGGCGGCGTTGCTGGCCACCACCTTCGGCCGTCCTGGCCTTGTGCTTTCCGGCGAGACGGCGGTTTCCAGGCGCAAAGATTTGGTCGACGCCTTCCAGACCGATGACGGGCCGCCCTTCTTCGTGCTGTCGCTCAAGGCCGGAGGCACGGGCCTTAATCTCACGGCGGCGTCGCACGTCGTGCATTTCGATCGCTGGTGGAATCCGGCGGTCGAAGATCAGGCGACCGACCGCGCGTTCCGGATCGGTCAGAAGAAAAATGTGCTGGTCCACAAGTTCGTGTGCCGAGGCACGCTGGAGGAGCGCATCGACGCGATGATCGAGAGCAAGCGCGATCTGTCTCGCCAGGTTATCGAATCGGGTGTGGAATCCGCGCTCACCGAGCTGTCGAACACCGAGCTGCTCCGGTTGGTTTCGCTTGACCTGCGCACGGCAGTCGACGAAGGATCCTGAGCTGAGGCGGTACCACTCATGCGATGGGGAAGATCATACGAGCGTTTCGGCTTTGCGCCGTATGTGAGCGCGGCCGACAAGCGCGTGCGAGCCACGTCCGCAGCGGCAAAGCTGGCCAAGAAGGCAAAACGCCAGCTCGACCCGGTTGTCCTGCCTGGCCGGACCATCGCGTCCACCTTCTGGGGCAAGGCCTGGTGCGACAACCTTGAATCGTACGCCGATTTCGCCTACCGCCTGGATCGCGGACGCAGCTACCTACGCGCGGGGGCCGTCGTGGATCTGTCCATCGAAGGTGGAAAAGTGCGCGCGTCGGTCTCGGGTTCGGAGCTGTACACCGTGGAGGTCACCATTCGGCGCCTCGACCCAGAACAATGGCGCGGGATCGTTTCACGCTGCGCGGGGCGGGTCGTTTCGCTCGTCGGTCTTTTGCAAGGTCGGCTGCCCGACGAAGTGATGCGTCTCGTGACCGACAAAGCCTCCGGTCTGTTTCCCGAACCGAAGCAGGTGTCGAAGCAGTGCTCGTGCCCGGACCAGGCGAAAATGTGCAAGCACGTTGCGGCCACGATGTACGGCGTGGGTGCTCGTTTGGATCGGCAGCCTGAGCTGCTGTTCCTCCTGCGCGGCGTCGATGCCAAGGATCTCGTGGACGCCGCCGTACGCGCGCTGCCGGGCACCACGCGCGAAACAACCGCCGCGCTTGCCGGTGAAGATCTCGGACAGCTTTTCGGAATTGACATGTTGGCGGAAGAGAAAGTCCCAACTCCACCACCACGGAAGCGCGCCCGTCCACGGGCCACGCCGAGTCCGCAGCGTCCTGGGACGCGGGCGGCACCGAGCCCGCGCAAGCGCAAACTGCGCCAGCCTGTGCCGTCGCCCAAAAAGAAGAAGCGGCCGATCACCGCTTGATCGGGCCTTGGCCAGGGCGGCGACCATGCTCGCCAGCACCGCGCCCGCCAGGCAAGAGCTCCTACGCCGCTTTGCGCGCGGCCGCCGAAGCTTCCTGCGCGGGGGCGAGCAACTTATCGTAAACCACGGCCGCGAGCGCCGCGCCCACCAGCGGCCCTACCCAGTAGATCCAGTGGTTTGCCCACTGCCCACTGACAATCGCCGGACCGAGGGTGCGCGCCGGGTTCATGGACGCACCCGTCAGTGGGCCGGCGACAAACACTGCAATGCACACGGCCGAACCGATCGCGGGTCCGCCCAGCCTGGAACCGCGCGCGTCGATCGCCGTCCCGAAAATGACCAGAACCAGAAAGAACGTCAGGACGGCTTCGATGCCCAAGCCGCTCACAGCAGACAGGGCCGGGGAAACGGTCGTCGTGCCGTAGCTCACCTTCGCGCCAATTTCCGGCCCGAACGCCAGGTGCAAGACGCCCGCGCCCGCCAGGCCACCCAGGATCTGCGCCGCCACGTAAGCGCCAGCAAGCACCGCGTCGACCCGCCTGGTCATCAGCGCCATGAACGTCACGGCGGGGTTGAAGTGCGCGCCCGACACGTGTCCCAGCGTCGACACCATGATTGAGACCACGAGGCCGAACACCAATGCGATGCCGGTGAGGCCAAACGTCACGCCCGGCAAGGCGCTTGCGCAGATCGAGCCGGCACCGAAGAACACAATGGCGAACGTGCCGATGAACTCGGCCAGGCACTTGTTCACAAGAGTAGGTTTCATGAATCACCGCACGGCGGCCACCCGCCAATCAAGACGAGCGCCGCCGCTGGCAAGTGGGTTGTTACGCCGCCATGCCGTGCGGATCGATGACAAACTTCTTCGCCGCGCCCTTGTCGAAGTCCTTGTAGCCTTCGGGCGCCTTGTCGAGCGAGATGACGTTGACGTTGACCGCCTTGGCGATCTTGATCTTGTCACGCAGGATGCAAGTCGCGAGCGCGCGGTGGTACTTCATGACCGGGCACTGACCGGTCGCGAACGTGTGCGACTTTGCCCAGCCGAGGCCGATGCGGATGCTGAGGCGGCCCGACTTGGCGTTCTCGTCGGTGGCACCCGGATCGTCGGTGACGTACAGGCCCGGGATGCCGATGCCGCCGCCCGCGCGGGTGACTTCCATGACTGAGTTGAGGACCGTGGCCGGGTGTTCCGCCACCGCGTCCTTGCCGTGGCCGCGGGCCTCGAAGCCCACGCAGTCCACCGCGGCATCGACCTCGGGCACGCCCACGATGGCGGCGATCTGGTCGGCCAGCGTCGCGCTCTTGCGCAGGTCGACGACCTCGCAGCCGAACGAGCGAGCCTGCTCAAGCCGTTCGGGGATCATGTCACCGACGATGACGCACGCAGCGCCAAGGAGGTGGCACGACGCCGCGCTCGCAAGACCCACCGGGCCCGCACCCGCCACGTAGACGATCGACCCTGGCCCCACGCCGGCCGTGACCGCACCGTGGTAGCCGGTCGGGAAGATGTCCGACAACAGGGTCAGATCCTTGATGTGCGACAGCGCGTCATCCCGATCGGGGAACTTGAGCAGGTTGAAGTCCGCGTACGGCACCATCACGTACTCGGCCTGACCGCCGACCCAGCCGCCCATGTCGACGTAGCCGTAGGCTGCGCCGGGACGCGCCGGATTCACGCTGAGGCAGATGCCGGTCCTGCCTTCCTTGCAGTTGCGGCAACGGCCGCACGCGATGTTGAATGGCACCGAACATATGTCGCCCAGCTTGAGAAACTCGACGTCACGGCCGACTTCGATGATCTCGCCCGTGATCTCGTGGCCAAGAACCAGCCCGGTCGGTGCCGTCGTACGGCCGCGCACCATGTGCTGATCGCTGCCGCAGATGTTGGTGGTGACCACCTTGAGGATGACGCCGTGGTCGCACTTGCGGTTTCCGAGCGCGAGCTTCGGCGACTCGATCGACCTGACTTCGACCACCCCTGGCTTGACGTACACAACTCCACGATTACTGGCCATGATTCACTCCTTTGCACCGCGACCGCTGGTTTTGGATGAACGCCTTCTTGCTCTCAATCAAGAACAAACAACCAACGTTGGCATAAGTGGACCACAACCTCAAGTCGGAAATCAAGGGCCCTGGGGTGCTCAGGGTTCCGGACAAAGTCGGGGCGGCGAGGCAGGGGTCGCGGACTGCTGAGCATCGCCGAAGCCGTGATGGAATCAAGGCGAAGCGGCGCGCTATATGCCGAGCAGGGTCAGAACTTTTTCTGGCCTGCGGCCCAGGTGACGCGTGGTCGCAGCGATGCTCTTGGCGCCGACGAGACGCAGCAAGCTTCACGCGACGTTGCGGATGCTGGCCATGGCCTGAGGGCCGTTGCCCTTGCGAATCTGACTGCGATCTTCGTCGTAGGTCATGTCGCGCACGTGGTGGAGGCGGTTTTCGATTTCCCAGTGTCCACGATTGAGCTCCAGCAGTCGTGCGGGATCTGCCTTTGTCTCATC
>CAYSKR010000194.1:0-7149 GCA_964431675.1 uncultured Myxococcales bacterium
ACGCCGCGAAGTGCGGCGGGGCCACGCCCGTGTGCAACGTGGCGCAGAGCAAGTGCGTCGCCTGCGTCGCCGATGGCGAGTGCTCGGGCAGTAAGCCCATCTGCGACACGATGACCACCAACACGTGCATGGCGTGCGGCACCCGCGCACAGTGCCTGGGCAAGAGCATGGCGTTGCCCGCCTGCCACACGAGCGGAAGCTGCGTCGAATGCACGGCCATGGACGCCGCGAAGTGCGGCGGTGCCACGCCCGTGTGCAACGTGGCGCAGAGCAAGTGCGTCGCCTGCGTCGCCGACAGCGACTGCAAGGATGCGAATGCCCCAATCTGCAACACCACAACCAACGCCTGCATGCCCTGCGGCATGGACACGCAGTGCGAGGCAAAGAGCCCGCTCACCAAGGGCTGTGCCGCCGGACGCTGCGTCGAGTGCTCCACGGGCGACCAGTGCGCAGCCGGCACCAAGCCGGTGTGCGTGCTGAACGCGTGCGCTGCATGCACAACCGACGCGCAGTGCGCCGCGCGAACCAACCTCGGCGCAAACCCCGGCGTGTGCATGAGCCACCAGGACGGCCGCTGCGCTACCGACGCCGAAACCATCTACGTCGAAAACAAGGTCGGCTGCGCGGTGAGCGGCAACGGCGGCACGACGGCCATGCCGTTCTGTCACCCGCAGCCTGCGGCAGATGCCGCGGCGGTCATGGTGACCAGGCGCCTACTCGTGTTGCGCGGGCCGAAGGCGTTCGACCGCGTCGATTTCACCGTGAGTGGCGCGCAACTGTCGGTCGTCGGTCAGAGCGGCGCCGTGATCGCCGGCGGTTCGCGCATCGGCATCCGCCTGGTCTCGGGTGACCTGTATCTTCGCAGCGTGGCTGTCAAAGCTGGTATGGACATCGGTGTCGAGGCCCAGCCGGGCACCACCATCCGGTTGGCCCGCTGCGACATCGAGCAGAACGCCGGCGGCATCTTCATCAACCAGGCCGGCTACGACATCACCAACACGATTGTCGCGGACAACAACGTTGGGACTGCGACGGGCGGCATTGTCTTCGGCGGCATCGCCATTGTGCCGCCTACTGCGGGCAAGCCCACCCGACTCGTGAACAACACCGTGGCCAGCAACAAAGGCCCCGGTATCTCGTGTTCCGCGGCCATCACATCTTCAGGGCTCATCGCGTATGGAAACTCAACCTTTGACTTCAGCCCGACCTGCGGCCTGACAGCTTGCTGCACCGGTAACCCGATGCTTTCGTCGACCTATCGCCTGACCGCCGGATCGCCCTGCATCGACAAGCTTGATCTCGCAATGTCCGTGCCCGACGACATCGACGGGATCTCCCGCCCGCAAGGGCTCAAATACGACTGCGGTGCCTCCGAATGGAAACCGTAGACTGAGAGCCGTCCACATGACGACGCCCTCCAGTCTATAATGCCGCCCCCCGCAGATGACCAGCCCACGCCTTCTTGCTCTCGTCATGGCCGGCGGCAAAGGTTCGCGCCTTTACCCGCTGACGCGTGACCGCGCCAAGCCTGCGGTGCCGTTCGCCGGCCGCTTCCGCATCATCGACTTCGTTTTGTCCAACCTGTCGAACTCGGGCATTCGCGCGACCTACGTGCTGACCCAGTACAAGGCGCAGTCGCTGATCGAACACGTGCAGCGCGCGTGGGGCTTCGGCGGCCGCAGCACCCACGCCGAATTCGTCACCGTGGTCCCCGCGCAGATGCGCATGGGCGAAACCTGGTACCGCGGCACCGCAGACTCGGTGTACCAGAACCACAACCTTGTCTCTGAATACCACCCTGATGCCGTGATCGTGTTCGGTGCCGACCACGTGTACAAGATGAACCTGTCGCAGATGGTCGACGCGCATTTTGAAAAGGGCGCCGTCGCCACCGTGGCCTGCATCCCCATCCACAAGAGCGAGTCCTCGCAGTTCGGCATCGTACAAACCGACGCCAGCGGGCGCATCACCGGGTTTCAGGAAAAGCCGCAGCGCGACCCGGCAACGATCCCGGGCGATTCCGAACACTGCCTCGCGTCGATGGGCAACTACATCTTCGCGCCCGAGCCGCTGGCCAAGGAACTCGTGCGTGACGCGGATCTGGAAGAATCACACCACGACTTCGGCCGCGATATTCTGCCGGCGCTGGTCTCGACCGGTCGCGTGTTCGCGTACAACTTCCGGGACAACCGCATCCCGGGCGTGACGCTGGCCGGTGAACTTGGATACTGGCGCGACGTCGGCACCATCGAGGCGTACTACGAGGCCAGCATGGACCTCAAGAACGTCGTGCCGCGCTTCAACCTGTTCAACTGGGAATGGCCCATCTTGACCGCCAACTACCCCGATCCGCCGTCCAAGCTGGTGTTCGATGACGAGCACCGGCGCGGCGTGGTGTTGCAATCCATCCTGTGCGGCGGCTGCATCGTCGCCGGCGGGTTCGTGAAGGACTGCGTGCTCGGGCGCAACGTCGTCATCGATGAAGGCGCCGACGTCCGCGACTGCATCCTGTTCGACAACGTCCACATCGGCCGCGGCGCGCGCGTCCAGCGGGCCATCATCGACAAGAACGTGCATGTACCCGATGCCGACCTGATCGGGCACGACCTCGGCCGGGACACCGTCCGCCACCACGTCAGCGAAGGCGGCATCACGGTCGTGGCGAAGGCGCGCGACACCTTGCTGACCCGAGCGCGCGATTTCTAGCACCGCCATGCCCACGACTCACCTGGTGGTACACGGGCACTTTTATCAGCCGCCGCGCGAAAACCCCTGGACGGACAAGGTGCCGCAAGAGCCCGGCGCGGCCCCGTTCCACGATTGGAACAGCCGCATCCACGCCGAGTGTTACCGGGCGAATGGCTGGGCACGGCTTGACGGCGCTCACGATCAGGTCATCGACGGCGCCAACAACTACGCGCACATGAGTTTCAATTTCGGCCCGACGCTGGCGCGCTGGATCGCCCGGCACGATCCCGAAACCATGGCGCGCATTCACGCCGGAGATCGGCAACAACAGCGGCGGTTGAGCGCGGGTGGCGCGATGGCGCAGGTGTGGGGGCATCCGATCACGCCGCTGTGTTCTCCCAACGATCGGCGCACGCAGATCGCCTGGGGCATGCAAGATTTCGCACGGCGGTTTGGTCGCCCGGCGCAGGGCATGTGGCTGCCCGAGACCGCGGCCAACCCCGCGACGCTGACGGCGCTCATCGACGCCGGCGTTCGCTTCACCATCCTGGCGCCCGAGCAGGTGGCGGCGGTGCGCCAGCCCGGGGGCGAGTGGATCCCCGTCACGCGCGACTCGCTCGACACCGGGCGCGCCTACCTGTGGCGACCACCAGGGCGCGGTTCGACGAAAGACGGACATGCTCGCGCACTGGCCGTCTGCGTGTTCGACGGACCGTTGTCGCGCAATCTGGCGTTCGGTGACGCGGCCCGCGACTCGGCCACGTTCCTGTCGCACGTCACGTCGTCGGCGCAGAGGTCCAAGGTCGACGGCGCACGCCTGGTCCTTGGCGCGTCCGATGGCGAACTGTACGGCCACCACAAGAAGTTCGCCGATCTGACCGCAGCCTACGCCACCACCGTCGGTGCGAAATCCGCGGGCGTGACGGTCACCAACCTCGCGGCTTTCTTGGCCGACCAACCGCCCACGTGGGAATTGCAACTTGCAGGTGGACCGAACAACGAAGGCACCGCATGGAGCTGTGGGCACGGCCTTGGCCGGTGGATGAGCCACTGTGGATGCGCCACCGATCCCAAGAAGAATCCCAGCCAGGCGTGGCGCGAACCGCTCCGGCAGGCGCTTGATCTGCTGCGCGACCACGCGGCGCGCTGCTTCGAGAATATTGGCGGCGACCTGTTCACGGATCCCTGGCACGCACGCGACGCCTACGGCCAGGTGATGGATGACCCTGTGGTGGCCCGGGACGCTGGTCTCGCAGGCCACGGCACCCCGGCTTTGCGGCGCGGACGCGGCGACGCTCGCTCGCGCTCCATCCTGCTCCTCGAGATGCAGCGTTCGGCCCTACTCATGTACGCGAGCTGCGGCTGGTTCTTCGACGACATCGCCGGCACCGAAAGCGCCATCGTTCTGCGGCGCGCGGCCCACGTGATCGATCTGATGCAAAGGCTCGGCGTCAAGCCACCCATCAGGGCGGTCCTGGACCTCTTGCGCCGCGGACGCAGCAACCAGCGCAAGTCGGGCAGTGGTGCCGATGTGCTGCGAGCGGTCTGGAAGGATCGGGTGACCCCGGCCATGATCGCGGCGGAAGCCTTCCTGGCCGAACCTAGCCTGCGCCGAACCGCGGCGGACTTGCCGGACGATCTTCGCGGCCACCAAACGAATGACGATCTGGCTATGGCTGGTGCGGTGCCCGCCAATCATCGTCGAACAAGCCAACGTGTACGGGGACCGAAGCGCCCACCCGAGAATCCGCGTTCTTCTCGATCTTGAGAATCGCGAAGTCTCCAAGGCGCGGGTAAAGCAGCGCGTTGGTGCCACGAAAATCTTCCTCGTTGAAGGTGTGGCCGCTGTTGATCACGACGTAGCGTCGTGGGTTAAGCGGGTTCGGATAGATGAGCACCGGCAGGTGATCGGCGGCGGAGAATTCGCGGCCGCCGATCGTCACCTTGCCTCTGGTCCACATGATCGGGAGCTTGCCCAGCAGACGCTTGATAAGGAGGTTGCTGCCCGGATCGCCGAACAGGATCAAGTTCTTGTCGGCGATATCTGCTGCGGTCACCGCGCGGTCGTCCTTGATTGGAAGGCTGCCGCGCATCCACTTCTCCCACTGCGCAGCGAAGCGATCGAGCGCCGACACCGCGGCTGCACGCGCGCTGGGAATCATTGGCCTTCCGGTGGGCCGCACGCACAAAAACGCGTTCATGAATGCGTCGTCGATCGGGCCCTGAAGATCGCGTCGCTTGTGCAGACCCGTTCCGCCGGAAGCAGGGACCGGCGGCCCGACCCGGCCCGTCCACTTGCCGCCGCGCAGGGTCAGTGACCCTTCGCCTTTGCCAACGCCGCGCGCCCCCAGCGCGATCGACTGCCCGTTGATCCTGACGTTGCCCGCCGGCGCCTCGTTGGTCAGCGACAGGGTTGTCACGTTGCGCGCGGAGACCGTCGTGACCGCGCGATCCGCGCTCATCTCCGCGTCAACTTCTGCACGCTCGTAGTGCTGCTGCATCTCATCCACGCGCACCCAGAATGCACGGTTGTACTTCGTCGTGTGGGTAACGAAGCGAATGCGCGCGGGGTCGTCCGTGCGCCCCGCTGCCACCGCTGCGTCAAGGAAGGTGTTCGAGGTCTTGCGGCTGTCGGGATGAAAAGCATGCGGCGTGTGTGGTCCGACCAGGAAGCGGCCCCGCAAAGGTGCCTGCGCGAAAAAGTTCAAGCCGTCGGGTCGGAACGAAAAACCGTCAGCCGCCAGCGCTTCGCGCATGTTCACCGACGCCGCAAGCTGCGGATCGTCCTCTCCGCCGTAACCAACGAACGGCATTAAGAATGCGTTGCGGGCGTAGTCCACCGCGTCGTAGATGCGCATCGTGGCGGCCTCGTGGGGCGGGGGGGCGCTTCGATTGGCGTACCGTTGCGTCTCGGTGAAACCGGCACCTGCCTCGAAGGCGACCCAGCGATCCGGGTGATGCAGGCCGAGGTGCCAGGCTCCTGCGCCGCCCATCGAGAATCCGCGCAGCACAATCCGCCGTGGATCGATGCGGTAGCGGCGCAGCACCGAATCCATCGCCTCGAACACGTCGGTTTCACCCGCCCAGCGGTAGCCATTGTTGGCGCGACCAAACACCTCCAGCACGAGGTGGTCCTGCCCGGCCGGCACCGGCTTTTTCGCGGAGTGATCGGTGATGAAGCTAACCTCGTTCATGGTGGGTGCTCGCCCGTGCAACACCACATCAAGGCGCACCGGCTTGCTGCCGTCGTAGGACTCCGGAATAACGAGTCCGTAGGGCTGCACGCTGCCGTCAACCCGCGATCGGTAGGCGCGGACGATTCTTCCCCGTTCAGCGTTCCACGGCACCCTCGCCCCCCCTTCCGCCGCCAACCCCCGGGCACGCGCAAGGCCCTTGTCCAGCACCGCCGACGTGTCCGCGAGGTAGCGCCGCGTGAAGAATTCTTCTTCGTGGCGCAGGATCCACGTGGCGGCTTTGGCGTACACCTCGATGTCGAAGAGCGCCTCGTCCCCGGGTGCCGGACGCGCCGCCCGCAATTCCGCCAGGGCCAATTCCAGCTCGACCACCTTGCCGCCAATCGACGCGCGATCCTCGGGCGTGAGCTTGACCTGGGGCGGGGGTGGTGCCAGGGAAGGCGCACCCGCGTCCGGGGCGGCGCCCCAACCCGCGGTCGGCGCGGCAAGGCCAGCGACCATCACCGGCCACAGCTCCCATCGCGGACGGCGCATTTGTTCCATGGGCCGACGCGATGCTACGGCTTGTGGGTGTCGCACGTCGCGGCCGCACCCACCGGAACGCCCATCACGAGCTGGCCGTCCCGGTATTCCGCCTCGGCCACGCAGTTGCTACGATCGTCAAACTGGGACCATTTGCCGATCCTCATGCCGTTGCCGTAGCGGCCTTCGAGCGACGTCGGCCCGCTCGCATGCCAGCCCCTGTATGGCCCATCGGCCGCGCCGCTCACGTAACTGCAATCCTGCCGGTGCAACTTTCCGCCGGGGTGAAACTCGATCCAGCGGGCATGCACACCATCGGGCGAGCGGCACCACACCGCGCGCTCGGGCACGTCGATGGTTTCTTTCATGTCGGCCGGGCAGAACTTTCCCTTGCAGCCAGACAGCGCTGCCCCACCCAGCGCGAGAAACATCCAGGCGCGGCCGCAGCGAAAAATGTTTGTGAGGTGCATTGGTGGCCGTAGACGAAAGTCGGACTACAAGATATAGGAAAGACGATGAGCAAGCTGCTAGAAATTCTGGGGCAAGACGGTCGCGAACTTCTGTCGCACAAAGCGCTGGTCCCGGCCTCGTCGCTGCACCTGCCCGGTCCCGATTTCGTGGATCGCATCTACGCCGCAACAGACCGACCGACGCCCGTCCTGCGCAGCCTGCAAACCCTGTTCGGGTCGGGACGGCTCTCGGGCAGCGGTTACCTGTCGATCTTGCCGGTCGACCAGGGCATCGA
>CAYSKR010000195.1:0-13910 GCA_964431675.1 uncultured Myxococcales bacterium
TACGAAAATGCGGCGATTCCGTCCGTCGGGATCCCGTACGTGCTGGTCAACGGTAAGTTCGTCGTGAAGAAGGGCCAGATCGTGCCAGGCACCTTTCCCGGCCGCCCGGTTCGCGGGCCGATCGCGCCCCGCTAGCGTGAGTTTTTGGAGGGCCGCCTCCTGGCGGCACGAGCCTGTGCAATCGCTGCTTCGAGACCATCGGCGATGGTTGGATCGTCGGCAAGCCCAGCGAGTTGCCCAAGGTGCCGCCGAACCCTCGTCAGATCGAGGTCGGGATGAAGCAGCAGCAAGGTTGCCGCGTCGTCGATATCTTTCGGACGCGCGGCCAGCGCTTGCTCGATCCGGCGTTCACCTTTTCCTGATGCGCCTGGCACGTCTTTGCACTCGGGCCCAGCGGCGCCGGACCTGCACGACCGCTCGCTCGCCCACGGGATCTCGCGGCCCCGGCCACAGTCCCATCGCATCAAGGGCATTGAGAGACGCCAGTGCCTCGGCGATCGCCTGCACCGGCCGTGCGCCGTCGCGGGCGGCCAACTCACGCTGCCTGACGGCGACCCGCGCGTGGCCAGCCAGCCACTTTTGAACTGCCGCGCGCTCACGTTCCATGACAAGGGCAGGCTATCAGAGGCAGGTTCGCGACGCGACCTTGGCCGCCCGGTTCGCGGGCCGAGCGCGGCCTTCTGCATGGTAAATTGGAGCGATGAAGATGCCGCCGGGCCTGGGTGTCGTCAGCATCGGCCGAGTGAACGGTGATGCGGTTCGCGGCCCATGCATGCGACTCGCGGTGTTGCTGGCGTTGCTGGCGGCGGCACCGACTGCTGCCTCGACCGAAAGCGACGGACCTCGCCAGCGCGGCGTCGCGCTGGGGCTGTTCGCCGAAGATGTCAGCTTCGACTACAAGCCGCTGCTGGCGGAGATCGCTGGCGTGGGCGCGACGCACGTCGCCCTGGTGATCCCGCTGTACCAACAGCACGCAGGCTCAACAGAACTGTCGCTGCACACGCGGTTTTCGCCGTCGCTGGCCACCACCGTCGGCGCGGTTCGTGCCGCGCGGCGAGTCGGCCTTGAAGTCACGCTGTTCCCCATCGTGCGGCTATTGGCACCGCGCGCGCCCGGTGAATGGCGCGGAACGCTCGCGCCCGCCGACAAGGATCGGTGGTTTGCGAGCTACGGCAACCTGCTTGGCGATCTGGCGGCGCTCGGCGCGATGACCGGCGCGACGCGCCTGGTGGTGGGCAGCGAGCTGTCGTCACTCGACGGCGATCTTGCGCGCTGGAAGCGGCTGCTGGATAAAATTCGGGGAATCTTCCCGGGCACACTGGTCTATTCCGCCAACTGGGATCACTACCAGGACGCCGCGCTGCTCGATCACGTCGACGAAGCCGGTATCTCGGCGTACTTCGATTTGCGCTCGCGGCAGGGGCCAGGCGACGTCGCGGCACTTGAATCGCGCTGGCGGGAACTGCGCGCGAAAATTGAAACCTGGCAGCGCGGACGGCGGCAGCCTCTGATCTTCACCGAGGTCGGCTATCGCTCGCGCGCGGGTGCCACCGCCGAACCGTGGGACGAGGGCCCGTCTGGGCGCCCCGACATGGACGAGCAGCGCCGCGGCTTCGAGGCCTTCCGCCGCGTCTGGGCGACCGGCGCGCACACGCCGGGATCACTCGCGGGCTTCTACATCTGGAACTGGTACGGCTTCGGCGGGCAGGGAACCTGCGGTTACACGCCGCGCGGAAAACCCGCGGCCGCCGAGGTGCGCCAGTTGTTCGCCGATTTTTGAAGGCGCGGTGCGCCGCCGGGAGCTACTTGGCTTCCTTGAGCAGATCCAGCATTTCCTTGAACTGCTTCTTGCCGTCGGCGGTCAGGGCGTAGTCGTCCTCGTTCTTGTGGCAGCTATCGCATTCCCACTTCTTGCCCTTTTCCTTGGCCGCCTTGGTCATCGCCTTCATGACCGCCTTGGCGCGCTTGACCCCGCCCAGCTTGCAGGCCCGGGTCACATCGTTGTCGTCCTTCTCGTCGGTGATCTTGCATTTGCTGGCGGTCGCGGTCGCGGCCGCGTCGGCGGCGATGGCGCGCCCAGAACCGAATGCGAGCGTTCCCAGCAAGAAAGCGCGTGCGATGTGTTGGTGCATGGTCGCTTTTTCCCACAGTCGGGCCGCGCGAACAACTGCGGATCGTACCGTGCGCGGCAATCTGTTCTTCGACGCGGGATCACGCCGCCGTATTCGTTTCAAGATCGGCCTTCGGCACGATCAGGACCAGGATCAAGCTGGGCCAACTGGCGACAAACGCAATCGTGAAGAACAGTGGGTGGCCAAGCGCCTCGTTGAGCGGTCCGGACGCGTAGCCTGAAAGCGTGCTGCCAAGCGACACCACCGCCGTCGCCAGGGCGTAGTGCGACGCCGAGAAGGCGCTGCGACAGCGGCGCATCAGGAACACCACGTGCGCGGCCGCGCCCATGCCGGCGGCGAACTGCTCGACCAGAACGATCGGCACGACGCCAGCGAACGTGGGTCTGACAACCGCCATGCCGATGTAGAGCGGAATCGCCAGGTTTTGCAAATATGTCATGGGGACGAGGCACCGATCGAGCCCGCGCCGCGCGATGAGGGCACCCCCCAGGACAGAACCCGCGATGGTCGCGGCGGTTCCGAATCCGTTCAGGATGCCGCGCTGGCTGGTGTCGATACCAAGGTCGCGCAGCAGCGGCTTGGACATCGCGAACATCATGATGTCGCCCAGCTTGTAGAAAAACATGAAGGACAGGACCAGAGCGGCCTGTGGTTGCGCGAGGAATGATCGGTACGCCGCCAAGAACGCCGCCGCTTTCACGTGGGCAGACGGGTCTGCTGCGGGCGGCGGTGCGGTGGTCGGTCCGGGGCCGGACCAGCGCGGCATGACGAGCGAATTGACGAAGGCGATCAGGATCATCAGCAGGCCGGCCGCACCAAAGCCGAGGGTCCAACTGGTGCGGCCCGCCAGGTACACCAGCACCGACGACCCAACGATCATTGCTGCGCGAAAAGCGGCGATGCGCCCGCCCGAGAACAGCGCCTGCCCGTTCTTGTCGAGCGCTTGCAAATAGAAGCCGTCGCACGCGATGTCGTGCGTGGCGTGAATCACCGCCAGCACGCCCAGAACAAGCCAGAACAGGGGCAGATTCCCTCCAGGTGCAATCGCGGCGACCACGAACATGCCCAGCGCCAGCAGGACTTGCAGCGCGATGACCCAGTTTCGTTTCTTGCCAAACAGATCGACGATCGGGCTCCAGACGAACTTGAAGGTGACCGCCAGGTGCAGCAGCGACGTGGATCCGATCTGCGTCTTCGACGCGCCAATCGCCGTCAAAAACTCGGTGCACATCTGATGGAGAAAGCTCCACGGCAGCCCCTCGCCGAAGTAGGTGGTCGACGTCCACAGCAGCGCCCGTTTCGACCGCGGCGGCGGGGGACAGGGGGGAGGCGGTGAAGACATCGGAGCCGGACACGATCTTCGCGGCTCCGGCGCGCCACCGCCAGTTATTTGCCTGATGCAAGCCGACTGTGTTGGCGCCCGTACAGAACGTAGACGACCGCGCCAAGCGTGAGCCAGACGGCGAAACGGATCCAGGTGGTCGCGGGAAGTCGCGCCGTCAGGCCCAGGCAGCACACGATCGATAGCACCGGCGTGACCGGATAGCCGGGGCAGCGGAACGGACGCGGTGCCGATGAATCGCGCGAGCGCAGAACGATGACGCCGAGGGAAACCAGGATGAACGCGAACAGGGTGCCGATGTTGGTGAGTTCCAGCGCCTGGTCGGGGGTCACGAACGACGGTGTCACGGCGACGAATGCTCCTGTCAGAACGGTGCCGAGCGCGGGCGTGCGAAAGCGCTGATGCACACGTCCGAAGGCCGCCGGCAAGAGTCCGTCGCGCGCCATGGCCATGAAGATGCACGACTGACCGAACTGAAACACCAGCAGCACGGCGGTGACCGCCACCACGGCACCAAGCGACATGAACGTCGCAGCGCCTTGCAGCCCCGCGAAGCGCAGCGCATGGGCGAGCGGATCGCCGGTGCCGAGGCGCGCCGCCGGGACCAGTCCGGTCATCACCAGCGTTGTCGCGGCGTAAAGAACGGTGCAGATCACAAGCGAGGCGATCATGGCGCGCGGCAGATTTTTCTGCGGCTCTCGCGTTTCTTCCGCAGCGGTCGAAACCGCGTCGAAGCCAATGTACGAGAAAAACGCCAGGCACGCGCCCGTCCATACGCCACCCCAGCCGTGCGGCGCGAACGGGTGCCAGTGGGCGGGCTGCACGAAAAACGCGCCGACGCCGATGAAGCCGAGGATCAAGAGCAGCTTGAACGCCACAATGACGCGGTTGAAACGCGCGCTCTCGCGGATGCCGATGACCAGCACCGTGGTGACGGTAGCTGTCACCAGGGCCGCGGGCAGATTGAAGGCGACGGTGAAGCCGCCGATGTGTGGCGCGACTGCTGCGATGGCGGGCGTCTGCGCGGCGGTCTGAACGTCGGTGGCCATCCAGGTGGGAAAATCGACGCCGAAAGCACTCGCCAAAAATGACCGGTCGTACTCCGCCCAGCTTTGCGCGACGTAGATGTTGCCGATGGCGTACTCGATGATCAGATCCCAGCCGATGATCCAGGCGACCAGTTCGCCCAGCGCGACGTAGGCGTACGTGTACGCGCTGCCCGCGACCGGCACCATCGCGGCGATTTCCGCGTAGCACATCGCCGCGCAGCCGCACGCGATTGCGGTGATCAAGTACGACAACACCAGGGCCGGGCCAGCGCCTGGGCGGGTTGCGCTGCCGGCCGCCATTTCTCCAACGCTGCTGAAGATGCCGGCGCCGACGATGGCGCCAACACCCATCAAGGTCAGGTCGAACGCGCCCAGGGAACGACGCAGCGATGCGGTCGGATCTTCAGAGTCGAGGATCGCCGCCTGCACCGATTTGCGCCGAAACAGCGCAGTGACGAGCGATGATCGCAGGGTCGGCAGCATTCGGGTCGCTCGCCGCCGCGCGATCAGCGCTGGCGCAGTCCTAGGCCCGCGCGCTCGTACGACAACCCGCACCCGCACACGAGCGACACGGGCAGCGCGTCGCCGCACGCGCACACGAAACCTTTTTGGCGGGCTGGCACGCCGACCATCAGCGCGTGCGGAGGTACGTCGCGCGTGATCACCGCACCGGCCGCCACCATGGCGTAGGTGCCGACGGTGTGTCCGCACACGATTGTCGCGTTGGCGCCGATCGTGGCGCCGCGCTCGATGCGCGTGGGCGAGAACTTCGCCGGTGGTCGCTTGAAGCGGCCCGACCGCGGGCGCAGATCGTTGGTGAACACGCAGTGCGGGCCCAGGAAAGCCTCGTCAGCGATGGTGACGCCGTCGTACAGCGCGACGCCGTTCTTGATGGTGACGTCGTCGCCGACCACCACGCCGCCCTCGATGTAGACGCCGTCGCCCAGGTTACAGCGCGCGCCGATTTTGGCACCCGCCATGACGTGGGCGTGAGCCCAGATGCGCGTGCCGGGTCCGATGGTGGTGCTTTCGACGAGCGCGTGCGGATGGATCCGCAGTTTGTCTTCGGACGGCCCGCCCGCGCTGCTCATGCCCGCACGACACTATGCCAGAGCGCGGCCGAGCGCATCCGCGACGCGCGCCTGCTGTTCGGGGGTGATCTCGGCGAACATCGGCAGCGACAGGATCTCTTTGGCGGCCTGTTCGGCCACGGGGAAGTCACCTGCCTTGTGGCCGAGGTGCCGGAACGCACCTTGTAAGTGCATGGGGAGGGGGTAGTGAATGCCGGCACCGATTCCCTCGGCGTTGAGCCGGGCGAGCACGCGGTCCCGCTCGGGTACCCGCACGACGTACAGGTGGAACACGTGCTCGTTGTCGGGCAGCGTCTGCGGCAAAGTCACGGCGGGCAGCTGCGCGAGCAACTCGTCGTAGCGCCGCGCGGCGGCCCGGCGCGCAGCATTCCAGGTATCCAGGCGCTGCAACTTGGCCAGCAGCACCACGGCCTGCAGGGTGTCGAGGCGGGAATTGAAGCCGGTCTCGGGGTGGTGGTACTTGGTCTCGCTGCCGTAGTTGCGCAGCGCGCGCACCTTCTTGTCCAGTTCGGGAGCGCTGGTCAGGACCGCGCCGCCATCGCCGTAACCGCCCAGATTTTTTCCCGGGTAGAAGCTGGTCCCGGCGACAAGGCCGAAACTGCCCGCCGACTTGCCACGGTGTTTCGCACCCTGCGCCTGCGCCGCGTCTTCAATCACAACCAGGTTTCGATCCGCACTCAGGTTGCCCACCGCTTCCATCGGCGCTAGTTGCCCAAACAGATGCACCGGCATGATGGCGCGCGTGCGTGCGGTGATGCGCGCCGCCGCATTTTCCACGTCGATAAGTTGAGTGGCGGGCTCGGCATCCACGAAGACGGGCGTGGCTCCCGCCCGAGCGATGGCCAGCGCCGACGCGATGAAGCTGTTGACCGGAACTAGAACCTCGTCGCCGGGACCGATCCCCACCGCGCGCAGCGACAGTTCCAGGGCGTCCGTGCCGTTGCCGACACCAATGACGTGCGGGACACCGCAGAACCTGGCGAAGGCATCCTCGAAGTCCTTCACGTCCTTGCCCAGGATGAACGACGTGTTGCCCATGACTCGTGCGAAGCCGACCGTGACTTCGGCGGCGATCTGGCGGTGCTGCGCGCCGAGATCGACGAGAGGGATCTGTGTCTCGGACGCCAAGGCTAGACCTTCTCCTGCGCCCCACCGGTTTTCACTGATCGGGCCACCGCTGCCAGCGTCCGCACGACCGCAGCCCCAAACGCTCCATCGGTCATCGGGGCGCGGCTCGATCGAATGCACTCAAGAAAATGGTCGCACTCGGCGCGCAGGGGCTCGCCGCTCGACACCTTGGGAATCGTGATCTCGCCTTCGCGCACGCTGGCGCGGAAGGCGGCGAAGGTGTCGACGAAGCCCGGCCGGGTCACGGTATCGGTGACGCCCTTGTCGTAGATGCGCAGGGGTTCAAGCATGTTCATGTCGTCGAACGTGAGCATGCGCTTGTCGCCCGCGACGGTGATGTCGCGTGACTTGCGTGGGTTGAGCCACGACGCATGCACGTTCACCAGCACGTTGCCGGGATAGCGCAACGTCGCGAACACGGCGTCCTCGATGCCGGGGTTGATCCACACGCCACCGACCGCCGACACCGATTCGGGCGTGGCTTGCAACCAGTGGTTGGCGATCGAGATGTCGTGCGCCGCCAGATCCCACGCGGCGTTGACGTCCATGCGGATCGGCCCGAGGTTCGTGCGCACCATCGAGATGTGGTACAGGCGACCGAGGTCACCGCTCTCGATGATCGCCCGCACGCGCTGCACCGCTTGGTTGTAGATGAACACATGGCCGACCATCAGGACGCGCTGCCGGGTGGCCGCCAGCGCCACGAGTTCATCGGCCTCGGCGGCGCTGGCCGTGATGGGTTTTTCGACCAGGACGTGCTTGCCCGCCTGCAACGCGGCCCGCGCCAGGCCGAAGTGCGTGCTGGTCGGGGTGGCGATGACGACGGCTTGCACGGCAGGGTCAGAAAACACCCCTTCGGCGGCGTCGGTCACGCGGATCTGCGCAAAGCGCTGGCCGACCTGCGCGCGTCGGCCCTGGTCGCGATCCACGACGGCGATCACGCGGCTATGGGGCGGATTCTCGAAGTTGCGAATCAGGTTCGGGCCCCAGTGACCCGCGCCGATCACCGCAACGCCGATCGGGGATCGGATGTTGTCAGTTGTAGCCATGGGGAAAGAAGCTGTCATCGTACGTGAACTGCAGGAAACGGTCGAACGTGATGGCGCCGAACAAGTTGATCGCGATGGCCACCACCACCAGCGTGCGGAACAACCAGCCGATGCGTCGGCCGCTCAGCGCCAGCAGCAGCACCAGGAAGATCATGTAGTCGAGGCTGAACCGGTAGCCGAACTGCATGAAGCCCGAGTTCTGGTACAGCAGAGACGGAATCGCGGTCGACAGCACGGACAGCCACAGGCCGCGCGCGAGCGGACTCTGTGCGGCGGGTGCCAGCAAGTAGCCGAGGTTCGGCGAGGTCACCAGCATCGACATGCCGTGCTGGCTGACCTTGATGTAGGGGCTGGCGACCATGATTTTCGGCAGCAGCACCAGCGCGCACGCGAGGT
This sequence comes from uncultured Myxococcales bacterium, assembly GCA_964431675.1. Lineage (GTDB taxonomy): Bacteria > Myxococcota_A > Polyangia > Fen-1088 > Fen-1088 > CAYSKR01. The sequence goes on from CAYSKR010000195.1 coordinate 8,188, forward strand.
TGCGCGACAGGAAGTGGTAGTTGAACAGGCCCCAGTGCTCGATGCGGTCCTTCCACGAGATGTTCAGGTACTTGTGCCCGAAGTCGAGGGTGAGGCCGCCGAAACGGGCGTAGTTGTAGGCCAGCACTAGCCCGAGGATGCCAAGCGCCGGCGCACCAAACTGTACCAGCCGGCGCAGCAGACCGGTCGGCAGCGATCGGGCCTTCAATCGCGCGCGCAACTCGTCCCAGCCACCCGAGACGCGAACCGCTTCAAAAATGAAGAACGGGAAGATGAAGGCCAGCGACGGTCGGCTGCAATACGCCAGGCCAATCGCCGTGCCTGCGAGCCACGGTTTTTGAGCATCCAGCGCCGCCCAGGCGTAGACCAGGACCGTGGTGACGCCGACGAGGTGCGCCGTGTACCAGACCTGCCCAACCACCGAACTGTAGAAATAGACCGAGCCCGCGCCGAACAGGACGGTCAGCCAAAGGTTGTCGGTGAGCGACCGCCGCGTGTGGCCCCGCTTCGCCAGCGTCTGGAGCAACCCGAAGAGCAACGCGGGATTGATGGCGGCCCAGCAGCAATTCCAGACCACGTCGTTGAGGCGCAGGCGCCATATCACGACAAACGGCAGCATCAAGAGCGCAGGAAACGGCGGAAAGGAAACGAAGCGCTCGTTGCTGCGCGACGCGATCTTCTCGGGGACGATGACCTCGGATTTGCCGTTCGAATGGTAAAAGCGATCCAGGTTGCCGGTCTTGCGGAATTGCCCGCGCACGGTGCGCCCGTCATTGAGTTGCAGCATCTCCATCAGGCCCCAGTCGTTCTCGTTGGGCGGGGCCACCGTCATGAACATGCGGCCGTGCAACCAGCCTTCGGCCAGGTAGGCGAAGTGGTTGTAGGCCGATTGCGCTTTGAGGCGTCCCCCCGATGCGCCCAGGTACGCGCCCAGGAAAATCACCGCCACGATCAGCATGCCCTTGCGGCCGGCAAATATTTTTTCGATGAAGGCAGTCATGGGCCGGGTGCTCCCGCGCGCCGGTACGCGGTGACCAGCGGCACGCCTTCACGCTCGCGCACGGCCACGGGGCGCGTGGTGCCGTAGCTTTCCCAGAAAACCCCTTCGTACACGGTCATGTGGCGTTCGTGGATGATGATGCCCGAATCCGAACGCACGATGGCGTCTTCTCCCACCCCGGAATATCCAGGAAAAGCGGAAATTCTTCTGTCGCGGACATACCACGTCAGCGCGTCCGGCATCACGTCGTGCCAGTAGAGCGCGTGCGACGGCGGCGGGCTTTGCAGCAGTCCATCAAGCATTGGCAGCACCGAGTAGCCCCAAAACTGGCGGTTCATGCCCAGGGACGCGCCGCCCGCGAACCCGCCGGCGAGAAGGTTGTAGTGAGACAGTCCGTCCGGGTGGGAACGCCGTGTTTCGGCGATCGAAGGTAGACAAACGATCGCGGCGATGGCAGCCGGCAGCGCGCGTGTCATGGCCGGCCGGTGAATGAAGGGCGCAAGCGACAGAACGAGCCGCTGCACACCAATCCCCGCCACGATGGCGAGGAATGGCATTGCGGGCATGAAGTGTTTCACGCCACCGAAGATGGGCGTCGATGGCAGCGCCACCACCGCCATGGGGCCAAGGATCTGCATCGCGAAAAAAACGCCGGGTGCGTTGTCGACGTCGGCACCCGGTCGCAGCCACGATGCCTTTGAATCTGTCGCTGGCGGTGCAGCAATGACGTTGCCGCCGTTGGCGCGCCGCCACAACGTGAAGGCACCCGCAAGCGCCAGGCACAGCGTCGTCACCGGCACCGTGAGCAGCGTCGACACGAACGGGAACGTGATGCGCAGCATCTTCAAGTCCGCGTCGGTGGGCGGGAAGTTCCAGTTCTGGCCGAGGTACTCGAAGTTGTAGTGCTCGTGTTGCATGTGCCGCAGGAAGTACGCCTTCGCTCGCACCAGCGCATCCGGCCACATGTAAGGCCACAGCGCGTAGGCCACGGCCGGGCCCAGGGTGACCATCGCGATGAACGCCAGCGGCACGCGCGGCGGCCGCAGGCGCAGAAAATCGCGGCGCCGCATCCACAAGTAATGGGCGAGCAGGAACGCCGGCATCAGCCACGCGTTGTGCTTGGTGGCAAGCGCCAGGCCCCAGAAGATCCCGCACAGGATTCCCCAGCGCGCGCTGCGCAGCGAGCGCCAGTAGGCATACGCCACCAGCAGAGCGAGCGTGGTGATCGGCGCATCGAAACATGCGATCTGCGCGTGGAAAAAATAGTGCGGCTGCGCCACGGCCATGATGGCGGCCGCGACCGACGCCGCAGGTCCAACGAAGCGGCGCGCGAAAACAAACGCCAGCGCTGCTCCCAGACCCGCCATCAAGATCGCGGGAAAGCGGAACGCGGTCGACTCGCGCCGGAACAAGGGTAGCGTGCGATGCACGCCTCCCGGCGGGTAGGGGTGACTTGTGCGGCCCGGTTTGCACTCGTGCAGCCACCGCCACGACACCCCGTACAGCACCTTCATCAACGGCGGGTGCTCGGGATTCTCGCTGAAGTAAGCATCCACCCCGGCCTTGCGAAATGAATCCAGCGGACGCTTCGCCTTGATGTTGTCCGCGAGCGCGGAGAACCAGCCCCAGTAGCGCTCACCGGCGCGCAGGTACAGCGACTCGTCGCGCCCGATGCCCTGGCGACCCTCGACCGCCAGCATCCAGCCGACGGTGCCGAGCGCCAGCATCAGCGCCAGCGCCAGATCCAGACGACGTTTGGATCGACCAGCGGCTGCCGGGTCGGCGTCGACGGACTCGGTCATGGGCTGCGCGCCTCCGCCGCGAATGCCAGCAGCCGGTACTTCGGCTCAGATGCGGTGATCTCGAAACGCACGACGGCGTTCCGCCCCGAGAAAGCCGCCGTGTCCAGGCGGAGCACATGCCAGCCGCTGCGGTTCGAGGCCACGTCCTCGCCCATGGCCTTTCCGTCCACCAGGATGCGCAGCTTGGCGACCCCATTTGCCCAGCGCCGGTGCCACACGCTGTGCAGTCCCGACGCCACCGCCAGTTCGCGGCCCATCGGAACGTCGCGATACTCGATGACCATCGTCCCGGCAGCCGAGGGCGGCGCGAGCAGCGCCCGGTGCACTGAGAAGCCGGTCTCAGCCATGATCGGCTTGACCTGATCTTCACTCAGGTTCAGGCACTGGTGTCGATCAGGGAGCAGGGGGCAGGGTGCCTCCGCGCCGCCGGGCGCCACGCGCGACACCCGCGCGTCCTGCCAGTGCTCGAAGAAATCGAAGGACACCCGGGCGGGTCGATGTTCATGCATGCGCACGTGCAGCGCTCCATGCCGCTCGTCACGCGCGACCCTCCCCGTTGCATCAGGGTGGCGTGCGCCGCGCTGGGAGATCTCCCAGATGCGGCCGAATCGCTCGGCGTCCAGACGCGCCGCCGTTGCCACCGGGACCAGATCCCCGAGGTATAGCCGCATCACCTGATCCGACCATTCGGGTGCCGCCACGATGAGATCCCCGGGGCGAAAACCCGCGCGCACGCTGGCCGCCGCAGCCTGCCAGTCGGCGTTCGACGGTGCGCGCAAGGGCGCGGTCAGCGCCACGATGGTCTCTGTCAAGGCCAGCACAAGCAGCGCCGAACCGGCCAGCAGCCACACGCGCTTCGGGGTGAGCGTGGCCGTGGACAAGGCCGTGACTGTACACGAATGCCGTGAAAACCGGTAACGTCAGCGGGAGGCCAGGTCGGCGAAAGTTCCCGCGTGTTTCGGAGGAGAGCCTCACAGTTTGATGTCGCCGCCAGGGTCGGCCTTGCCGAGCTTGCGGCGCAACGCGGTTGCGTTGTCCGGCGGTGCGGATGCCACGCGCATCGACACCGTGACCCAGGAGCCCTCGCGCGCGCCGGTCGGCAACAACGTCGTCGGCAGTTCGAACGCGGTCTCGCCCAGGAGCAAGCGGGCCGTGTGGCCGTCGATCTCGTCCACGAACAGCCGGACTGGTTTGTTCTTCATCGCCTGACGATCTCCTCCGCTTTGTCCTTGCCGATCTTGGTCCACAGCCTCGTGCCGTCCGTCTCGATCGTGATGGTTCCGTCCGTATCGGTGCGAAAAACATGCGTACCACGTTTCTCCAACCGTTCGATCGTCTCCGGCGACGGGTGCCCGTAGCGGTTGCCCGCGCCCACGGAAATCACCGCAACCGACGGAGCAACCGCAGCGAGAAAGCGGGCCCCGGACGAGTAGCGCCCGCCGTGGTGGGCCACCTTGAGCACCTGGGCCGCAAGTTTCACACCCGAGCCCAGCAGCCACGACTCGGTCGGTGCTTCCGCATCGCCCGCGAAGAGCACGCCGACCGTCCCGAAGTCGAGGCGGATGACCACGCTGTTGGTATTGACGTCCGAACGAGTCCCAGTGATCACCGGCTCGGGCGGACCGAGCAGCGTCAGACGCGCGCCGCCGCCCAGATCGACGATCCGGCCGCGCGTCGCCTCGCGCAAGGGAATGTGCGCGGTGGTGACCGTCTGCACCAGCGCGTCGTAGGCGGGACTTCGGTGAGGAAAGACCGCGTCCATGAACAACTCGGCTCCCTGCGACCTCAGCACCTGCGCCAGGCCACCCAGGTGGTCGGCGTGGCGGTGCGATAGCACGACGAGATCCAGCTTGGCCGGAGTCCGTGTCCGAACAAACGACGCCAGCGCATCGCCCGCCTCGTGCGGGCCGCCATCGATGAGGACCGTCTTGCCCACCGGCGACGTGATCAGAGCCGCGTCGCCCTGTCCCACCGCAACAAAATCCACCCGAAGTTTCGGCGCTGCCCGCAACAAGGTGGGTTGCCAGCCCGTGCCGCCCGCCAGCACCAGGGCGATCAGCAATCGACGCAGCACCCGGCGCATGAGGCAACGCTACGGCCTCGGGCACGGCGTGCGCAAGAAACAGCACGGTGGACAACACAACTCGCGGTGGCACACCTGGTTATCGGCAGGCGAGGTTCAACGTTGCGTGTCGCGGTTCGTGTTCCGGGGGCACGCCGACACCGGCGTCATTCGCGGATTTTGAGGAGAGAGAGGGATTCGAACCCTCGGTACCTTGCGGTACACATGATTTCCAATCATGCCCCTTCGGCCACTCGGGCATCTCTCCGGTTTTATACGAAACCCCAGGAGGGTTCCGTGCCTCCCGCGCTATGGCTTCGGTGGGCAAAGCCCACCTCCGCCGACGCGAGATATTTTATACGCTACGCCTTATTTTTATTCGCTACGCCCACGCGTTCGGTTTCGAGGAGAGAGTGGGAGTCGAACCCACGTCGGGCGTTAACCCGAACCTGATTTCGAATCAGGCGCCTTCGACCACTCGGCCATCTCTCCGATAATGATTTCAGGTACTTAACTCGTCTCTCGTCGGCCCCTCCGTGGCCGTTGTGCTGCCATTGTGCTGGTTGTCCGTTTTTCCATCGACGCCAGGTGCTAGCCCCCCTCCGACAGGAGGGGGAGAATAACATGCACCGCCGCAAAATCTTGCGAGGTGAACGCGTCTGGCACCAAATGCGCGTACCGCTCGGTCACCAGAACCTTTCTGTCATCCAGATCGATGAACACATAGCGGGTTGCGAGCGTCGCGAAGCGCATGCTCGCAACTTGCCGGTTGAACGAAACCCGCCGACGGAGCGCGAGTCGCCCGCGCTTATGGGGATTTCAGGCGGTCTGAGGCGCCAGACTTCGAGTGTGAGGGTGC
>CAYSKR010000196.1:0-3029 GCA_964431675.1 uncultured Myxococcales bacterium
GTCGGCAAGATCCTGCGCCGCAATTTTTTTCAGGTCACTTCGGCGGAGCACCGCCGCGTCGGCGCGATCGTGCACCGTCAGCCGCGACCATTCAAGGGTCGCGAGATCGGCGATCCACGGGCGGCGACGTCCGAGCGGGTGTCCAGCCACGAAAGGAGCGAGGCGCGCGCCGACGTGCCGCGCCGATGGGTTCTGCGACGGAACCACCAGCAGATAGTCGGTCACAAGGTTGTGAAAATCCGACTCGCCGAGGACATGGGCCAGCTTGGGGAAATCCGCAGCGAGGATGTCGAGCAATCGAAAGAAGTACATGTTGGCGTAGATGTCGAGGCGCTCGACCGGGCTGGCGCGGCGGTCGCCGCGAATGAACCCCGCGACGTCCGCGTCGGACTTCCCTTCCGTGCGCAGTGCTGCCCTCACGCCCTCGGGCGCTGTGATGAGCGAGAAGAACTGCGCCTGGGTATCGCGCAAGGAGAAATCAGCCACGCGTTCCAGCCTTTCCGTTCACCACGCCGGCACACACGCGGCCGGCGGTTTTCGACTCGGCGACAAGGCGATCGAGGGGCGGGATCTTGTCGTCCCACTCGATCAACGTCGGCAGGGCGCCGTGCTGCTCGACGGCATACTCGTACAGATCCCAAACCTCGGGGCGCACGGAGTCGTCGTGGGTGTCGAGGAGCAACTCGCCGTTTTTGCTGTGGCCCGCGAGGTGGATCTGCCCCACGCGGCCGCGCGGCACGCCGGCGATGAACGCCCGCGCGTCGAAGCGATGGTTGTGGGCGCTGACGAAGATGTTGTTGACGTCGAGCAGCAGCCCGCAATCGGCGCGCTCGCACAGCGCCGAGAGAAACTCCCACTCGGTCATCGTGGAATGCGTGAAAGCGACGTAGCTCGACACGTTTTCGACCAGGATCCGGCGCTGCAGGCGATCTTGAACACGCGCGATCCGGCCCGCCAGGTGCGCAAGTGCCTCTTCGGTGTAGGGCAGCGGCAACAGATCGTGAACGTAGCGGCCACCGAAACTTCCCCAGCACAGATGGTCGGACACGAGCGCAGGCTGAATCTCGTGCACCAGCGCCGCCAGCTTGTCGAGGTAGGTCTCGTTGAGCGGATCCACCGATCCCAGGGACATCGAGACGCCGTGCAAAACGACTGGCGAGCGCTCGCGCACGGCGCGAAGCACGCGTCGAGGGTTGCCTCCGGGCTCGAAAAAGTTTTCCGAAATGGCCTCGAACCAGTCCACGCCGATCGCCTGCTGTTGTTCCAGCGCGGCGACGATCTGGGCGTAGTGAGGCGGCCGCAGGCCGATGCCCTGCCCGAGCTCTGGAACGTCGATCATGCCTATCGCGGTGACTGTGTGGCCCAAGAACGGCGGCTCCGACGAAAAGGTGGAACCGCCGTTCTTGGGCAGGTGCCGTCAGCGCTTACTTGCCCTTGGCGGCCTTCTCGACCTTGTCGACCTTGCCGCCCTTGGCCTTGCACTCCTTGCCGGCCATCTTCACCCAGCCCTTGCCCTTGCAGCCGTTCTTGCCCGCGCACTCGTTCGCGCTGCTCTTGCAGCCGCCGTGGCCCTTGCATTCGTTGACGCCCGAGCACTTGATCTCGTCGCCCTCGGCCGCGTGGACGGCGAGGGGGAGTGCGTTCGCCAGGAATCCGGCTGCCATGGCTGCGATGAGTGTTCCCTTGGTGGTCATGTTTCAGTCTCCTTGGTTGATGTGTGCTGCCCCCTGGGCCACGACACACATACGCGCGGGTGCGAGGAGTGGTTACGGTCCCGCTACGCGCGGGTTTGATGCATGGCCTTGCGGACGGGCCCGTAAGCGAAACAAAGGCCATTTTCGCCGGAGCGGAAGGGTGCGGGCGGAATGCGTCCCGGCGTAGGCACGTGGTTTCGAGCCCTCGAAGCCGGTGAACATGGTGCGAGACGGCGAGCATATGAGCGATAGCCGCAGCGGTGGGTGGGCGGTTTGGTGGCTGTCGGTGCGGCTGGCGCGGCTGGCACCCCGGTGCCGGGCGCGGCACCTGATGTCGGTGGTGGCAGCGGCGGGACGACGAGGGGCCGCAGTTTGGCGGCGGGCGCGTGTACGCCACCGTAGCGAACGGTGTGCAGGCGCGGCGGGGGGACCGCAGCGCACAGCCGGGCGAGCAGCGAGTGGGGCTCCAACTCGACGGCGGCGGTGCCGTCTTTACATCTCTGCAGGTGATGCGCGCGAGGCCCGCGGCGGTGAGTGTACGCGCTCGTTGGTGAGCGGCGGGCGGAGGACATAGGGGGCCCGCGATAGAGGCCCGGACGCCGACGGGAGATGCGGATGCGGCCACCGCTTACTGTGATGACGGCACCAGCCGCCAAATCTTGTTCGTGGTGCTGGAGGAGCTGAGCGAAGATCTGGATGCGGTGTTGGGCCGGAACATCCGGAAGGCGAACCAGACCCCCGTGGGCCATTCCGCCAGCGTAGACCAGCAGGCCGAAGTCCGTATCGATCGTGATCAGAATTCTGCCCGTTGCGGTGGCTCGTTCAAGGATGACGCGATCACCGGGATCGGGCCCTTGATCGTTGACTTCGACCACATCGTGGCCTTGGCCGCGAAGCCAATCAGCCAGCCGACGGCCAGCGCAACGGTCGACGAGGAATTTCACTTGGCCAGACGAATTACATCGAGCGAGTCATGCGCCAAGACGGCATGCGCGTACGCGAGGCACGCTCGGATGTCGTCTGGCCGGAGATCGGGGTAGTCAGCGAGAACCGCTTCGGCGCTCTCACCTTGCGCGAGCAGACCAAGGACCGTTTCAACGGAAATTCGCAGTCCACGAATGATGGGCTTCCCCCCAAAAACATCGGGGTTGGCCGTGATGTGGCCAAGAAGACTCTCGTCGGTCATCGTGAGTTAACACATAGCGGGTTGCGAGCGTCGCGAAGCGCATGCTCGCAACTTGCCGGTTGAACGAAACCCGCCGACGGAGCGCGAGTCGCCCGCGCTTATGGGGATTTCAGGCGGTCTGAGGCGCCAGACTTCGAGTGTGAGGGTGC
>CAYSKR010000197.1:0-5623 GCA_964431675.1 uncultured Myxococcales bacterium
CATGACTCAGGCCTGTTCTTCGCGCAAAGCGGCGACGCTGGCAAGCGCGTGCGCGGGCACGCAGTCGACGACGCGGATCCCATAGCCATCAAGGGCGGCAATGCGGCGCGGGTTGTTGGTGAGCAGGCGAATGGTGTGCAGCCCCAGATGCACGAGAACCTGCGCGCCCAGGCCGAAGTCGCGCAGGGGAGCCGTCTGCCGTGTCGGTTGCACGGCGCTGGTGTTTGTGGCGTGCGGCAGGACGTCGGTCGCGCGTAGCTGGCCCCGCGGCAAGACGTACAGAAAGACGCCGCGGCCTTCCTGTTCGATCATGCGTAACCACGTCGAGGGCTGCGGATCCTCTGGCGACGCGCCGTGGCCGAAAACGTCGCGCAAAACCTGGGCCGTCTGCACCCGCACGTGGACCGGCTGGTCGCCGCTGATGTCACCCGTGACCAGGGCAACATATTCCGTTTCCTCGGACTCGGTGGTGTACACGTACGCACGGTAGTCGCCCGATAGCCCGCCGGTTCGGGCGCGCAGCGCGGTCTCGCTCACCCGGCGCACCAGCATTTCGCGCGACATGCGGTACTGGATGAGATCGGCGATGCGCACGATGCCCAAGCTGTGCTTGTGAGCAAACTGCTCAAGATCGGGGAGGCGCGCCATCTCGCCGTCTTCCCGCATGATCTCGCAGATCACGCCCGCCGGTTCGCGCCCGGCCAGACGCGCCAGGTCGATGGCTCCCTCGGTGTGGCCCGAGCGCACGAGCACGCCGCCCCGCTTCGCACGCAGCGGCAACACGTGCCCGGGCGTCACCAGATCGTTCGGCTTTGCCGATGGAGCGACCGCAGTGCGGATGGTGTGGGCGCGCTCGCGCGCGGAAATGCCCGTGGTCACGTCGGCGCGCGCGTCGACCGTCACGGTGAAGGCGGTGCCGCGCGGTGCCCGGTTGTCCATCGTCATCATGGGAAGCCCGAGCGCTTCGACTTTCTCCTCGGTCAGCGCCAGGCAGATAAGACCGCAGCCGTGCCGCGCCATGAAGTTGATCGCTTCCGGCGTCACCAGATCGGCCGCCATCGTGAGATCGCCCTCGTTCTCGCGGTCTTCATCATCGACCACGATGACCATCTGGCCAGCGCGGATGCGCGCGATGGCCTCGGCAACCGAGATGTGGGGACTGGCGGGTAAAGTGGGCACGGGGGCTCTTCAGTGTCGGCGAAAGCCGCCGCCACCACCACCGCCACCACGGAAAGATGGCGCGGAGTGCATGGGCGCGGAATAGCTTGGCGCGGACCGGTACGACGGTGGGTACGATCGCCCGCCGTCGTACGATCCACCCGGAAAGCTTCTGCCCCAGGGATTTGCGGATCGTCCTGATTCGTCACGAGGTCCGAAGCCGTCGTGCTGCCGTGGAATGGCCTGGGGCATGGCGGGTTGCGGTGTGCCCGGCGCAGCGGTGGCTCCGCCGCGAAAGCCTGGCGAGTTGCCCCATGCCGAGCCACCAGCCCACGCTCCTGCATGTTGCGTCGGCGGTGCGGGCACGCTGCGAATGGGCGGCGCCACGTGTACGTCACGCCCGCGCGCAAAACGCCCGCCACCGTAGTAAGCCGGGTAGTGGCTGCGGTAGTAGAACGACCAGTAGGGCCAGTACGACCAGAAGATGCCGTCGTATGCGCCATGCCAGTAGTGCCAGGGTCCATACGACACGAAGAACGGCGACCAGGGCTGCCACAAGTGGACGTGCCCGCCGATCATGAAGCACCAGCCGCCGCCGTAGTGGTCGATCACTGGGTGCGCGCCCCAGTACTGGTAAGTGTTGCCGCGGTAGCCGAAGTCGGTCGGATCGCCGATGAAGTAGTAGCAGCCGTCGCGGAACGCGAACAGGCGGGTGTCGAACGGCGGATACGTGTGGACGTGCTGCCCGGGGTTGTCGTCCCAGGGTGGCCCTGCGGCGACGCGCGTGTCAGCCGGGTGAGCGCCAACGTAGCAATAACCACCGCCGCCCACGGGCTGCGGATCCGCCTCGACGCCGGGCGGAATGGGTGGCGGTCCGTAGAGCGCCGGTGGGGCACCCGGGGCACCTTGTTCGGGATCGGTGTTCGCGGGCGTGGCTTGCCCTTCGGGCTCGGCCTGCGCGCGCGCGGAAGCCGACACAAGCAGGAACGTAGCTAACGCGATCGCGCCAGCAAAAATCGCTTTGCGCATGATTGTGACTCCCCACGCCAAGTCTAGCCCTGCCCTGGAAAACGGCAACCAAGATGGGTCCATTTGCCGACGCCTCGAACTCCACATACCATCCGTCCCGATGGCCGAGTTGCCGCGCAAGCTGGGGCTGGTGGACGGCGTGGCGCTCCTGGTTGGAGGCACCATCGGGTCGGGCATCTTCATGGTCCCGAGCCTTATCGCCAAGCGTATCCCTGAGCCGGGTCTCGTCCTCGCGGTGTGGGCCTTCTCGGGCCTGCTCGTGATCTGTGGCGCACTCGCGCTGGCGGAACTGGGTGCGATGCTGCCGCATTCCGGTGGCCTCTACGTCTACATGCGCGAGGCGTACGGTCCGTTCGCCGGGTTCCTCTACGGATGGACCAACATGCTGGTCGTCATTCCGGGTAGCGTGGCGGCCCTCAACGCCGCATTCCTGCGCTACCTGACGCACTTCGTCCCCATGCCGGTGGCCGTCGAGAAAACCGTGGGCATCACGCTTTTGTTGTTGCTCGCTTTGGTGAACGCGCGCGGGGTCAAGGGCGGCTCGCGCGTGCAGAGCTTCTTCACGCTCCTCAAGCTGGCGGGGCTCGTGGGACTCGTGGCCACCGCTCTGTTCACGATGCACGGAAGCGTCGAACACTTTGCTCCGTTTTGGCCCTCCGAGTGGAGGTCAAATCTCGTCTCCGGCATTGGCGTGGCGATGATTTCGACGCTGTTTGCCTACGATGGCTGGCACTTCGTCGGTTTCGTCGCTGGCGAAATCCGCGCGCCGCAGCGCAACGTGCCGCGCAGCATCTTGCTTGGCGTGTTGGTGGTGATTGCCGTCTACGTCAGCGTCAACCTGGCCTACGTCTTCGTGCTCGGTCAGCCGACGATCGCCGCTTCGGAGCGGGTCGCCGCGGACGCGATGTTCGCCATGGTGGGTGGCATCGGTGCCAGCCTGATCACGTTTGCGATTCTGTGTTCAACCTTTGGGGCAATGTCGGCCAACGTGCTGGCCGGTCCGCGCGTGTTCTTCGCCATGGCCACCGACGGCGTCTTTGTCCGGCGGCTCGCAGCCATCCACCCGCGATTTGAAACCCCCGCCAACGCGATCTGGGCAGTCGCGCTGTGGGCCTCGGTATTGACCCTCACCGGAGGCTACGAGCACCTGATCACCATGGCCATGTTCGCCAACTGGATTCTCTTCGCCATGGTCGTGTTCTCGGTGGTTGTGCTGCGCCGCAAGCGCCCCGATGCGCCGCGTCCGTATCGCGTGCCGGGCTACCCGTTCACTGCCCTGGTGTTCGTGATCGTGTCCACCGGCTTCGTGATCAACACCCTGGTCGAGTCGCCGGGCAGTTCGCTCATCGGCCTCGGCATTCTTCTGGCAGGCGTGCCCTTCTACTGGCGCTTTCGGAAATCGCAGGTGCCGATCCAGTAGCCGTCGGTGATATTTTTCGCACCCCGTGTCAGCGCTGTTTATCGCGTCCTACTGCAAGCCGGAGAACAAAGTCGCCTTGGGGTTCGTCGAGGGGTAGAGCAACAAGATCCGCGTCGGTCAGGTAATGTCCAGAGTTGCGGCGCGGTGACCAGGGGCCGACGGCCAAGCACGTTGGCGCGCAAGTAGGCCACGGTGTCGCGGCGCACGGTGATACCCACACGGATCTGGTCGACGGCACGGGCCTTGACTTCGCGCTCGACTCATGGCCAGATATAGCCATGAAGGCCGTCAAGATCGCGGAGCTGAAAGATCACCTCTCGGAGCACCTGCGCGCGGTCGAGCGAGGATCCGAGGTGGTGGTCACCGACCGCAACCGGCCCATTGCCCGGATCATACCCATCGGCGCTGTGCAGCCGTCCGTCACCATCACACCACCGGCGATCCCATTTTCGGCAATACGATCGAAAAAGCACCGACCCGCGAACCTGGGCGTGCGCTCGGACGCTCTGCTGGCCAAAGAGCGCAACGATCGGTGAAGGTCTACGTCGACACTTCGGTTCTGCTGCGCGTCGTCCTTGGCGAATCGAACCCATTGCCCGAATGGCCGTCTATCAACCTCGCGTTGACCAGCGAACTCACCCGGGTCGAGGCGTTGCGTACCATCGATCGGGCGCGGATCGAATTGCACCTTGCCGATGCTCAAGTAGCTGAGCAGCGTGCCACGGTCCTCGCCACGCTCGCCGCCTGCCACGTGGCGCGGGTGGACTCGGTGGTGCTTGAGCGCGCGGCCGAGCCGTTTCCCACCCTCCTGCGCACTCTGGATGCCGTGCATCTCGCGACGGCGATACTTTGTCGCGCCACGCACCGCGAGCTCCTGTTTGCGACCCATGACGCCGCGCAGGCGACTGCAGCCCGATCGGTCGGGTTTCAGGTGCTCGGAGCGTGGCCCTCCGCAGCCTTTCCGAGGTAGTCGATTGCCTTGCTCGCGTCCTGTCAGGCTGCGGTCCCTATGACTTGCCAGACACCAGGGCACCGCTCCACAACCGGTCGATGAAGTCCCTCCACGGCAAGATGCGTATCCCGTCCACCGTGCGGGGCCGTGCTTCCAGACTGACGACGATGTAGTTGTCGAGCAGCGCTTCCTCGCGCAGCGCGCGCAGGCCGCGCAGATCGCGGTCACCAACGGGATCCTTCGCCTTGACCTCGATCGCCGTGCGATCGGCGAGAACGAAATCCACCTCGAAGTTGGACGTGGAGCGCCAATACGCCAGGGGCAAGGAGGCATCGGTGTAGTCGATGAACGTGGCAAGCTCGTGAAATATGTAGCTTTCGAATGCGTCGCCAAATTCCGGGGATCGACGAAAAAGACCGGACCGTTGTTGAAGGTGACGGGCCACGCCACCGTCGAAAAAATAGTGCTTGGCCGTCCCGATCGCCTTGCGCTTGCGCGTGCGTTGCCATGCCGGCAGGGCGCGGGCCACCAGGGTGTCCTCAAGAATGTGAAAGTACTCGCGCACCGTGCCCAGTGGCACCTGGGCGTCGCTGGCCACCTGGGAGTAGTTCAGCATCGTTCCGTGGCAGAGGGCTGCAACCTCAAGGAAGCGGCTGAAGGCGGGAACGTTTCGGGTCAACGCTTCCGCGGCGATCTCTTCCTTGAGGTACGTCCCCACGTAGGCGCGCAGATCGTCGCGGTGGTCGTCGGAAAAATAGATCGACGGCAATAGGCCGCGATCAAGCGCGCGAAGAAGGTCGAACTTGTCTCCCAGCTCCTTGCAGGTGAACGGATGCAGCGTGCGACTTGGTGCCCGGCCCCCAAGGAGGTTGACGCCTCCACGACGAAGTTTTCGCGAACTGGATCCAGTCATGACGAAGCGAACCTTTCGCTGCTCGATGAGCCGATGCACTTCGTCCAGCAACACGGGCAACTTCTGGATCTCGTCGAGCACCACCAACCGGTCCTCCGAACCGATCTCTTCGCCGAGACGCGCGGGGCGACGGCTGAGCGTCAAGTAGACG
>CAYSKR010000198.1:0-3257 GCA_964431675.1 uncultured Myxococcales bacterium
AGCAAGGAAGCCACGGAAGCGTGCAGATCGGGCATGCTGAGCAGTTCGGTCAGGACCACGGGAGGCAAGGCTACTTGTTGAGCCTCCAGCGCGGCATTGAGGGCGTTGACATCGTTGCCCGAACCACCTGAAAAGAACACCACAAACGAGCTGGTGTCGACCGCTATCACTTCAGATGCGATCCTCGCGCAGCGCCGACAGATCGATGTCGATCTTCAGTTTTCCGCGCAGGCCGCGCAAGCTTCGATAGGCTTGCCCGGCTGCCGCAAGTTCAAGCCCCTGGCGTATTGTGGGCGTGATGCCGGTGCCGGTGGCCTTCTGCGCACGTGCAAGGAGGGCTGACGGAATGTTCACGGTGACCTTCTTCACGACTTCCATACAGCTAGCATACCATATATCAAGATGGCATTGGCTTCATAAAAAGGTAACCGTTCACATGGGGGGACCGCCCGGCGCCATGCCCTTCGAGCTCCGTCCCGTCGCTGTCTGGCGCCTCGTCTGGCGCCTCTGCGTCCCCCCAAACCCCCGCTCGGTGCCCCGGCAAAGCCGCGCCACCGAGCCACTTTCTCCGACGAGATTCGGTCATGGGCGTGAACGGCAAAGCCGTCGGGGTCCCCACCCCTGCTTGCGCGGCGACTCCGCCGCGACGCGGCCTTTGGCCGCTTGGCCACGCGCTCGCGTGTGACACAATCTTCGCGCCAAGTTTTTTTGCGCACCGGGGATCCAGGGACCCTCCTCCGCGCGTAACAGATACGGGTCTTACAGTCCGCGTCCCGCTGCCTGATGGCCCCGTCAACCTCAAGGAGGGATTTCGTGCTACCCTGCCGTGTTCCTTGCCGCAGCCCAACGCAGAAGCTCTGCTCCAGGCGGTCGCCGATCACGGCGACCGCGAGGCGTTTGCCGCTCTGTTTCGCTTCTTCGCCCCCCGCGTCAAGGGGTACCTCTTGACGCTCGGCGCGCCTGCCGGTGTTGCCGAAGATCTCGTGCAGGAGGTCATGCTCGCGGTATGGCGCAAGGCAGATCAGTTCGACCCGAGTCGCGGCGCGGCCGCCGCCTGGATCTTCACGGCATCGCGCAACCTGTTCGTCAGCCGAATTCGGCGCGAGAAGCGCGCGCAGGTCGAGGAAGATGATCCGCAGCGGGTGTCCAGCGAACCAGGGCCCGAGGAGCATGCCGCCGCGACGCAATCCCGCGACGCCCTGGCAAGCGCCATCGCATCCCTGCCGCCCGAGGAGGCGGCGGTGCTCAATGGTGCCTACTTCCGGGGCCGGACCATGCGCGAACTGGCCGAGGACAGGGGCGTGCCGCTCGGCACGGTCAAGACCCGTGTGCGTCTGGGCCTCGAGCGCCTGCGGCGGACGCTGTGTAACCAGACCGTGCGACAGACACTGGAATCATGACACCAACACATCACGTCCCCGAAGAGCTGCTCCTTGAGTACGTGGGCGGCGTGACCTGCGAAGCCGACTCTCTCGCGGTCGCGTGCCACCTGACACTGTGCGGCCCTTGCCAGTCCCAGGCGGCGGAGCACGAGGCGGTCGCCGGCGCGTTGCTTGCCGCGAGCGACGGCGCGGCGGTTTCGCCGGATCTGCTCGATCGCGCGCTGGCGCGGCTCGATGCGCCGCCGCGACGGGACCAGGATGCCGAGGCCAAAACAAGCCCCGCGCCCGTGGAGCTGCCCCTGCCCCGCCCCCTGCTGCGCTATCTAGGCGGAGCGCGGGCGATTCCCTGGAAAAGTCTGGCCCCAGGCATAGGCCGGGTGGCCCTTCCAACCAGCACCCGTGACGTCACAACCGCGCTCTACCGCTTCGCGCCTGGCCTGGAGCTGCCCCGGCACAGCCACAAGGGGCCCGAGTACGCGGTGGTGCTGACCGGCATGCTCCAGGAAGACGACCACCAATACCGGCGGGGTGACATGTCCTACGCCGAGCCGGGCAAGCGGCACTGCCAGATTTCCGGGAAAGACGAGCCCTGCGTGGCCCTGGTGATCAACCACGGGCCTCTGGTACCCATGACCCTGCGGGGCAAACTGTTCAACTTGTTGCTGGCAATTCGTGGATGATAAGAGATCAGGACGGATCCAGAAATGCTGCAGCGTTCGATTCATGGCCCGCTCTGGGCCTGCTTCTCGCCGTCGGCCTCGCCCGATTTGCGACGCCATTCGGCAGCGGCTAGTATCCCGCCGCCCATGAACAGCCTTCTAATTGTTGCGATGTTGGTGGCGGCCCCTGCGATGGCCGCGCCCGGCTTGCCTCCGACGACAACGCCGGTGGCGGCGCAGACGCCGAAGGACGGCAAACTGCGCATCATTGCCTTCGGCGCGCATCCCGACGATTGCGAGCTTAAGGTGGCCGGTGCGGCCGCGAAATGGGCCGCGGCCGGGCACCTGGTGAAGTTCGTCTCGGTCACCAATGGAGACATCGGGCACTCCACCATGGCGGGCGGGCCGCTCGCCAACCGCCGCCGCGCCGAGGTGATGAACACGGCCAAGCTCCTGGGCATCACAGCGGAAGTTCTGGACCTTCACGACGGCGAGCTCATGCCCACGCTGGAGAACCGCCGCACCATCACGCGCCTGATTCGCGAATGGCGAGCCGATGTGGTGCTGTCCCACCGCCCGAACGACTACCACCCCGACCACCGCAACGTGGGTCTACTGATCCAGGACGCTGGCTACATGGTGACGGTGCCGTTCTTCTGCCCCGACGTGCCGCACCTGGTGCGCAACCCTGTGTTCATGTTTTATGAAGACGGGTTCGCCAAACCCAACCCGTTCACCCCCGACGTGGTGGTCAGCATCGACGACGTCATCGACAAGAAGCTTGCCGCGGTGGAGGCCCTGGAATCACAGTTCTACGAGGGTGGTGCCAATGGCTCTGCCGCCAACCTTCCCGCTGGTGCGGGCGAGAAGGCGGCGCGCAAGAAGACCGTGCGCGACAACTTCGCGCGGCGTTTTAGCACCTCGGCTGATCGTTTTCGCAGCACGATCGTCGAACGCTACGGTGCAGCCAAGGGCTCGGGCGTCAAATCCGCCGAGGCCTTCGAGATCTGCGAATACGGGCGGCGCCCGGACAAGGCCGAGCTGCAGAAGCTGTTCCCGTTTTAGGTCAAAACTTGGTAACCGTTCACATGGGGGGACCGCCCGGCGCCATGCCCTTCTAGCTCCGTCCCGTCGCTGTCTGGCGCCTCTGCGTCCCCCCAAACCCCCGCTCGGTGCCCCGGCGAAGCCGCGCCACCGAGCCACTTTCTCCGACGGG
>CAYSKR010000199.1:0-19985 GCA_964431675.1 uncultured Myxococcales bacterium
CGCCAGCGGCGTTCGTTCACCGTAAGCCATTTCGACAACCACGGCGTGCCGTGCGAGTCCGTCGAGTCCGACGCGCGCTTCTGCGTCCGACCACGCGGCAGCGGGAATCGCCGATACCAGCACGTCGGCGGAACGCAGCGCTCGGCGCAGGTTGTCCGCGTCGAGGCGGCTGACTTCGACTTGCGCTCGGTGTTTGGGTGGCAACCGCGCGCGCAGCGCCCGGGCCGCCGACGGTTTGCGGGCGACCAGATGCACGCGCGCCCGCGCGGTCAGCAGGGCGAACAGCGCACCAGCGGCTGCGCCGCCGGCACCGACCATCACCACCGCTTTGCCGCGGAGGCTCGCCACCCCGGCGTCCGTCAGCGCCAGCAGCAGTCCCTCGCCGTCGGTGTTGTGCGCGTGTATCGCTCCACCTGGTTGCAGAAGCAACGTGTTGGCCGCCCCCGTGATGCCCACCGCCGACGAGCGCCGTGTCGCCATCGCGGCCGCCGCGTTCTTGTGGGGAATCGTCACGTTGACGTAGCGGTAGCCTTGCGCTGCGAGCCGCCGCACCAGCGGGCGAAATCCGCGCGCGTCGACGCTGAGCGCCTGGTAGGTGCCCGGGACGGCGAGTGCGCGGTAGGCCGCGTTGTGGATCGCGGGCGAACGGCTTCCGCTGACGTCACCACCCAGAACCGCGCCATGCACCGCACGACCCGGGGCTGTGTGGCCGCGCGGATGCCGCCCGGGGCTGGTCACTTTTTCGCGCTCCGAGGTTCGGATCGCGACGCGCGGACGACCGCGTCGAGTTCGCCTTCGCGCAAGGTCACGGTCAGTGTGTCGCCCTCGTGCAACGCCGATGCGCGCGTCACCAGGTGCCCCTCCGGGCCGCGTGCGAGCGCGTAACCACGATCGAGCACGCGCAAGGGCGACATCGCGTTGAGCTTGCCCCCAAGGGTTTCGAGTGCCGATCGCCGAGTGGTAAACAGGCTGCTTCCAGCGCGCGTCAGCCGGTGGAGCAGGTCGCCCATCGCCGTGCGCTGTGCGTGGATGCGGCGTCGCGGATGAGCGCGCATCAACTGCGCCTCGGCCGTGCGCAAGGTCGCGCGAGTGGCGGTCAGCCTTCGTCTGACTGCCTGCGCGGCCCGATGAGCGCCGTCGTCCAGTTCCTGCCGACGCTCGTCGATGCGGCGGCGCGGATCGCCCAGGGCCGAGCGCGTTCGTTCCAGCCGCAGGCGGCAGGCGCGCAGCTCGGATTCGGTGCCGCGGTGCAGGCGTCGCGCGCAGACCGCCACCTCGGCCAGCAGGTCATCGGCCACGGGGACCACCAGCTCGGCGGCGGCCGACGGCGTCGGCGCGCGCACGTCAGCGATGAAGTCCGCGATGGTGAAGTCGGTTTCGTGGCCCACCGCCGAGATCACCGGCACAGGTGCGCGCGCGATCGCACGGGCCAGCGCTTCATCATTGAACGCCCACAGATCCTGCAAAGATCCGCCGCCCCGGGCGAGGATGATGACGTCCACGTCAGGGATCTCGCCCAGGTTTTGCAAGGCGCGCGCGATCTGCGCCGCGGCACCTTCGCCCTGCACGGGCGTGGGGGCGAGCAGGATGGGAACTGGAAATCGCCGGTGCACGACGTTGATGATGTCGCGAATGACGGCACCGGTGGGAGAAGTGACGACGCCAATCCGGCGCGGCAGGAACGGCAGCTTGCGTTTGCGCCCGGCATCAAACAGTCCCTCGGCGGTGAGGCGGCGCTTGAGTTCCTCGAACGCCAGCGCGAGGGCACCAGCGCCGGCCAGCTCAATCGCCGACACCGCGAGCTGGAACTTGCCGCGCGCCTCGAAGATGGTGAGGCGTCCACGGCAGCGCACCAGCATGCCATCCGCTGGCTGCACCGCAAGACGGCTGGCCTCGCGGGAAAACATGGCGCAGTCGAGTTGCGCCGAGCGGTCCTTGAGCGTGAAGTAGAGGTGGCCGGCGACCGACCGTTTCAACCCCGAGAGCTCGCCTTCGACGTGGACGTCCGTGAAGCGCGCCTCGATGGCCTGGCGCGCGAAGCGCACGATCTCCGCAACGCCGAAGATGCGCGGACCTGACTCGGCTGGCGGCACCGGAGCTGCCCTCACCTCCGCCGGACTGGTGGGCACCGTCGCGGAATCGGCCACCGGACGGCGACTGACGTCGAACGACAGTTGCGCCTTCGCGTTATCGCCATCGCCATCGGCGGCGGCGGTCCTCGTGCGTGGTGGGTTCATTCAGCGGGCCTCGCGCACGGCCGCGCGCTCGTAGTCTGCGGCGCTGCGCCTGAGCAGATCGAGATCCGTCATTGCTCGCCGCTTGGTCGCCTCGGCGGTTTCAGCGTAACCGGTGTAGCCCCAGCGGCCGTCCTTGGGACCCTGACGAAACGGCACGGCTTTGCCCCTCACGTCCGCGGTCGCGGTGTCGCCCGACGTCCGGAAAGTGGCGGCGGGAGTCGCCTGAGCGCTGACGATGACCGCCAATTCTTGCCAGTCCTTGTCGGTCACCTGCGTGGCGAACAGCGCGTCCGCGCCGTCGCTCTGTGCGCCCGCCTCGAAGCGTGCGATCTGCCGCGCGCGCTCGGCGCCATCGGGATACACGCTCTGGACGATGTCGTAGGCTTCCCGATGTGAGCGCTGAATCGTCATCCAGGACCAGCGGGTCTCCTGATCCAGCGCCGCGAACAGGGCACGTGCGTCGCGTGCCTGCACGGCCAACGCAAGCTGGCGGTAGCCCTCTTCGGGGCTGCGCGCACCGCGCGAGCACGAGAGCCCAAGCGCGGCAGCGGCGACGAACGCCATCACCCGCATGCGCCACGCATCGCTGCCTGCGATCCCACGCCGTGTACTCTATCCCGCCGTCGCGTGCCATGCACCAAGGCATGGTAACGTGCCGCCGCAAGCGTGAGCGAGGTGACAACCAACCGCGGCGATGGGCAATCGTCTTTTGCGATGCCTCCGTCCGACGAGTTCTCCGCCATTCCCGGGCCTCCGGCGCGGCGGCGTACGCGCCACCCGGTGATCGCGCTTGCGGTGGTGGTCCTGGCCGGGTTCCTCATCTATCAGGTTCGTGCCGATCTGGGCTACGCGCTTTGCGGCGATGTCCCGGTGGACCTCGGCACCGCAAGGGCCTTGTCGGCGACCCCGATTTCCGCTCTGCCCATTGACCGCGTCGTGCGGCTTTCGGGAACGCCGGACCGCGAGAGCGCGGTGCTGCTCGACCGGCAGGGCTCGTGGGAGTTCACGCAGTTTTTCCGGCTGCTCGGCAGCAACGGGCGTGTGTTCGTGCAGCGCGCAGCCGATCCGTTGCCGCTCGACAAGGCGGAACGAGACGATTTCGTCGGTCGCCTGGTGCCCCTGTCGCGGCTGCCGTTTTTTGCCGCCATCCGTCAGCACTTCGCGTTTCACGTCAGCGCCACGCATTTCTTTCGCTCGGCACCGTTTATCGCGGCGATTGGATCGGGTGGACGCGAGTCGCTGACGACTGACGATTACCACGGCGCGCGGGTCAGCATCGGACCGCGCGATGACATCGTTCTGCTGGCCGGCCAGGCGGGCCAGGTCGCTGTGTCGATGCCGAAGAGCCGTTTTCCCGATGTGGTGAAGGCGCAGGCGTTGCTCTTGGGGACGGGGGCCCGGGTGGTGTCTGCGATCGCGGCGGCTGCGAGCAACCAGCCGCACGAGTTCGTCGTCGAGACGCCCGGCATGCGCCGCGATGCGATCCTGTCGTCCATCGGCGACCTCGATCGGCAGGTCCGCATTCGGCCCGCGCGCCGGGCTCACCGGGCGCGCCTGGGTGAATTGTCGGTGTCCGCAGCAGGCGTCGTCATCGCCGCGCCATCCGCGCCCGCGATCACGTTGCCGCTCGCCGACATCGAGAGCATCCGATCGGTCGCCGCGGTGCAGATCCCCGCCGACGCGGTCCTTCTGCTGGAAGGCGACAAGCCGCGCAACCACCTGTGGACGGTGATGCTGGTGGCGTGCCTCCTGGCCTTTGCGCTGGTCAACTTGCTCGCTCTGCGCCCGGCGCGGTAGTCACTGCACCAACCATGACCGGCACGATTCGCATCCACGACACCCGCACCCGTCGCAAGGTGGCTCTGGTTCCGCGCACGCCCGGACGACTGGGCGTCTATGCGTGTGGCATCACCGTGTACGACGTGTGCCACGTCGGCCATGCCCGCATGGTGGTCGCGTTCGACGTCATCATTCGTCACCTGCGCCGACGGGGCTTGCAGGTTCAGTTTGTTCGCAACGTGACCGACGTCGACGACAAGATCATTCGCCGCGGGCTGGCCGAGGGAAAGCCCGCCGCCGAGATTGCGCGCAAGTACGCCGACGAGATGGCCACCGACCTGCGGTCGCTCGGTGCGCTGGTCCCCGATGTCGAGCCGCGCGCGACCGAGACGATGCCCGAGATCATCGCGTTCATCGAGCGCCTGGTGAAGCACGGTCTCGCGTATGCCGTGGACGGCGGCGATGTCTACTACTCGGTCGGTGGGTTCGCAGGTTACGGGTCGCTCTCGGGTCAGAGTCCTGACGAACTCAAGTCGGGGGCGCGCATCGAAGTCGACGAGCACAAGCGCAACCCGCTCGATTTCGCGCTGTGGAAGGCGGCGAAGCCGGGCGAGCCGACGTGGCCGAGCCCGTGGGGAGACGGCCGTCCCGGGTGGCACATCGAATGCTCGGCGATGGCGCATCGGCACCTCGGCGAGACGTTCGACATCCACGGCGGCGGCTCGGATCTGATTTTCCCGCATCACGAGAACGAGATCGCGCAATCCGAGGGGGCCTTCGGGCCGGGCAGCTTCGCGCAGCACTGGTTGCACTCGGGCATGGTCAACTTCGGCGGCGAAAAGATGTCCAAGTCGCTGGGCAACGTGGTGTCGATTCGCAAGGTCGGTGAAACCCACGATCTCGAATCGTTGCGCCTTCTGCTGGTCAGCGTTCACTACCGCAGCCCGCTTGGTTTCACCCTCGCGCGCGACGAAGCGGGCGCCCAGAGCTTCCCGGATCTCGACGAGGCGGAAGGGCGGCTCGACTACTTCTATCGGACCGTCGAGCGCATCGATGCGTTTGCCGGGGGCAACGCGGCTCCTCCAACCGGGGTGCCTGCATCCGAACTCGTCGCGCGCTTTGACGCGGCGATGGATGACGATTTCAACACCGCAGTGGCGGTGGCCGAAATTCACGAAGCGTGTGCCGTCGCCAACAAGCTGCTCGACGACGCCAAGTCGATGCCCAGGGACAAGCGCGCGGCGACCATCGCGGGCTTCGGCCGCGACTTGCGTGACGTGGGCGGGATCCTGGGCATCCTGCACCGCGAGCCGAAGGACTTCCTGCTCGCCCGGCGCACCCGTCTGTGCTCGCGCCGCAGCATCGATCCGCAGGCCGTGGAGGCACGTGTCGCCGAACGCATCGCCGCCCGCGCCGCCAAGGACTTTGCCCGCGCCGACGAGGTTCGGGGGCAACTGCGCGCCATGGGCGTCGAACTGATGGACAGCCCCGGTGGGACGACCTGGCGGGTCGTGTAACGCGAGCGAGCGAGCGAGCGAGAGGGGGGCTGTCAGCGTCGGCCTGGCGAGGACGGATCGGATTCGAGGTACTCAAGAATGACTTCGTCGAGGCTCTTGTCGGCGATGAGGTCGGCGGGCGCGCGGTTGCTGGGGTTGACGGTCGAACGGGCCGCCGTGGATCGCGGCGGGGCGGCACCTTGCGGATATGTGGCCGTCGCTCTGGCCTGATTTGCCGGTCCAACCACCGGGTGGCTGCCCTCCTGGACCACGTACGGGATGGCCTGCGCCGGCCGTCGTGGCGGGCGCGGCACGAACGGCTGCGGTGAGCCTCCGCCGGTTCCCACGCTGACGGTTCGCTGCACCACCACCTGATTCTGCGGGGCGACCGGTGTGGACGGTCGCTCGTGGGGACGGCGTGCAGCCGGAACCACAACGACCGGTGGACTGGCCGTCCGAGCTGATGGCGGCGCGGTTCGCGCAACGGGCGGCGCGTTCATCGCGGTGCCGGGCATGGTCCCGCGTGCTGGCGCGACGGGCTCCGGCGTTGGCGTCCCAAAGGGCTTTTCAATGATCACTCCACGGCGTGCGTAAACGCCAGGGCCGCCAGGGCCATGAGCGTCGGCGCGGGGAACCGGAACCGGGAGCGGCAACTGCGTTTCGACCAGGGGCAGTCCTTCCAGATCGGGTTGGGGCGGCAGGAGAATGTCCGGCAGCGCGTCCAGATCAAGTGGCCTGCGATGCGTGCCGGGCCGTGGCGCGGACGGCTCATCCGGCTCGGGACCGGCAAGGATCCCGAGCGACGCAAGGTCCAGGGCGGGCAGCTCCAGATCCGACAACACGTCGGGCGGCGCAGCAGCAGTTTCGATCTCCAACCCGAGCGGTGGCGCGAACTGCGCGGGCGAATCCAGCTCCAGTGCGGGTAAGCCGTCGGCCAGCTCCAGGCCGGGCGGCTGCGGTGCCGACTGCGGCGGTGTCGGTGTCGGCTCAATGTCACCAAGCTCCCCGCCGACTGTGGAAGGTGGCGCTGCTTGCGGGCTCGCCGAATCGGCCTGCCGAGCGAGGTCAGGTTGCGGATCGGGAAAAACTGCCTCCGCCGAACCTGTGGGCGCGGGCGACGCATCCGGCGGCGGTTCAAGTGGCGCCAGGCCGGCCGGGCTATCCAGCGACTCGCGGCGCGCGGCGAAAAAGTCCATCAGATGGTCGTCGTACACGCCGATCTTCAGCTCCTTGAGGAGCGCCTTGTGCTGCCCTTGCATCAGCCCACGCACCAAGTCGGTCGTCGACTCGGGATCGTAGTCCTGCCGCTTGGTCGCCAGCACCGTGCCGCGGAAGTACAGGTGGGTGAATAGGTGCGGATTACCGGGACCCGAGTCCTCGGTCTGGACGTTAAACAGGCGATCCCTGTATTTCACGTCGTGGTTGTATCCGAGGAGCGGGCTCCGCGTCCCCATGGCCATCTGCGGCAGTATATACCCATCGCGCCTGTGCTACACTTGGAAGCAGAGGTCATCGTGGTTAACGTGACGGCGAGGAAAATTCGCGACACGAGCCGCGAGCGAGCGTTGAGCACGTCCGCGGGGCGAGCCTACGTCGGCTACCTGGTCGGCTTCCCCACGATTGGCCGCGGCCTGGTTATTTTTCGCGACCCCAACGGCCACCGCATGATCACGACTCCAGTGCGGCGCGTGCTCGGCACCCCGGGCGACGAGGACGTCTACGTCGAGACCGAAAACTCGGTGTACCGATTGACGTTCGGGCGTCCGGTGCGCCGCGCGGCCGCGCAAGGTGCCCTGTAGCCCTCGATCGATGATTCAGCAAGCGCTGATCCTTGCGGCGGGGCGTGGCCGACCGGTCGCGGCTCCCGACGTGCCCAACTGCCTGGCGGCCGTGGGGGGACAGCCCCTGCTGTGGCGGACCTTGCGCACGCTTGCGGGGGCCGACGTGCGGCGCATCGCGATCACGGTCGGGTGGCAGGCCGAGCAGGTCATGCAGGCCGCGAACGCCTGGCAGGCGTCGGAGCCGGGGGCTCGCGTCGCGATCACGTTTTTCAAAAACCCGGCGTGGGACAGGCCCAATGGCCTCTCCGTTCTCGCCGCCCGTTCATTCGTGGTCGCGCCTACCTTGTTGATGATGGCGGACCAGATTGTCGCGCCTCACCTCGTCGTACACATGCTGCGTGCCCCGGTGGCGTCCGACCAGACCATGCTCGCCGTCGATCGAGATCTGTCGCGCGTCTTCGACTTCGACGATGCGACCAAGGTGGCGCTCGTCAGGACTGATGATCCCGATCACTTGGCCCCGGTGGCGGCGATCGGCAAAGGTCTGACCACGTACGAGGCCGTGTCGGCCGGCCTGTTTGTGATGTCGCCGACGCTGCTGGCGGCGCTGGAGGCTCAACCGGGATCATCGCTGACGCAAGGAGTGGCCGAGGCGGGCCGTCGCGGGCAGGTGGTTGCGCGCGATGTGGGTGGTGCCCTGTGGCAAGACGTCGACTCGCAGCAGATGCGCCTGCACGCCGAATGGCTGTTGCGGGTGTACGGCGATGATCTGCGGCGCCCGAACATGCAAGCCGGCGGCGACACCGGGCCCGCGGACACGATGGCACTCATCGAACGACTGACGGCAGAGAAGAACGCGCCCCGCTACACGCTGCTTAACCCCGGTCCCGTGATGACCTCGGCGCGGGTCAAGGCGGCGCTGGTGCACCACGACGTTTGCCACCGCGACCTGGACTACAGCGGCGTCGTCCGCCGCTTGCAGGCCAAGTTGCGTCCGGTGTTTGGCGCGTCGAACGAGCACGAGATGTTGCTCCTGACCGGTTCGGGCACGGCGGCGATGGAGATGGCGATCGCCTCGGTGGTTCCTCCCGGCAAGAAGATCCTCACCATCGCGTCGGGTGCCTTCGGCGAGCGCCTGGGCGAGATCGCCGCGCTGCACGGATTGCCGCGCGCGCTGCTGGCCGTGCCGTGGGGCAGCCTGCCGGATCCCGCGCAAGTCGCGGCGATGCTCGACGCCGATCCCGATATTGCCGTCGTGGCCATGATCCATCATGAAACCTCCGTCGGCCTGGTCAATCCTGTCGGCGCGATTGGCCGCCTCTGCCGTGCGCGCAACGTGCTGCTGGTGGTGGATGCGGTGTCGTCGCTGGGCGTCGAAGATCTGGACGTCGTGCGCGACGGCGTCGACATCGCGTACTCGTCGGCCAACAAGTGTCTGCACTCGGTGTCGGGGGTGTCGTTTTTGTGCGTCGCACCCACCGTGTGGCCGCGCATCGCCAGCATCCCGCCGCGCGTCTACTACCTGGATCTGCAGCGTTATCGAAAATACCTGGAAGACCTGGACCAGACGCCATTCACGCCTGCGGTGTCGGCGTTCTTCGCGCTCGAAACCGCGCTCGATGAACTGGCCGAGTCGGGCGGCGTGCCGGCGCGCCGCGAGGTCTACCGGCGGCGCAACTTACTCATCCGCCGCGTGCTCACTGATCTTGGCTTCGTGTCGTTGACCAACACCGGCCGCGAATCGCACACCATCGTCACCATGCGCGTGCCGCCCGGCGTTTCGGTCGACGCGCTGTACGACGGCTGCAAGCAGCACGGGTTCGTGATCTACCGCTGCAAGGGCGCGCTCGGCCGCGATCACGTTCAGGTGGCAAACATGGGTGAGCTGCCCGACGCGACCATCGACGCGTTTTTGGCCGCAGTGGCGCAATTGGTTCAGCAACGTCCAAGTCCGGTGTAGTTTCGGGGCATGAAAGCCGCGTTTTTCAGGCAGCATGGCGGACCCGAGGTCATGGAAGTCGGCGAAATTCCGACCCCCACACCGGGACCGGGCCAGGCGCTCGTGCGCGTTCGCGCCGCGGCGCTCAACCACATCGACGTGTGGCTGCGGCGCGGCTTGCCGGCGCTCAAGGTGCCGTTCCCGCACGTCTCCGGCGGCGATGTTTGCGGAGATCTTGCGGCGCTTGGCCCGGGCGCGGGTGTCGCCGCCGGGTTGCGCGAAGGCGATCGGATTGTCGTCAACCCAGGGATTTCGTGTGGACGCTGCGCGCGCTGCCTCGAAGGCGAAGACAACCTATGCGCCGACTACCACATGGTGGGCGAGAAGACCTGGGGTGGCGAAGCCGAGTACCTGGTCGTGCCCGCGGCCAACCTGGTTCCGGCACCGGTCGGGCCCTCGGACGTTGAACTCGCGTCGCTGCCGATCGCATTTCTTACCGCGTGGCAGATGCTCATCGACAAGGCGAGGGTGCGTCCCGAGGAAACCGTGCTGGTGCTCGCCGCGGGTTCCGGGGTTGGCGTCGCGGCGGTGCAGATCGCCCGGCTGGCGGGCGCGCGCGTGATTGCGGCGGCCTCGACCGCCGAAAAGTTGGCGCTGGCGCGGCGTCTGGGCGCGCACGAAACCATCAACTACAAGGACGCCAACATCACGGCGGAGTGCCGCCGCTTGACCGGGGGGAAGGGCATCGACGTCGTGTTCGAGCACGTCGGCGCGAGCACGTTTCCGGCTTCTATCAAGGTTGCGGCCAAGGGTGGGCGCATCGTCACCTGCGGTGCCACCGACGGCTTTGAGACGCTGCTTGATCTGCGCTACGTTTACTGGCGGCAACTGTCGATTTTGGGCTCGACCCTGGCATCCAAGGGGCGCCTGTTCCGCCTGCTCGAACTGGTGAAGAGCGGCCAGCTCAAGGCGGTCGTCGATCGCGTCTTGCCGCTGGAACAGATCGCCGAAGGCCACCGCGTGATCGAAGCCCGCCACGTCCTGGGCAAAGTGGTTATGGGCATCGCGTGAGAAAAACGTGGTCCACACAATGCCTTCCCTCCCGAATGCCTTCCCTCCCGTATCGCCGTGCCCTACATTGTTGTGGAAACCATGTTGAGTGATCTTGTTGAGAAACGTCAGGCGGGGGACCTGCCCTTTGATCGTCAGCCGGTCAGGGGTGCATCGGTCGAAGACATTGACCTTGAATTCTTTGCGTCGCACTACCTCCCTGCCGCTGTTGCGCCTGACGTATTGGCGGCGAACCAGCGCACAACAACCGAGCGGCTTGCAGGCTTGCAACTCTTGGCCAAGACGGGCGAGCCCACCCATGGTGCGCTGCTTTTGGTGGGCCGTGCTCCGCGCACATGGGCACCTGGCGCTTACGTTCAGTTCGTCCTGTACGAAGGTACCGACCCAAGTAGCACGATCATCCATCAGAAAGAGTTGGACGGCAGAATCGGCGACGTGGTGAAGAATCTGGAAGATCTGGTCCAGCTCAACAACCGAATTCGAACAGAGATCGCAGGTGCAGAGACTGAAAGGCGCTTTCCCGACTACCCATTCACGGCCCTGCAACAGCTCTGCCGGAACGCAGTGCTCCATCGCTCGTATGAAGTGAACGGACCAGCCTACGTCTACTGGTTCTCCGACCGGATCGAGATTCACAGTCCAGGGGGATTGTATGGAAGAGTCCGAGAGGAGAATTTCGGCGCACCCGGGTCGACCGACTATCGCAATCCGACGCTGGCAGAGGGCATGAAGATCCTGGGATTCGTCCAGAGATTCGGTTGGGGCATTAACGCTGCAAGAGAAGCGTGTGCGAAGAACGGCAATCCGCCGCCAATGTTCGAGTTCTCGCCGTCTGCGGTCCTCGCGACGATCAAGAAGGTCGCATCTACACGATGAAGACGATCGCTTTCTTCAACAACAAAGGTGGTGTCGGCAAGACTTCCCTTGCCTACCACCTAGCCTGGACGTTCGCTGACCGGGGGCACGCGGTGGTGGTGGCCGACCTGGATCCTCAGGCCAACCTAACATCCATGTTTCTCGACGAGGAACGCCTGGAGGAACTTTGGCCGGACGGCGAGCACCCCGAAACCGTCCTTGGTTCTATCCAACCCATCTTGAATGGGACCGGGGACGTGCAGGTTCCCCACGTAGAGCAGGTCCGTACCAACCTGGGGCTCATCGTCGGTGACCTCGGCCTGTCGTGGTTCGAAGACAAACTTTCTCGTGAATGGCCCGCTTGTCTCGACCGCCAACCGGCAGCTTTTCGAGTTGTATCAAGCTTTCATCGCATGGTCGTATCTGCGGCTCGGAAACAGGCGGCAACGCTGGCGTTGATCGACGTGGGCCCCAATCTGGGCACCATCAACCGCGCGGCCCTACTCGCAGCGGATCACGTTGTCGTTCCTCTGGCACCGGATCTGTTTTCGCTGCAAGGCCTCCGCAACCTGGGGCCGACGCTTTCGCGTTGGCGGGAGGAATGGATGGAACGCCGAGGCAAGAAGCCTTCCGGCCAAGACATTGAATTGCCGCTAGGCCTGATGAAACTTGAAGGTTACGTGGTGCTACAGCACGCCATGCGCATGGATCGGCCCGTTCGGGCGTATGGAAATTGGATGGCACGGATTCCGGGCGACTACCGTCGAGCCGTGCTTGAGAAGCCGGGTCAAGCGCCGAATACCATTGAAAACGATTCGGATTGCCTCGGGCTACTGCGAAACTATCGCAGCCTCATGCCACTTGCGATGGAAGCGCGGAAGCCCATGTTCGCCCTCAAGGCG
This sequence comes from uncultured Myxococcales bacterium, assembly GCA_964431675.1. GTDB lineage: Bacteria > Myxococcota_A > Polyangia > Fen-1088 > Fen-1088 > CAYSKR01. Next base: position 12,061 of record CAYSKR010000199.1, read on the forward strand.
GCCGACGGTGCGATCGGTTCGCACTTCCGAGCCGTTCAAGATTGCAGAAGAGACTTTGATACCTTGGCGGACAAGATCGCCGAGCGATGTGGCATTGCAGCGCCTTGAGTATGCGCAACGTCCTGACTACCGCAGGCGCGGCAGGTCGGCCCAGAGCCGTTGTGCGGCAAGGGCGGTGATTCGTTCGCCCATCGGGAACGTGTCGCGGCCGGCGTGAATGGCGTAAAGATGATCAAGGCGCAAGGTGGTCAGCGCCGAGCGCATGGACGGTGTGACGCGCGGAGCGTCGGTGAGCTTGACCTCGAAGCCCAGGCGCCTGGTGCCGCGCAGCACCAGCAAGTCCAGCTCGGCACCGCCGTGCATGGCCCAGAAGAAGCATTCCTTCGCATCGGCTTCGAGGCGTTGCACGATCTGACCGATGGCAAAGCCCTCCCATGACGCACCTGATTTCGGGTGCCCCATGACGTCGGCGCGATTGCCGAGACCAAGCAGCGCGTGGAGGAGCCCGCTGTCGGTCAGGTAGACCTTCGGTGCCTTGACCTCGCGCTTGCCGATGTTCTCGTGCCAGGGGTTCAGGCGCCGCGCCATGAACGTTGCGCACAGCACGTCCAGGTAATGTTTGACCGTCTTTTCTGAGACCGCGAACGACTTGGCAAGCTCCGAGCCATTCCAGATCTGTCCATGGTAATGCGCCAGCATGTGCCAGAAGCGCTCGATCACGGCGGGCGACAGCTTCAACTGCAGCGCGGCCAACTCTCGCTCGGCGAAGGTTCGGATGAACTGTTGGCGCCACCGCGTGCTTTCGACGTCGTTGCGCGCGTTGAACGAAAGTGGAAATCCGCCGCGCAGCCACAGCTGATCGAGCGCGCGTGGTTTGACCTCGTGCAGGTCGAATCCGGGCAAGTGGTGGTAGGCGATGCGTCCCGCAAGCGTTTCCGACGACTGCTGCAAGAGTTCCGGCGCGGCGCTGCCCAGCACCAGGAAGCTGGCCGGGCGCCGCCGCCGGTCCGCCAGCACGCGCAGGGTTGGGAACAGATCAGGGCGCCGCTGGATCTCGTCCAGGATGACGAGGCCACGCAAGGGTTCAAGGGTCAGGGTGGGCTCGCCCAGGCGCGCCACGGATCGGCGATCTTCGAGGTCAAAGGCAGTCGCGCCCGTTGCCCAGGCGGAGGCCAGGCCCCGTGCCAGGGTGCTCTTGCCCGTCTGCCGGGCACCGATGAGCGCAACGACGGGAAACTGGCGCAAGAGCCGAGTTAGCTGCTCAAGATGACGGGTGCGGTGAACCAACACGTCATTACTGTACTATGAAAATCGGGAGTCAGACTCCAGGATTTCATAGCAGCCAAAAGCGACCGTCGGGCCTGTTCGGCGCGGATCAAGCTTGCGTGCAGAGCCCTGCGATCCCCAGGCACCCAGCCTGCACCTCAAATCATCTTGACAAGCGGCAGCCCCAGATCATATTACCCTTACGTGAACGTAAGGGTTTGAGTCATGTTGCCAAGAACACTGTCACCAGCGGATGTCCCAGCCGACAGCCTCAGTCTGCTTCGGGTCGGCGAACTATCGAAAAAGACAAGCAAAACTGTCAGGGCGCTGCATCTTTACGAAGAGCTTGGGCTGCTCAAGCCGGTGGTGCGGTCCAAGGGCGGGTTTCGGCTGTATGCACCCCGCGCGGTGGGCCGCATAGATTGGATCTCGAAGCTGCAGGACATGGGGTTCTCGCTGACCGAGATCAAGGCGTTCTTGCGCGTGTGGGAAGAGAGCGACAACGCGCCGAAGGCGATGGCGACGGTGAAGGAAATTTTCACCGACAAGCTGCGCGAGACGCGCGAGAACGTGGCCCGGCTGTCGCGCCTGGCGGACGAGCTGGCGCAGAGCCTGGCGTACCTGGACAGTTGCCACTCGTGCGAGCCCGCGCACACGCAACCCGAGTGCGGCGACTGCGGCATTCACGGCCACGAAGGACCGGCACCGCTGCTGGTCGATGGGATCACCCGACATTGAGTGAAGTCATGAGCGTCAAGACACCGATCTACATGGACAACCACGCGACGACGCCCGTCGATCCGCGGGTGCTCGAAGCGATGTTGCCGTTTTTCGGCCCGCAGTTCGGCAACGCGGCCAGCCGGTCGCACGCGTTTGGCTGGACCGCCGAGCAGGCGGCGGACCACGCGCGCGAGCAGGTCGGTGCCTTGATTGGTGCCAGCGGCAAGGAAATCGTCTGGACGTCGGGCGCGACCGAGTCGGACGGCCTGGCGATCAAGGGTGCGGCCGAGTTCTACAAGGATCGTGGCAACCACATCATCACGGCGGCGACCGAGCACAAGGCGGTGCTCGACACGTGCAAGCGCCTGGAGAAGGACGGCTTCGAGGTCACGTACCTGCCGGTGGGCAAGGACGGCCGGGTCAGCCCCGAATCGGTGGCCGGGGCCATGACCGACAAGACGATCCTGGTGTCAGTCATGCTGGCCAACAACGAGATCGGCACGGTGAACCCGGTCGGCGAGATCGGCGCGGTGGTCAAGGGGAAGGGCGCGATGTTTCACATCGATGCCGTGCAAGGCGTGGGCAAGATTCCCTTCGACGTGAACCAGGCGCGCGCGGATCTGGTGTCGCTGTCGGCGCACAAGATGTACGGGCCCAAGGGCGTGGGCGCGCTGTACGTGCGCCGCAAGCCGCGGGTGCGCCTCGTGCCGCAGATCGATGGGGGCGGGCACGAGCGCGGCATGCGATCGGGCACCCTGAACGTGCCGGGGATCGTTGGCATGGGCGTCGCGGCTCAGATTTGCATGCGCGAGATGGCGGACGAAAGTGTGCGCATCCTGGCGCTGCGCGAGCGGCTGCACAAAGGCATCGCGGCGCGGGTCAGCAACACCTTTGTCAACGGCTCGATGGAGCACCGCCTGCCCGGCAACCTGAACCTGAGTTTCGCCTACGTCGAGGGCGAGGCCATGCTGATGGCGCTCAAAGATGTCGCGGTGTCGTCGGGCTCGGCATGCACGTCGGCGTCGCTCGAACCGTCGTACGTGCTGCGGGCCATCGGCGTCGACGAGGAGCTGGCGCACACGTCGATCCGCTTCGGCATCGGGCGGTTCAATACAGTCGAAGAGGTGGATTTCGTGATCGATCTGGTCGCGAACAAAGTCGAGAAGCTGCGTGAGATGTCTCCCCTGTGGGAGATGGCGCAGGCGGGCATCGATCTCAAGAGCATCCAGTGGGCAGCTCACTAGTCAGGAAGGAAACCGAAGTCATGGCATACAGCGAGAAGGTCATCGAGCACTACGAGAACCCACGCAACGTGGGCAGCCTGGACATCCGCGACGACAACGTCGGGACGGGCCTGGTGGGGGCACCGGCCTGCGGCGACGTGATGAAGCTGCAAATCAAGGTTAGCGACGAGGGCATCATCCAGGACGCCAAGTTCAAGACGTTCGGTTGCGGCTCGGCGATCGCGTCGTCGTCGCTGGCGACCGAGTGGATCAAGGGCATGACCGTGGATCAGGCGATGGAAATCAAGAACACCAAGATCGTGCAGGAGCTGAACCTGCCGCCGGTGAAGATCCATTGCTCGGTGCTGGCCGAAGACGCCATCAAGGGTGCCATCGCCGACTACAAAAAGAAGCAGGAGGCACGCAAGGCGGCCGCGGGTGTTGCCCCCGGCAGCGCGGCGTGATGGAGCGATGATTGCAGTCAGCGACAAGGCAGTGGCCGAGATCAAGAAGTCAGCCAAGGTGCGGCCGACCAAGCCCGCTGGCCTGCGGGTGGGCATTCGTGGCGGCGGATGCACGGGATTCTCGTACCTGTTCGAGTGGTCGGACACGGAGCCGCGCGCCCATGACAAGGTGCTCAGCTACGCCGATGGCGAGGTGCGCGTGTTCATCGACCCGAAGAGTTACGTGTTCCTCGACGGTGGGACGCTCGACTACGCCAGCACGCTGATGGCCCGCGGGTTCAAGTGGAACAACCCCAACGCCAAGGGCGAATGCGGCTGTGGCGAGAGCGTCCAGTTCTAGGCCGATGCCTTGATCTGCTGGTCTTGCGAGAAGAGCGCGCCAGATTCCATGTTCTGTGCGAATTGTCAGGCCATCCAGCCACCGGTCGGGACGACGAACCACTTCGCGGCGTTGAGCGTCGCGGCTGGCTTTGACCTTGACGTGGCGGCGCTGGAAACGGGTTACAAGGATCTGACGAAGCGCACGCACCCTGACCGGTTTGCGCGCGCGGACGTGCGGGCGCGACGCGCGGCGACCGAGTGGTCGGTGCGGATTAACCAGGCGTGGCGGACGTTGCGCGATCCGGTTTCACGCGCCGAATACCTGCTCGCCGGGCAGGGGATCGACGTGGGCGGGGAAGAGGGGGAGAGGGTTCCCGTGCCGCAAAACCTCCTGATGGAGGTGATGGAACTGCGCGAGCAGTTGCAAGATGCTCGCGCGGGCGGGCACGAGGCCACCGTCGCAGCGCTGGCAGGAGACGTTCGCGGCCGACGCGCCGCCAGGATGGAAAGGGTTGCACAGGCTCTGCGCGCCACGGCGATGGATCTGAACGCTGCGGCCGATGCGCTGGTGGCCGTGCGCTATTATGATCGCTTCCTGGACGAGGCGCAGACCGATGGCTGAGGTGCTGTTTCAGATCTCCGAGCCCGGGCAGACGCGCACCAGGGAAGCGTGCGCCACCCGTGTGGTGGGCATCGACCTTGGCACCACGCATTCGCTGGTGGCCACGGTGCGGGGCGGGCAGCCCGAGTGCTTGCCGGACGCCGACGGGGCGACGTTGTTGCCCTCGGTGGTGGCGTACACGCCGGATGGTCGAGTGGCCGTCGGGCGGCGCGCGCGCGACGAGCTGGCGGCGCGTTTTCCGCGCGACACCGTCGCGTCGGCGAAGCGATATATGGGGCGCGGGCAGCGTGAAGGCGCAGCGATCGATGACCTGACGCCGCAGGCTTTCGCGCCATCGGGCGACGCCGCGGTCGTGCGTTTCTCCGTCGCTGGCGGCAGCCGGGCGGTGACGGCGGTCGAAGTGTCGGCGGAGATTCTGAAGGTCTTGGCAGAGCGAGCCGAAGACGCACTCGGTGGCACGATCGAGGGTGCCGTCATCACCGTGCCGGCGTACTTCGACGATGCACAGCGCCAGGCGACGCGCGACGCGGGCCGCCTGGCCGGCCTCGAGGTGATGCGCTTGCTCAACGAGCCCACTGCTGCGGCGCTCGCGTACGGACTCGACAAGCAGGTCGAGGGCACCTTCGCGGTGTTCGATCTGGGCGGCGGGACGTTCGACATCTCGATTCTCAAATTGCAGGGCGGTGTGTTCGAGGTCAAATCCACCGGTGGAGATTCGCGGCTGGGCGGGGACGACATTGATCGTGCGGTCGCGCACTTTCTGTTGCAGCACATGGGCGTGCCCGATGCGACGAGCAGCGATCCGGCGCTTGTTCGTCAGGTTCTCGACGCGGCACGGGCCACGAAAGAAGCGTTGTCGACCGTCGATTCGGTGCCGGTCGCGTTGACCAAGACCGATGGAACGCCGTGGACCGGTCGCGTCTCGCGCGCCGAGCTGGAAGCACTGGCCGACCCGGTCCTGCAGCGGTGTGCCGCGCCGGTTCGGCGGGCGCTCAAAGACGCGGGACTCGAAGCCACCGACCTGACGGGCGTGATCCTGGTCGGCGGCGCGACGCGCATGCCCCTGCTGCGGGCGCGGGTGCGCGAATGGTTCGGACGCGAGCCGCTCGCCGACATCGATCCCGACCAGGTCGTTGCGCTTGGCGCGGCGATTCAGGCGGACCTGCTCGGGGGCGCAAGCGCCGGATCTGACATGCTGTTGCTCGACGTCGTGCCGTTGTCGCTGGGGCTCGAATTGATGGGCGGCGTGGTCGAGAAGATCATCCACCGCAACACCACGGTGCCGTGTGGCGCGACCCAGACGTTCACCACCTACGCCGACAACCAGACCGGCTTCGATCTGCACGTGGTTCAAGGCGAGCGTGAGCTGGTCGCCGATTGCCGATCACTCGCGCGCTTCAAGTTGGGCGGCCTGCCGCCGCGGCCGGCTGGCATGGCGCGGATGGAAGTCACGTTCGTCGTGGATGCCGACGGCATCCTGCGCGTGTCAGCCAGAGAGGTGACTGCGGGCGTGGCCGTCGGCAAGGAAGCGTCCATCGACGTGAAACCAACGTACGGTCTTGCGGAGGACGAGGTCGAGAAGATGCTGCTCGATTCGGTGGCCCATGCCGAGCAAGACGTACAGCAAAAGCAACTCTTCGAGCAGCGCGTGGAGGCCGCGCGCATTCTTTCGGCGACCGAAAACGCCATCGCGGCGTCGCCGGAACTCATGACCGAGGGCGACCGGACGGCCGTCGCGGCGGCCGCGGCGCGGCTGCGCGTGGTCAAGGTGCAGGACGACGTGCGCGCGATCCGGGATGCCGTCACCGGCCTTGACGCCGCGTCGAAGGAATTCGCCACGCGCCGGATGAATCGGGCGCTGGAAGTCGGGTTTGCGGGGCAATCCGTTGCGTCCGTCGCCGAGAAGCTGGGGTGATGGCCGACGCCATGGCGCGCATTCGATTTGCACCAGACGGGAACGAAGTGGAGGTGCCCGTCGGCACGACGATTCTCGATGCGGCCCGCAAGTGCGACGCGCAGGTCGGATCGGCCTGCGGCGGCGTTTGCGCGTGCTCGACCTGCCACGTGTACGTCAAGGAGGGCTTGTCGGATCTGTCGGAGATCGGCGAGCGCGAGGAAGACATCATGGACAAGGCGTTCGACGTGCGCGCCGCTTCGCGCCTCGGCTGCCAGGCCGAGTTGCACAAGGATCGCCTGTACGTGGTCGAGATCTCGCGCGAGAGCCGCCAGGCCTTCATCGACGAGCACCCAGAACTGCGGCGGCCACCTGGCCAATAGCGATGCCATCGCCGGAACTGCACATTGTCCTGGTCGAGCCCGAGATCCACTGGAACACGGGAAACGTTGGCCGAACGTCGCTGGCGGTGGGCGCACATCTGCATCTGGTGGAACCGCTGGGTTTTGCGCTTTCGGATCGGGAGTTGCGGCGCGCCGGGCTCGACTACTGGCCGCGCGTGCGACTGCGCGTTTGGCCCGACTGGCAGAGCCTGCAGCGGCAGTTGCCGGACATGGGCGATCCGTTCTTGTTCACCGCCCGGGCCCGGCGCGCGCATTTTGAGGTGCGTTATCCCGCCCGGACCGTGCTGGTCTTTGGCCGAGAGAGCGTGGGTTTGCCGCAGTCGCTGCTTGAACAATACGCGGCGCACACCGTGCGGATCCCCATGGCCGACGTCGGCATTCGGTCGCTCAACTTGTCGACGTCGGTGGGGGTGGCCGCCTACGAAGTGACAAGGCAGTGGCACACGGGCCCAGATGGGAAGCCCCTGGAAGCCCCGGACCGACGTTGATGATGGAAAGCGGCGCTGACGTGGGGGCGGAGGTGGCCGCCAGGGCACGGGCCACGGCAAAAGCGTGGTGATTGGACATCGTGGCCGTGAAAAATACGCCGACGCCAGCGCGGTGAGCGGCGACCGCGAGGCAGTAGATGAAGGCGTTTGTGGTTTCGGGATCAGGGCGCATCAAGAACATCCGCTGGGTGCAGCGGCGGGAAATCATGTAGACGCGACCTGGGACAACCGCACGTGGGAGGCTCATCCCCTGTTGTCGGCAGCCCACGCCGAAGGTTGCCTGAAATCAACCTGGGTGCGGCGGGCGGGCAATCGACGCGAGCGTCACGGTGCCGACGGCGCGAAATGTCGAACGACTGCTTCCATCACCTGTTGGACAGCGAAGCGCCTTCTTGGGGCGTCCGCAGCATCGAGTTCGACTGGCGGGTACGTATCATCACGTCGCAGCGTTTCCGTCTGTGATAGGGGCTCCGCGCGCAACGTGCTCTGTGAGATGTCGAGTGACAACAGGATATCTCCACTT
>CAYSKR010000200.1:0-6387 GCA_964431675.1 uncultured Myxococcales bacterium
CTGCTCAGCCGAGATGACATGGTCGCGGACTAGCAACTCTCCTAATCGACTCATAATTTGTCCTGACCCATCATACCTAGCCTTGGGCCAGTACGAAAGATGTCTCCGGCACAGAATTCGTCTTCCGACTGGTGCTTCCGACTGGTGCTTCCGACTGGTGCTTCCGACTGGTGCGGATCAGTTGAAGGGATCGCTCCAGCCCGCAGAGCCCGCTTTGGCGGCGGGCTTGGCCGCAGGTGCCGACTTGGCCGCAGGTGCCGACCTGGCCGCAGGTGCCGACTTGGCCGCAGGCACCGACTTGGCCGCAGGCGCTCTGGCTGCCGCAGGTTTCTGCCTACTTGTGTGATGTCCGGCGGAAGGCTTCGACGCCGCGCCCGATTGGGCGTCGGGCAACGGCTCGATGGTCGGCGAAGCCGCGGCGGGCGCGTCCTCCGCAGCCGAGGGGACGAAGCCGCCTTGTGCTGCGGCGGCAGCGGGCACCGCCGTGGGGTCCGGCAGCGTGGCCGCCCTTGAAGGAAGTGCCCGGTCGATGGCGCTTTTGATGTCGGAGGCCGCGGGCACTTCCGGTGCCGACGGCTTGGCAAACCACACCAGACCACCTGCGCCCAGCACAGCAACCAGCACAATGCCGACCAAGTGTCCCACGCTCAGTTGAAACTTCTTCGCCGCGACGGTTCGCACCGCCTGCGACGCGCGCCGGGATCGCAGGGTGGCTGCCGTCAGCAGCGGGGACCGAACCTCCGCCGCCTCGGGAGCGAAGGCAGGCGTCAGCAGCGTCTTGTCTTCCGACGCGCGAAGTTGCCCGTTGAGGCTGACGACGACCGGCATGGGCGTGGGCGTCATCTCGACCAGCAGCGCGTCATCCCCGACCGGAATCGCATCAAACGCGCGGGCCGCAGCATCCGGCATGGCCGACGATGCCGTCTCCTTCCCTTGCACCTCCGTCAGGATGGATTCGAGGGATTCGTCTATGGATCCGGGTGAAACCACGTATGCTCCCAACGACCTACCTTTGACCTACCTTGGCCTACGTTGTTAAAATTCCCCTACTGGACTCACAAAGTCAATGGCAGGCCTGCTAATTTGCCGGATCCGATGAAGCGCAGCCACGACACCACCACCGCAACGCGGCGCAGGAGCCCACAGGTTACATCGGTCGAACCGAGGCTACGCCAGGGTCAATATCGGCTTTCCGAAGACGTGGCGCGGCGGGTTTGGCTGGGGCACCCGTGGGTTTTTCGCGAGGCACTCGGCGTCCGATCGGTGGGCGATCCCACCGGATCCTTGGTTGACTTGCTGGCCGGCAACCGCGAATTCGTTGCCCGCGGCTTCGTGGATCAAGATCACGCCATTGTGGTGCGGGTCCTGAGCCGCGATCCGGCCGCCATGGTTGCGCCAGGCTCGGCTGCGGTCGCGACCCGGTTTTCGCAGGCGCTGCAACTGCGCACCCGATTTGTCGATCTGCGCGCCCCCGCGGGCCTGCGGCTTTTTGCCGGTGAAAGCGAAGGCCTTCCCGGAGTCACCGTTGACCGATACGGCGATTTCGTGGTGGTGCAATGGCTCAGCGGCGGTGCCCTGCCGTGGCGCGATGACCTCCTCGCGGCAATCGGCGAACAGGTGTCGCCGCGCGGCATCTATGAACAGAAGCGCCTTCGGCCACTCGCCGGACAGGCGGCACCGCAACCAGCGGTTCGTGTCAGCGGTGAAGAAGCACCGCTTGAGGTCGTCGTCGAGGAGGCCGCTTGCCGGTTCGGTGTCGACGTGACGGCACCCCTCGGCGTCGGGTTCTTTCCCGACCTGCGTCGCGGCCGCGATGCGGTGGCTGCCCTCGCCCCGGGTCGCCGCGTGCTCAATCTGTTTTCTTACACTGGCGGCTTTTCGGTGCGCGCCGCCAAGGCCGGAGCCGCGGAGGTCGTGGCCGTCGACACCGCCGGCAAGGCCCACGCACGCGCACGAAAAAACTATGAATTGTCGGGCCTGGATCCGGCCAAGATGGAAGCCATCACCGCCGACGCCGTCAAGGCGCTGGATCGCTTCGCCGACCGCGGGCGGCAGTTCGATCTGGTGGTCTGCGACCCGCCCACGTTTTCCCACGGCCATGGGGGGGCAACGTTCTCGGTGGCGACGGACCTTGGCCACCTCGCGGCGGCATGTACGCGCGTGCTTTCTCCCGACGGCGTGCTCGCTTTCGCCACCAACTCAACCAAGGTGTCGCCGCTCGACCTTGACCGGGCGATGGCCGAAGGCGCGGCGACCGCCGGGGCCAACCTGCGCATCATCGACCGAGTTGGACCACCGGCCGATTTTCCCGTCGCTCCAGGTTTTCCCGAGGGGAACTACCTGAAGTTCGTGCTCGCCTGCAAAGCGTGACGCGCGCCCGCTCAGGACCGGCCGCCGCGCACCGGACGCGATTTCTGCTCACGCTCTCAGCCGCCACTTCGATTTCGGGCATGATCCGGGCGGCGGTGAGGCGGTATCGTTGACAAATAAGGTTTTATCGGATGATCGTCACGTGACCGGCGCTCGGCCGCAAGGGCTCTTGTCTTTACTACGCACAGGAAAAGCCGTGCGGCAGGCTAGCCTGCTGGTCTGGTTCGGCACCACGATGTTGGTGCTGGATCTTGGCGCGCGCTTGGTATGCCGCGAAGAGTCTCTCCTTAGCTTGCGAGTCCCGAGCGCGGCCACCAGTCTGTTTGTGCGGCGCCAGCTCGCGCGACGCGCTCGCGGGGTGGCCACCGTGGTCGTCGGCAACTCTACCGGCGAGCGCGGCATCGACGCTTGCGCCGTGGGTGATGTGCTCGGGGCACAAGGCCTGAACCTGGCGCTCCCAGGCGGTGGTTTTCGTCAGGCGGATTCACTGCTGGCTGACCTCGCCCAGTCGGGCAACCGGGTGAGGCGCGTCCTCTTCGTCACGTCGTCGATCAATTTCGACGTCAGCTCGCCTTCCATGCCTTTGACCTGGAAGGAGAACGCCGACCAGGAAGGATACGCCCCCGCGGTGCTTGGTACCTTGAGTGGCCTGTTTGGAAATCGTGACCGCATTCGCAGTTTGTTCCAGGCGCAATTCAACCGCAGGACCTTTGCTTCCGAGATCGAGGCCGTCACACCTTGCGGCCTCAGCATCTGGTCAACCAGTTTGACGGCTTTCCCTCCGGCCGCTCAGCTGGAGGCGTACGACAAGATGTGGTTGCTGGCGAACCGGCGTCCGCCTTCGCTGGCGGCTGAGCAAGGGGTCGCGCAATTGATTCGCGCGTGGGCACCAGCTCGCGTCAGCATCGTGTTCGCACCCATGCGACGCGACTTCGTCGAGCACCTGGATCGCCAGGTGCCCGGATTGCGCGAATCGATGCGCGCGGCGTGGCAGCGCGTACTCGCCACCACGTCGGCATCGGTCATCGACTGCGAACGGGTGATCCTCGACGATGGCGGATTCTACGATCCCATTCACCTCAACCCGAAGGGACGGAGCCACCTTGATGCGTGCGTGACACGCGCAGTGCAATCGTCGCCGCCGGGGCGGAACTGAGCGATGCCCTTTCATTTGCCGGCATTTCTCCTGCTTTGTATCGTCACGCTGGCCCTCTATTGGTGGCTCCCGGTCCGATATCAGCGCTCCGTGCTGCTGGTGAGCAGCCTGACCTTCTACTACTACGCGGGAATCACCGACACGGTCTTGTTGCTCTTCTGCGTGATCGTCAATCATGTCCTTTCGATCCCGATAGCTTCGCAGACCACCAAGCGCCGCGCCTGGATGCTCGCCGCCGTCGCCTTCAACCTGTCGGCCCTGGCGCTGTTCAAGTATCAGTCGTTCTGCGCGGCCAATATCAACTTCGTTTTCAATACGGATTTACCGACGCGAAAGACAACGCTGCCGCTCGGCATCTCGTTCTATCTGTTTCAGCTTATCTCGTATCAGGTCGACCTGTACCGGGGGCAGGTCGAACGCGAGCCACGATTCTGGCGCCTGCTCCTCTACGTCCTGTTTTTCCCGCACCACCAAGCCGGCCCGATCATGCGTCCCGCGGTCTTCTTGCCGCAATTTCGCGAGGACAAGGCGTTCAACGGCGCAGTGATGCGCACGGCTGGCCTATGGATCGTGACCGGACTGTTCAAGAAGATGGCCGCCGATGCGATCGCGGTCCGCGTTGACAATCTCTTTGATCTGGCGTCGACCGGCACCCTGCCGTCCGCGCAGTCCTTGCTGGCCGCCGTCGGATTTGGCTTTCAGGTCTATGGAGACTTTTCCGGGTATTCCGACATCGCCGTCGGGCTTGGATTGCTGTTTGGCTATCGTCTCGACACTAATTTCAACGCCCCCTATGTTGCGTCGTCGCCGTCTGAATTCTGGCGGCGGTGGCACATCACCCTGTCGAGCTGGCTACGCGACTACCTGTACATCGGAGCGCTGGGCGGAAACCGGGCCTCGTCCGTGCGGACTCAGATAAACTTGATGCTGACCATGCTAATCGGCGGCCTGTGGCATGGTGCTTCGTGGATGTTCGTCTTGTGGGGTGGCCTTCACGGCGCTTTCCTAATCGTCCAGCGCGTGGTGCCGGGTCTGTTCCGGGGCACGCGGGGCGTGGTCATCACCTTCGGATTGGTGACGGCTGCCTGGATATTCTTTCGCGCGACTTCGCCCGCACAGGCCCAGAATATTTTTCTGGGCATCGCCGGACGCGGAACCATCACTTCATCGCCGCTTCAGTGGGCTAAGCTGGTCGCCCTTTCCGGCGGACTCGTGTTGCTCTATTTCAGCGAAGGTCGCATTCGCGCCCGTCGCGAGAGTGCGGCTTCGTTGTGGCTGCGCATTCCCGTGCCGCTGCGCGGAGCAATACTTGCCCTTGCCGTTGCCGTCTTGCTGGTCTTTACCTCGCAGGAAACGACGTTTATCTATTTCCGATTCTGAGAGGCCGGGTGGTTGCACAACTTGGATATTTTGGCAGCCAACGCCGTCTCACCCCAGCACCCCAAGCGCCTCGAGTCCTGTAGGTAAAACACGAGGTGGCGCCGGTCTTCGGCTACGACGTGCGCAGTCGTGCGGCGCTTTGGGCGGCGGTACGAGGATGGTGGTCTGGCAGCGTTGCTGCGCGTGCCCGGCTACCCGAAGGGCCGACCGCGTCAAGGGCGGAAGCGATCCGCGCATCGGCGCGCTGAAGAAAGAGGGGCGCTCGAATCGCGACATCGCGCGTCGGCTCGGCGTCACCGAGAAGGCGGTGCGCAAGCGGCTGCGTCGGCTCGCCTGGAAGTCGGCCTCGCCACCCGCGCAGCTCACGTTTCCGGCGCTGCCTGGTACGGACCCAAACCTGTCCGGTCGACCGCGGCCGGCACCGCTGCCCAACGAGCCCATCCCTGCAACCTTCGCCGCTCGACCTTGACCGGGCGATGGCCGAAAGCGCGGCGACCGCCGGGGCCAACCTGCGCATCATCGACCGAGTTGGACCACCGGCCGATTTCCCCGTCGCTCCAGGTTTTCCCGAGGGGAACTACCTGAAGTTCGTGCTCGCCTGCAAGGCGTGACGCGCGCCCGCTCAGGACCGGCCGCCGCGCACCGGACGCGCGCCGCGTGAACGCTGTTCGGCCAGGTACCCGCGGACGACAGCGTCCACCGACTCGTTGAAAGCAACTTTCCCGGCAGCGATCTCGCGCAGGGCCGTCACGGGAGCCTTGTTGTCGCAGCGAACAATCGCTCGGCTGCCGCTCGCGATCTGGCGCGCTCGCTCCGAAGCAAGCACCACCAGGGCAAACCGGTTGGGAATCTTTTCCAGACAGTCTTCAACGGTAACGCGAGCCACGGTGACCTCCATGCGACAGCGGGCTGCGCAATCTATGGTGGAACCCAGGAATGTCAAGGGTGGTCCAACCGGCCGGGCGCGCCACGGGGTGCTTGCAAACCCGGCCAGAGCCCAGTACGCTGCAGATGTACCCAAATTGTTCTTCGTCTTTTTTCTGTGCCTTTCTGGGGAGGAGGGCCACAGGAGTCTTGGTCATGCCGCCTATCACAGTAAATTGGAGCGATCTTGAGATCGCTTTCGAACGCAATTCTCCGGACCTGGAAGGTTTCCTGGACCTGGAGACAGGTGACCGGCTGTCCATCGTCGAGGGAGAGCCGGACGCGGAAGCTTGCCGCGCCAAGGTTGCCGGACACCCGGGACGCTTCCTGCGCATCGATCCTGCGTCGTCGCGCGAGCAGTACCGGTGGATGGAGCGATTCGTCGGCTCGGTGCAAGAGCCTGCGCTGCGCGACCGGCTGCTGGTGTCCATCGACAGCAAGGGCGCGTTCAGACGCTTCAAGGACGCGCTGATCGCGTTTCCCACCGAGAGAGAGCGCTGGTACACCTATCGCTCAGAGCTGCTTCATTTTCACATCCAGACCTGGCTCGAGCACAT
>CAYSKR010000201.1:0-23473 GCA_964431675.1 uncultured Myxococcales bacterium
GTGTCCTCGACGTGGCTCTGCGCGGTGTCGTCGGGCCCCAGCACGGCGGCCACGCCGCCCTGAGCGTATTGGGTGTTGGCTTCCGTGGGCGTTCGCTTGGTCACCACGATCACCCGGCCGTGCTCGGAGGCGCGCAAGGCGAAATACAGCCCCGCGAGCCCGGAACCCAGCACCAAGTAGTCGGTCTGCAACACGCGATCACTGTACCCTGGTTGCGGGGGGTGATGGGGCAGGGCCTGTGTTACGATCCAAGATTATGCGTCGCGTTTGGGCGGTTGCCCTGGTGCTGGTCCCGGCGGTCGCGCAGGCGACCGTGTGGCACCGCGTGCGCGGCGACGGCGCGCAGGAGTTCACCAACGTCGATCCCAAAGGGGGCGGCTGGACGTTGATGACGTCGATCAAGGAAACCCGGACGGTTTCCGCACCCGCGCCACAGGCGGCATCCGAGGGCAAGCAAGGATACGCACACAGCGCCACCCGGACCATGTGGACACGTCAGCGGCGCGACGGCACGATCGAGTTCACCAACCTGCCCCCGGTGGGGTCGAACTGGAAGGTTCTGTTTCGCACCGGCCCGGGCAAGGCAGCGGCGGTGCGCGGCGCGACCGATCTGGTGGCTCCGCGCGACGTTTCCTCCGAGCGTTTCAGCCGATTCGACGATCACATTCGCGATCAGCAGGCGTTTTTCGGCGTTCCGCAGGCGCTCATCCGGGCGGTCATCAAGACCGAGTCGGACTACGATCCCAAGGTTGTGTCCAGCGTGGGTGCCACGGGCTTGATGCAGCTAATGCCCGACACCGCTCGCGCCATGGGCGTCACCAACATCTGGGATCCGCGCCAGAACATCATGGGGGGCGCGCGCTACCTGCAAGTGCTGGCGCAGCGTTTCTGCCGGACGCCTTCGACCGAGGGGCACCGCAACTCGGGCATTCGAGTCTGCTCGGCCGAGGAGCGGGTCAAGGTTCTCGCGGCGTACCATGCCGGACCGGGAGCGGTGGAAAAGTACGGTGGATGGCCGCCCTACGAAACGACCCGCGCATACGTGATGAACGTGCTCTCCCGCTACGAAGAATACCGGCGGCGAGATTCCGCTCTGCCAGGCTCCATGCTTGCGGCGCGATGAGCGCGCGGTGACGGTGCGATGACGGGCGCAGCAATGGCAACAACGACGGGAGACGGGTTCGCCGCCCACATGCGCCGGGCGGCCGACTGCGTGGCAGCGAAGCAGCTGGATCAGGGAGAGGCTTTTATCCTGGCCGCGCTGGCCCTGGCTCCGCACCATCCGAGGGCAC
This sequence comes from uncultured Myxococcales bacterium, assembly GCA_964431675.1. GTDB lineage: Bacteria > Myxococcota_A > Polyangia > Fen-1088 > Fen-1088 > CAYSKR01. The sequence goes on from CAYSKR010000201.1 coordinate 1,293, forward strand.
TCAAGTTGCTGGCCCTGGTGCGCTTCAAGCTGGGGCGGACCGCGCTGGCGAGCGAGACCTTTGCGGAGCTGACGCGCTTGACTCCCGATGACGCCGGGGCGCGCTTGTCACTTGGATTGATCGCGCTCAAGCTGGAGTGGTTTCACGATGCGGTGGTGGAGTTGCAAGTGGCCACGCGGCTTTATCCCGCCGATCGCCGGGCGTGGTCTTTCCTGGGGTATGCGTACGCAAGAACCGGCCAGGATGCGCTCGCGGTGTCGGCGTTCCGAACCGCCGAGCAACACGACCTGGCGGCGGAGCTCGAACGGGGCGGCGGGTCGGCCAGCGTCGCCGGGGACAGCGAATCGTTCCGCAACCGGGGCGAGGCATCCACGCTGGCAACTTTCACCGGCCGACGCCTCGAACCGGCCGAGGAGCGCGACCGGGGCCTGACCTGGGTCGCGCAAGGGGTGCTGCGCCTGGCGGTGCGGCAGGATCTGCACGTGCGGGCAAGCGCACTGGTGGCCAGCGGCAGTGACGTCATCCTGTCTCCGGCGAAACGGCATCGGCAGGGCCGGACCGTGGATGAGCCGCTGGGCAACGCAGCGGAGGAATTCCACCTTTGCGCCGGCCGCGGCGACGCCTGGATTTCGCCTCCCAAGGAAGGCCCTGGCCTGACCGTCTTGCTGCTTGAGCGCGACGTCCTGTACCTGCGCGAGGAGCGCATCGTGGCCTTCGATGGCGAGCTCGACTGGGAATCTGGCTGCATCCCGCGGGATGGATTGCCTCTGTTGCAGTTTCGCGGCAGTGGTCGTGTGGTGGTCGACTTTTCGGGTGCCGACGTGATTGCGCTCAAACTCGACGAGAGTACCCCGGTCACCGTCGTCCGTGGACGCATCGCGGGCTTTACCGGCCGTGTCGTGGTTTTGGGTGGTGGATCGGGATCGTGCTCCTGCGAAGGCGAAGGGGTGCTATTGCTTTGGCGGCATGGCTAGCTCCGGCGGCACAGGCGGTCTGCGCGCGCAGCTCACGAACGCACCCAACCTGGTGACGATGGGGCGCGTGCTGCTCATCCCCGGCGTTCTGTACTTCATCGACAACTTCTCTCCGCTGCGCACATTCATCGCCGCGCTTCTGTACCTCGGCGCTGCGGCTGGCGATGCCCTGGACGGCTACCTGGCGCGCAGCCGCGGTCAAGTGAGCGTGCTGGGCAAGTTCCTGGATCCCCTGGCCGACAAGCTGGTGGTGACCGCGGTGCTCATTTTCATGGTCCAGCTCGGCCGCGTGCCCGCCTGGGTGGTGGTGGTGCTCATCGCCCGTGATCTGACCATCACCGGCCTGCGCAGCATCGCCTCGGCCGAGGGACTCGTGATCGCGGCCAGCGACGGCGGCAAGATCAAGACGGCGTTTCAGCTCATTGCCATCATGATGCTCCTGGTGCATTTCCGGTATCCCGTGCTGGGATTGGGGACGCCCATCGATTATCACCGCACCGGGCTGTGGATGCTGCACCTGTCTCTCGCCATGTCGGTGTTCTCCGGTGTGCAGTACGTGGTTGCCTTTTCGCGCGTGTTGGCTGGCCAGCCCAAAGCTTGAGTCTGCGCCGTGATCGACATCGAGGCTCCTGCGCTTGCGCCGTCCGAGGCTGCCCGACGCGCCGGTGCGGGCGGGATGCCGTGCTGGTTTTCGTCGCCGGGCGCCGCGGATCTGGGCATCGAGCGCCAGTTTGTCGCCTGCGATCCGATCTTCACGGTGCGCGGATCATCGGTCGAGGACTTGCAGGTGGCCTGGTCCGCTGCACGCGACCGTTGGCGCGGCGGGCGTGGTGTTCCCGTCGCCGTGGGGTACCTTTCGTACGACCTCGGGCGGCGCTGGGAAAAGATTCGCAGCGCCAGCAAACCACCATCTGATTGGCCCGACATCGGCTTTTCTTTTTACGATGCATTTTGGGTCAGCGACGCCGCCACGGGCGGAGCGCACATCTGGGCCGTCGATCAACGTGCGGCCGATGGTCTATTGGCACGCCTCGAACAATCGAACGGCCCGTCTTCGGGTGCGCCCGTCGAGCTGGGTGTTGGCAACCTTGTCCCGGTCGAAGCGAGCGCGTGGCACCACGCGGCCGTGCAGCGCATCCTGGAATACCTGCGCGCCGGCGACGTCTATCAAGTGAATCTGGCGCGTCGGCTGGCGGCGTCCGCCGACAACCGCAAGCCACTGGGTTGGGCACTGGCCATGCACCTGGCACGCGAGTCGCCCGCACCGCACGCCTTCTGGATGGCCGACCACGAGGCCGGGAGCGCCATCATTGGCAACTCGCCCGAACGCTTTGTTCGCGTGGACGCGGACGGCTGGATCGAAACCAGACCCATCAAGGGGACCCGGCCGCGCACTTTGAACGGCGACGCGGCCACGGCGGCGGCCCTGCGCAGTGATCCCAAGGACCGCGCGGAGCACGTCATGATCGTGGATCTCGAGCGCAACGATCTCGGCCGAGTGTGCGTTCCCGGATCGGTCGAGGTGCTTGAGCTCGCTCGCCTGGTGTCGCTGCCCACCGTGCACCATCTGGTTTCGACGGTCCGCGGACGCCTGCGTCCGGAAGTTACGTTTGCCGACCTCCTGCGCGCCACGTTTCCAGGTGGATCGATCACGGGAGCGCCCAAGGTTCGCGCCATGGAGATCATCGATGAACTCGAATCAGTCCGGCGCGGGCCTTACACGGGTGCCACGGGATGGCTTGGCGCGGCGGGAGACTTTGATCTGGCCATCGCCATCCGGACCGCGCTGCTGCGCCAGGGCGAACTCACCCTGTGGGTTGGGGGCGGCATCGTGGCGGGTTCCGATGCGGGTGCCGAGTACCGGGAGACGGTGGCGAAGGCAGAAGCGTTTGTTCGGGCGACCACCGGCGCACGGGACAGGGTGCGACAGTGATGGGCGCACAATAAGTTGACGAAAACGCCTTCCGGTTGCCTCCTACAGCCATGATGAAAACCGCCCACTCGTCCAAGTCCTTGATGTTGCTATGGTTTATCGTGACCGCTGGTGCCTGCGGGCGCGACGGCGCTGGCCTTTCCCCCGATAACATCGACGCCAGCAGTGGCGACCTGGACGGACCCGCGGCTTCTGGCGGGGCCGGTGGCGGATCGACTGGCACCGGTGGTAGCACCATGAGCGGGCAAGGCGGCGGGGCGGCCGGCGGCGCAACCGCTGGACGAGGCGGAGCGGGCGGCGCGGCAGGAAGTCCGGCCACGGGTGGCGCGAGCGGAACGCCCCCTTCAACATGTGGCGGTCCGGGTCAGCCGTGCTGCACCAACAGCACGTGCAACGGCGGCGGTTGCTGCGTTGGCGCGGCGTGCATCGCGGCGACGGCGGCCTGCCCCGGCGGACTTGGCGTGTGCATGGCGGGCTCTTGCGGCACGTGCGGGGGACCCGGCCAGCAATGCTGCGCGGGGCGTCTTTGCACCGCTGGCAACGTGACTTGCACGGGCGGCACCTGTCAGGCGTGCGGAAAGCTTGGCGAGTCGTGCTGCCCCGGCAACAGTTGCGGCAGCGGCCTCCTTTGCGGTCAGGCGGGAATCTGCCAGACCTGCGGCGGTGCGGGTCAGCCTTGCTGCGCCAACCAGACTTGCACCGGTGGTGCTTGCTGTGGCGGCGCGGGCTCGACGTGTATGGCACCAGGGACCGCTTGCGTCACAGCCGGCGGGATGGCTGGTGGTATGTGCATTGCTGGCGCGTGCAGTGGTTGTGGGACCACGGGCAAGCCGTGCTGCCTGGGCAATACTTGTCAGGCCGGTGCGGCATGCACGAACAACACTTGTCAGGCGTGCGGGGGGCCGGGTCAGCCGTGCTGCACCGCCCGTGCCTGCGGCACCAGCCTCGAATGCACGGGCGGTGGTGGCGGAGTGTGCGCCACCTGCGGCACCGCAGGTGAATCCTGCTGCGCCGGTGACGTCTGCAACGGCGGCGCCTGTTGCAACGGAACGGGCGACGCGGCCCGCTGTATCGCGGTCGGCGCTGCCTGCGCTGGCGTGGCCGGGACATGCACGGCGGGCAAGTGCTCGAACTGCGGCGATGCCGGCAAGGCTTGCTGCCCCGGCAACAAGTGCATGGGCCCGAGCCTTACCTGCCGCGCCAACACGTGCGCTGTCTGCGGTGGGCCCGGTCAACCGTGCTGCCCGGGTCGAGCTTGCGGCGCGGGCTGCTGCTCGGAAACCGATACGTGCGTGGTGGCGGGCGCGTCGTGTGGCGGCGGCATCGGTGCCTGTCAGGCCACGGGCTCGTGCAGGACGGGCCAAAATGCCTGCGGCGGCACCGGTCAGCGCTGCTGTGACGGCAACGGCGGCTTCTGTAGCGTGGCCAACACCTTCTGCGACAAGCGGGGCCAGGATCACTGCGCCGCTTGCGGAAGCGCAGGGCTTCCGTGCTGCGACAACGGCTTTTGCAGCGGGACGGCGGTCTGCGTTGGTCGCCTCGGCGGCGGCGGTGGCGGTGGTGGGTTCTTTCCTGGAACTTGCCGCTAGCCTGACGGCCCTTGGTCGCTGGCGGTCGACACTGGACTCGTTACGCGCATGCCACCCGTCACCCTGCAACTGAAGTTTGAATCGCCGACAAGGGCGCGTCGCGAGTACGACGGCTCGAGACCACGTGCCTACGCCGGGGCGCATTCCGCCCGCACCCTCCGCTCCGGCGAAAATGGCCTTTGTGTCGCTTACGGGCCGGGCAACGTCGGCCTCGTGCGAGATCGACTCTACACTTGCGCGTCCGCAACCTGATGCCCTACAAATCCCCCTGGCACCGTGTCCACAATGGGACTATACTGTGTCTCGTTATATACAAGGAGCCACACCATGTCGTCTAGCGCGAGCCAACCGTCTTCAAGGCACAAGCCGGCGCGAAAGGCCGGTCCCTCGCTTGCCAAGCAGGCAGTGAAGCTCAAGTTCAAGGCGCGGCTCTCCTACGACCCAGGCAAGGGCCGAATCTCCTACGACCCGAGCAGAGGTGTTCCCTGGTTCACAAAACAGCTTCGCGAGGCCACACCTCCACAAAAGATGGAAGTCGAACGCCACGGTGTGAAGGGCCTTCTCATCAAGGATCTGGCGAAAAAGATGGATGTGCCGTACGCAGCTTTTTATGAAATGCTCGACGTACCCAAGGCCACGGTGGAGAAGAAAGCTTCGTCCGGTCAGGTGATTGTGGGCGCAGCCGGTCTCGCGATCCTCGGCATCGTGAAACTCCTCGGCATCGCCCAAGGGATCGTCGACAAGAGCACCGCTTCCGACGCAGAAGGCTTTGATACCGAAAGATGGTTCGGACAATGGATCGGGCGGCCACAGCCGTCGCTTGGTGGGAAGAAACCCTCCGAGTTCCTCGACACTCCCACCGGCATCGAGATCGTCGCTCGACTCCTGGGAGCGATGGAAAGCGGCGCGTACTTGTAGTGGCCGGCGCAACCCTCTGGCGCCTCGCCACCGAAACGCGGGACTACAAGGCCAACGACCTATCCGGCATGGGTGCGGCCGCCAGCCCGGGGCGCTGGAACAACAAGGGCGAGCCCGTCATCTACTGTGCTCGGACGATTTCGCTCGCCGTCCTCGAAACAGCGGCGCACATCGATGACTCCGGCCTTCCACAGAACAAGTTCATCGTCGAGATTTCCGTGCCGGCGGCGATCTGGAAGAGCCGGAAGCAGCTCAAGGGAAAGATCCTCGATCCCGCGTGGGCCGCGATTCCCCCCGGCCGCGCGAGCACCGACATCGGTTCCACCTGGATCAAGACCATGACATCCGCGCTTCTCCTGGTGCCATCCGTGGTGGTGAAGGAGGAATATGTGGTCCTCATAAACCCGCGCCACCCCGACGCAACCGGAATCACCGCAAGCACGATTCGCCCCTACGAATACAACAAGCTATTCCGCTCCTGACAGTCCCAGGCCCGTGCCCGTGCTCGTAGTGGTGGTGGGTTCTTTCCTGGAACTTGCCGCTAGCGTGACGGCCCTTGATCACTGGCGGTCGGCGCGACGCGCTGCCGAAGGCGTGGAAGGGCGAGCCACCCGAGCGCAAGGCACGCGAGGACGAGGCTAATTAGCTGAGAGGTCGACAGGAACATCGGCGCGCCCTTCGGCAGGCCCAGGGCTTGCGCCAGGCCGGGCGCGGAAATCTCGACCAGAAAGCGACGGGCGGCATCGCCGCGGAAGAGCTCGACTGCGCTGCGAAGGGCTGCGTAGCCGACGACGTACAGAAGTGCCGTGGCACCGAAGCGCCGCTGCCGACGCCGGTACCAGGTGAGAAACGCGAACAGCAGAAGTACGCCGAGTGCCTCGTAGAGCTGAGTTGGGTGCAACCGAGGTGTGGCCGCTGCGCCGGCAGCAACCAGGCCGCGGCGCGACAGCTCGTCGTACGCGATGCTGCCGGGAGGAAACGCCGCGCCAGGCCAATGGGGCGGACAAGCCTTGCCGAAGCAGCATCCGGCGGCGAAGCAACCCATGCGGCCAAACGCGTGGCCCAGCGCCAGCGATGGTCCGAACAGGTCGGCCACCTTGGCAAACGAAAGCCTGTGGCGACGCGCTTGCACTGCCATCGCCGCCACGCCCGCGAGGCCGCCGCCGTAGAAAACCAGGCCGCCCTCCCAGGCGCGCAGGGCTGCGGTGCAATCGACCAGCGTCGACCAGGCGTCGCGCGGAACGCCCGAGCCCGAGCAGCGGCTTGCGTAGTCAGAGAAGTTCAGCGCGATGTAAAGGACGCGCGCGCCGACGATGCTGGCGACCAACATCCAGAACGCGGTGTCGTGAAACACGTTGTGATCGATGTTCCAGTCGCGGGCCTGTCGTGCAGCCAGAAACATGCCCAGAGCCAGGCCCACCGCGAGCGCGACGCCGTACGTGTGCAACCCGGGCCCGCCGCCGCCGAAGGACAAGTCGACCAGGATCGGTTTCACGGTGACGCCGTTGGTGTAACCACCCGCGCGCCCGGTGTCGTGCGGCCCAACCTGAAGAGCAGCACGATGCCGAACGCAACGAGCGGAACCGATAGGATCTGCGAGGTGGAAAGCCAACCCCACAAGACGCCGCGTTCATCGTCGCGCCAGATTTCAACCAACGATCTCAGAATGCCCTTGCCGATCAAGAGCCATGCGAACACGACGCCGTCGAAACGCTTGCGCTGACGCACGACGTGGTAGAGGAAAAAGAACAGCAGCAAGTTGAGCGCGGCCAGGTAAAGCTGGGTCGGGTGGACCGGCAGTGGGGCGGCGCCGGACGCGATCAGGTGTGCATCCCGCTGCGCCTGACCCACGACACTGCCGATCGGGAACTTCGCACCCCACGGCACCCCTGTCACCTTGCCGTAGCAGCAGCCGTTCAGAAAACAGCCCATGCGCGTCCAGGCCAGGCCCATCGCGACCCAGGGTGCCACCAGATCGGCCATGCGCCACCCGCCGAGCTTGTGTTTGCGCGCGTACCACAGGCCGAAACCGGCGGCGAAGATAAAGCCGCCGTAGTACGCGAGTCCCCCGCGCCACACCTTGAACACGGCCAGGCAGTCGCGCGGCGGATGGCAGGTGTGCGTGGCGAGGTTGCACACGTAATCCCAGCCGCATTCGCTGCTGGCGTTGCACACGGCGACGCGGGCATCTGTGGCGGCTACCTTGAAATTATCGACGCACAGGTTGACGTAGTCGTGCAGATGTCCGTCGGCGATGACGTGCAAGAGCCGTGAGCCGGCGATGGCCCACACGACGATGTACAGATCCAGGTCGAGGACGCGCTCGCGATCCATGCCGAGCCGAGGTGCCGCGCGCCAGGTCATCCACATGCCCGCCGCGAAGCTCAGCGACAGAAGCGTGAAATAGGCGGGAAAATTGAGCGGTCCCAGCAGCGGGAGATCGACGTGGAAGTCGTACAGGATGGGGCGCATCAGCGTGTGGTCGCCTGCGGCAGTGGCCCGTAGTGCTTTTCGTAGTTGCGCAGGCCCTTATCGTAGGCGGGAAATCGGCGCACCAGACGCTCATAGATGCGGCGGGCCTCAGCTTCATCGCCCACGCGGGAGGTCAGTTCAGCCAAGTTGTTCAACACGCGCGGATCGCCGGGAAAACGTTCAACCGCGGAGCGCAGGAGTGAAAGTGCTTCGGGAATCCTCTTCTGTCCTGAGAGCAATGCGGCCAGGTTATTGGCGGCAGCCCGGCCATTGTCGTCGTGCGATGAGGCGCGGTCGATGGCCACGTGAAACGCGAGTTCGGCGTCCCTGGGGTGGCCTGCCTTCTGATAAGCCATCGCCAGCGAGTACGGAGCGCGCGTCGAGAGGGACGTCTTGCTGGTTGCGTCTCCCCATAGCCGAACGTCGTCGCCGAAAACATAAGCCCGCTCGACGGTGAGCAGTCCCATCGCCGCGACCAGGGCCAGCACAACCGTCGGTCTCGCCCTCTGGATGATCAAGGCGATCGCGACGCAGGGACCGAGGACTGCCAACATCAGGTACCGATCAGCCATTCGGTTTTGCAGTGGTGCGAAAACTTGGCTGACCGGTAGCAAGGGTATCGCGAACCAACCAAGGGCCCACAGCGCTCTTTTGTCACCCCGTTTGCGAACCAGCCAGACCGCTGCGGCTCCGAGCGCCAAGAATAGCAGATATCCGGTCCAGGCAGCCAGTTCCCCGGCCAGGTGAACCGGCACGTCTGGCTCGATGCACAGCCCGACAGGCACGAACGAATGGAACAGGTAGCGCACCCAGACTGGCCCCATGGTCGCGACGGTGTGGATGCGAGCGCCGCCAAGCTGGGATGCCAGCATGCCCACGATGCGCCCAACATACAGATGCATCGCCAGCGCCCCCGCCATGGCAACCGAACAAAGCGCCAGCACCAGCCAACGGGGACGTCGGCCCACCAATAGATCATGCAGCAGCAGCAACCCGGGCAAGATGACCGCCATCGACTTCGACAGCACGGCCGCGAGGCCGAGGATGGGCACGATGGGCACGATGGGCACGATGGGCACGGCCCAGGTCCGCCGGTCGTTCCACGAGTAAAGCCACAGCGCTGCGGCAACGAACAGAAGCGCCAGAAGATCCTTCTGTCCGGCGAGCCATGCCGCGGACTCGGCATGAATCGGGTGGAGCGCGAACAACCAGGCGGCAATCTCGCCGACGCCTTTTCCAGGCATCGCACGAACCAGGTAGGATCGAAGGATGAGAACGGCGGCGAGGTAGAGCCCCAGCCCCGCAAAGCGCATGGCCTGCGGGATGAAGGCGACGAGGTGGCCCTCGATCCACACGAAAGTGTCGCGGACGGGGAGGTATTCGGAACCGAGCGTCGAACGAGTGGCGAAACTCAAGTCCGACCAGATGGTCGGAAGCACATTCACATCGGCGCGGTGCAGAATCTGGTTGTCGCGGATCAGCCAACCATCGTCATAGTCGCTAAATCCAGCCGGCAGGGAGACCAGGTAGGCGGCAAGGACTGCCGTGGCGAGCAGCAGGGGCTGGCGCAGCGCCGGAGACAGCGTCACTTCCCGAGTCTACCTTGGCGACGCACGAGGAACAGGGCAACAAAGCAGAGCACAACGCCCGCCGCGATCAAGACGTCGGCCGCGTTGAAAGCCGGCCAGCGGGTGCCCGCTTGCGGCCGCAACTCGATGAAGTCGATCACCCAGCTATGGCGCAGACGATCGATGAGGTTACCGATGGTGCCCGCGAGCAAGCACAACAGACCAGCCGTGCCGAGCGACGCTTTGCCCCGGCGCTTGATCAGGACGGCGAGCAGGAGGGCGGCGAGGGCCGCAGCCATCGCCGCGTTGTACACCTTAATGTAATGCGTGACCCGATTGCCCGCCATCTTGCGAAACACGCCGAACGCCATGCCCCGGTTCTCGCGGTATTCGAGACGCACATGACCGGCGGCAAGGACGCGGGTGCCGTGGGCGCGCAGTTGAGCGCTGGCCCAGTGCTTGCTGCCAGCATCGGCCACCACGAGCAGCGCAAGCGCGACGATCCAGCGAAGGGCGGCTGCCAAATAGCTAGGGCCTTTCGGCGGGTGGCGCCGCGAGTTTGGTGCCGGGCTTGGCCCCGGCCTTGAACATGTCGAGGGCCATCAAGCCGACGCCGATGACCAGCGCCGCGTCGGCGATGTTGAAGTTCGGCCACCGAAAGGCGTCCCGGTAATGCCACAGGATGAAGTCGGTCACTTTCTTGTAGAGGATTCGGTCGATGAGGTTGCCCATGGCACCGCCAGCGACCAGGCCTAAAGCGGCGTGCATGCGCGTCTGCGACAGCTCCGTCTTGTGCAGGTAGTAAAGCACGAGCACGAAGGCACCGATCGCCACCGCCGTCAGGATCCACGCGCCACCCGGCATGTTTTGCAGCATGCCGAATGCCACGCCGGTGTTTTCCGAGTACTGCAAGTCGAAGAAACCCTGGACGACGATCTTGGTCCGTTCGGCGCTGCCAATCAGCGGTTTCAAGACGGCGCGCGCCCAGATCTTGGTCCACTGATCGGCGACCAGGCTGACGATGGTGAGAACACCGAAGATCAGGTATTTGCGGACGAGGGGTGTCATGTGCTCACCGTTCTTGATATCACGGCCGCGCAGCGCAGGCACAGGTTGGGGTCGGCCTGGTGTCCCGACGCGGCTCCGGTGCGCCGCCAGCAGCGCGGGCATTCGGAGCCGGGAGCTTCGTCGATGGTGATCTCGGTGCTGCCTGCGGCGTCGTCATCCGACAAGTCGATGCGCGAGACCACGCACAGCTCGACCAGGTGCTCGCGGCTCCACTGCCAGTGCGGGCGCTCGGCGGCTGCAGGTTTGACCGTCGCGCGCGCGTGCAGCGACTTGTGCCCGGCGGCGCGAAACGCCTCGAGCTGTTTCAAGATCGCCGTGCGCCGGGGCAGGATCTCGTCGGTGAAGCGGCGGTTGGGATTGCCCAGAGACGCGCCCGGTGGGGCCAACGCAGCTCGCTCGCTTGCGTGCACGTCGAAGGGCTCGCCGGTTGCCCGGCCAAGTTCGTCGGCCACGTCCTGGGCCGTGAAACACAGGACCGGCGCCATCCAGGTGGTCAGCGTGCGCAGGATTTCATCAAACGCCGTCTGCACGCTGCGCCGCTCGCGCGATGTTGCGCCCGCGCAGTACAGCGCGTCCTTGACCGGATCCAGGTACACCGCCGAGACGCTCACGACGTAGTCGACCAGCAACCGCATCGCTTCGTGGAAGCTGAACCGGCGGTAGGCATCGAACACGTGGTGATCGCGCTCGCGCACGATGCCGAGTGCCAGCAGATCCAGTTCGCGCAGGTCGGGATCCTGCAAGGCATCGCGCGACGGCACGAAGTCGTACAGGTTCGACAGCAGGTACCGGCAGGTGTTGCGGATCTTGCGGTACGATTCGCTCAACTGGGCGAGGATGGTCTTGCCGAAAACAATGTCGGTCTGATAGTCGGCCGACGCCGCCCAGAAGCGCAGCAACTCGGCACCGTTTTTTTGCATCCACGTGCCCGGATCGACGTATTCGACCTTGCCGCCCGCGGCGCGCTTTTTCTCGATGTCGGATTTCGAATAGGGATTGCCCTGCTCGTCGAGCACCCAGCCGTGGGTCAGCACCGCCTTGTACGGCGCCTGGCCTGCGGTCGCCGTCCCGGTGAGCAGCGACGAGTGGAACCAGCCGCGATGCTGATCGGCACCCTCCAGGTAAAGGTCCACCTTGCTGCCCGCGGGGACGAGCTTGCCATCGGCCACCGCGGCCCAGGACACGCCGGACTCGAACCACACGTCGACGATGTCGCGCTCCGCCTCGAACGTTGTGCTGCCGCAGGTGCATTTGGTACCCGCCGGCAGAAGCTCGGCGACGGGCCGCGAGAACCACGCGTTCGAGCCGTCCAGCTCGAAAATGTCAGCGACGTGCTCCATCACGGCCGGGATGGCGTGGACTTCGGCGCAAGCGGTGCAGCGAATCGCCGGAATCGGGACGCCCCAGACGCGCTGGCGCGACAGGCACCAGTCAGGGCGAACCTCGATCATGCCGCGGATGCGATCGCGGCCCCACGCGGGGATCCATTCGGTGCGATCGATTTCTTCCAGCGCCCGCTGCCGGAACGTCTGGCTGCCGCCCGACAGCGGCCGGTCCAGGCCGACAAACCACTGGGTGGTGGCGCGAAAGATGATCGGGTTCTTGCAACGCCAGCAGTGCGGGTAACTGTGCTTGAGCGTCTCGCCTGGTTTGTTCAACAGATGCCCCGATTCGGCCAGCGCCGAGACGATCTGAGGGTTCGCGGCCTTCACCGCAAGACCCGCCCACCGGGGAACCTCGGCGGTGAATTTCCCGTCGGCGTCGACTGGGGCGTAGATATCGAGGCCCTGCTCGCGCCCCACCGCGTAGTCCTCGGCACCGTGGCCGGGCGCCGTGTGGACCAGGCCAGTACCTGCCTCGGTGGTGGCGTGATCGGCGAAGCACAGGCGAAAGTCGTGCTCACCGCGCGGCGGATTGATGAAGGGGTGCAGGTACCGCACGCCGCGCAGTGATTGCAACTTCTCCCTGGGGATCGGGATGAAGTCGGCCTCGGCCGTGAGACCACACGCGGTCAAAAACGTCGCGGCCAGTTCTTTGGCAACGACCAAGATTTCCTTGGTTCCGGCGCGCACCACCGGAATGCCGACGTAGTCGAGCACCGGATTGGCAACCACCGCCAGATTCGCGGGCAGCGTCCAGGGCGTGGTGGTCCAGATGACCAGCGCGGCGGGTGTCTTGCCGAACAGCGTTTCGACTGCGGCCTGCCCGGGCTGCAACGGAAAGCGGACATAGATCGAGGGTGAGGCCTTCTCCGCGTACTCGACCTCGGCCTCCGCCAGCGCGGTCTTGTGCGTCGCGCACCAGTGCACGGGACGCTTCGCCCGGTACAAAAGCTGATTGCGTGCGAACGCCGCGAGCCGCCGCACGATCGTCGCCTCGTAAGTCCGATCGAGCGTCAGGTACGGCGTGTCCCAGGTGCCGAGGCATCCGAGGCGCCGGAACTCGGTGCGCATGACATCGACGAACTTGCGCGCGTGGGCCTCGCAACGCTGACGAAATTCCGTCGCCGGCAAATCCGTCTTCGCGCCAAACTGTTTTTCGACCTGCTGCTCGATGGGCAAGCCGTGGCAATCCCAGCCCGGCACGAAGCGCGCCGACTTGCCCATCAGGAGCTGCGATCGCACGACGACGTCCTTGAGCACCTTGTTCAGCACCGTGCCGTAGTGGATGCCGCCGGTCGGGTAAGGCGGCCCATCGTGCAGAACGAATGCCGTCGCCCCGGCGGCTTGCCGCGCGGCGAGGAGCTTGTCGTACGCGCGCGTCTGCTCCCAGCGCGCCAGCCAGACGGGCTCGCGGTTGGCGAGATCCGCGCGCATCGGGAACTCGGTTTTCGGTAGGTTTAGAGTCGCCTTCCAGTCCACGGCAGGGGCGGAGCTTAACAGAAAGACGGGCCCCAAGGCCCAGGTAAACTCACGCTAGACGTTGAACTTGAAGTGGATCACATCGCCGTCGCGGACGACGTAGTCCTTGCCTTCGACGCCGAGCTTGGCGTTGGTGCGGCAAGCCGCCTCGGAGCCGAACTTGATCAGATCTTCCCACCAGATCACGTCGGCCTTGATGAAGCCACGCTCGAAGTCGGTGTGGATGACGCCGGCGGCCTGGGGGGCGCGCGCGCCGCGCAGGACGGTCCAGGCGCGGCATTCGTCCTCGCCCGCAGTGAGAAACGTGACGAGGTCGAGAATCTTGTAAGCGGTGCGCGACACCGCGTAAAGACCCGGCTCTTTCAGACCCAACGATTCGAGAAACGCTGGGCGATCCGCTGCGTCGAGGCCGGCGATCTCGGCCTCGGCGGCCGCGCAGATGGTCACCACCGGCGCGCCCTGCGACTCGGCCAGCTTGCGCAAGGCCGACACGTGCGGATCCTGATCAACGACCGGCAACTGCTTCTCGTCCACGTTGGCGACGTAAAACACTTTCTTGGAGGTCAAAAGAAACGCGTCGCGGATGAGGGCGGATTCTTCAGCGGTCAAGCCCTGCGCGCGCGCCGGAATGCCTGCGTCGAGGCCCTGGCGGACGCGCTCGCACACGTCCAGCACCAGCTTCTCGTCTTTCGCGGCCTGTTGCCCCTTGAGCGCCTTCTTGGCGCGGTCCATGCGCTTGTCGATTGACTCCATGTCCTTGAGGCACAGCTCGGTGTCGATGGTCGCCACGTCGCCCACCGGATCGATGCGGCCCTCGACGTGGACGATGTTCGAGTCCTCGAAACAGCGCACCACGTGCGCGATGGCGTCGGTCTCGCGGATGTTGGCCAGGAACTGATTGCCCAGGCCCTCACCCTTCGATGCGCCCCGGACCAGGCCCGCGATGTCGACGAAGTTGACCGTGGCCTGCACCACCGACTTGGGCTTGTACAGCGCGACCAGGGCGTCGAGGCGCGGGTCGGGCACCGGCACCACGCCCACGTTGGGCTCGATGGTGCAGAACGGGTAGTTGGCCACCGCGGCACCCGCCGCCGACAGCGCGTTGAACAAGGTCGACTTGCCCACGTTGGGCAGGCCGACGATGCCGCAGGAAATGGCCATGGTGCCGAGCGATGGCGCGCGCAGGGGCGTGCCGTGGGTGCCCTACTAGCCGGTGATCTTGCCGGCCAGGTTGAAGGCGATGAGCAGAGCGTAGATGACCAGCGACTCGATCAGCGCCAGCGCCACGATCATGGGGACGAAGATCTTGCCTGACGCCTGCGGGTTGCGCGCGATGCCTTCAAGGGCAAATCCGGCCGCGCGGCCCTGGCCGAGGCTACCGCCGAGTGCCGCAAGACCGATGGCAAGGCCGGCTCCGATTCCCAGGTAACCCCGGTAGTCGGACGCACCGTCGGCGGCGAATGCTGCTGGACTGGACAGGGCGGTCAAGGCGAAAGCGGCGGCCAGGAAGAAAAACTTAGACACACGGCGCATGGGGGGATCCTCCTTAATATCTCACGGTTGACAGATGGGTCAGTGTTCTTCCTGAGCGGTTGCGGTGGAGATGTATATGGTGGAAAGCAGGGAAAACACAACCGCTTGCACAAGCGATACGAAGACGCCCATGACCAGGAACGGCACGGGCACCAGGAACGGCACCAGAGCGAAGAACACCGCTGCCACCTTGTGGTCGGCCGTGATGTTGCCCAGAAGGCGCATGGACAGTGACACGGGGCGTGCGATGTGGCTGACCAGTTCAATGGGCAGCATGAGCGGTGCCATCCACCAGATGGGTCCCAAGAAGTGCTTGAAATACTTGATGCCGTGCGACTGAACGCCGTAGACGTGGGTCAGCACGAACACCAGTAGCGCCAGGCCGACGTTCAGCTTGAGCGTGTCGGTCGGAGGCAGAAACCCGGGAATAAGTCCCAGCAAATTCGAAAACAGGATGAAGAAGAAGAATGATCCGATGAGGGGCAGGTGGCGGCGCGCCTCCTTGGGCCCCATGACGCTTTCCACCAGGCCGTAAATCATGTCGGCCAGCAGCTCGAATAGGTTGCGCATCCCGAAGCGCGGCGGCGGAACCAGGCCGCCGTCGGCTGATTTTTCGATCGTCGCCGCGTAGTGCAGCGCCCCGTAGGCTAAAAACAGAAACACCAGCAGCGTGCCGAGCAGGTGCGTGATCTCGAAGTGCGTCGCCTGGAGCATCTGCCAGGTCCACTTGCGCCCGAGGTAAATCTCAAGATTCCCGCGCAGGCTTTCGTAGCCCGGGAGAAAGTTCCACCAGGTCAGGTGCTCGGTCATGGCGCGAAATCTCCTGTTGGCGCGGACATTGCGCTGCGCAGGCCACCAATCAGCAACGCGGCAACCAGCGCGGACAGGCCCAGCGCGAACGGTCCCGCGGGCACGTGCAGACCCCACACCAGGAGCGCCACCAGTCCGAGCAGCAGCGGCAGCTTGAAAACCAGGCCGACAACCAGTGGCACTCCGACGGGTTCGCCACCGGCAGCCGCAGCAATCGCACGCGCCGCAAGCCACCGAATGACGACGAAATTGCCCAGGCCGATCACCGCGCCAAGCGCTGCCGCGATCATGCCCGGGCCACTCCAGAGCAGGCCCGCGGCCGCGGTGGCGGCGATTCCAAGGATGCCGGTCGTTCGCCCGATCGAAGCGAGGGTGTCATTTGCCTTCTGGAGGTCGGCTCGCATCGTCTGCGAGCGCTTTCTTATAGTCGCGCGTGACGCGAATCAAGGCTTTGATCGCGGCACCCACGCCGGCGGCGAACCCTATCCATTGGCACCACGGGGCCGAGTGAAACTTGCCGTCCAGCCATTCGCCGCCGAAAGTGCCGATGGCGATGGCGGCGGCGATTTCCAGGCCGATGGCTCCCGTCAGCCCGGCGGTGCGCCACATCTGTTTGGCGTCAGGATCCACGGGCATCGGGTTTTTGCGCCGCGGGGGCGGTTCTTTGCGGGGTGGTCGGGGCTGCGGCTTTCGGCGCTGCCGCGTCCGGTTTTGACGGAGCTGCTGCGGGCTTCGCCGGGGCCGGGGCGGGCGGCGGGGCGGGCGGCGGGGCGGGCGGCGGCGGCACGACGACCGCAGGATCCATGCGTGCAATGCTTGGTTTGCGCCGCAAGGCCCACCAGGTTCCCTGGTGGCCAAGCTGGTCGATCATCGGCAACGCCGACCCAAACAGCATCCCGGGCGGCCGACTGCGCACGAGAAAGTAATCGTAGTAGCGGACCATCTCGGCGGGCACGAAGCCCTGCGGATACCACGGGCCGGGATCGGGCAGCCCGGCACTCGTGTCGCGGCGGCGGCAGGGCATGTGCCGGTAGCCGCAGTACGGCAGCGTGGTCATGCTGGCCGCGCCTGGCTTGATCACCGGATACAGATCCGCGAGACCCACCAGCGCCGACTCGATGCGCATCACTCTCGAACCGCGGTCGAAAATAAGGCCGAGGGTCCGGCCACCGGAAGGCACCTTCTCCACCACGGCCTCGAAGTCGGCGAGTTCGACACCGTAGGCCCGGTAGTGCGCGATGAGGTCGCGGCCATAAAGGACGCAAAGAAGCACGGCCGGTATCGGCACGGCGATGCGCAGAAGGCCCGACAGGTTGCGCAGACCGGCCGGCACCAGCAGCACCGCCATCAGAACAAGGAGCACTGAAAAACGCGGATGGAACGTCATCAGCTCGAACACGTGCAGGTGGTGTGGCAGGCCGAAGTAGGCCACGACCGCGCCCAGGAACACGACGAACCCGGCCACGCGAAAGCGCGCCGACGCCGCCGCGCCGGGGTCGTACAACGTGCCGACGAGGCCGAGGAGCACGTAGGCACCGAGCAGGACAAACAGGATGTTGCACGCGGTCACGTCGACGTGGTCGTTGAACCCACGCAGCACGTGCAGCGGCAGGTCGGCGAGGCGGCGGCGCAAGTCGTCGAGGAGAGTGACGCGGCCGCCGTTGAAATCCGACAGCCGCTCCCACTGGAGGACGCCCCAGATGTACGCCAGCGTCTTCTTTTGCTTCAACGGATCCTGATGAAAGTCGGCGCGCACCTGCCACACGACGAGCGCAAGTATCGCGGGGGCAAGTGCCGCGAGGGCTTGCAAGCGCCGTTTCCAGGTGACCTCCCTGCCCGCCTTCAGCACGAAGGCCATGAAGGCGCACAGACCGTAAAGGAAATTCTGCAAGTGGCACAGGAACAACAGGGACGTGACGACGGCGGTGGTGCCGAGGGCACGGCGCGAAAACGCCGACCGACTGAGAAAACGCGCCAGCGTGGCCAGCATCCACATCAACACCGGCAGCGACAGCGCGAAGCTGACGAAGCCGTAGTGCAGCGTCAGGTTGTAGGCGAGCGGGAAGGCCAGCAAGGCCGGAATGCGGCTGCGCCCGCAGGCCGCGAGCAGGGACGCCGTCGCGGCGGGCAACCCGGCGACGTAGATCGCGATGACGATCTTGTGCGCCACAAGGATCGACGTGACCTTGGCCAGGATCCACAGCGCCAGGTAGTGCAAGGCGTACGGCGCGAGTTGCCGCGTCCCCTCGTAAAATGGGGCGTAGGGCGAGCCGGGCCGCCCGCTCTTGTCGAGCATGTCGGCGATGCCGAGGTGAAACGGCAAGTCGAGGCCGGGCAAAAAGCGTGTCGCGCCCAGCGGCGCGAGAAAAAAAGGCAGAACGCCGAGGTACGCGACCCAAAACACCCGCGCGTCGGGATCGAACGCACCAAGAGCCCAGCTTCGAAAGCGCGACCAGATCACGGCGACGGGCGGGTATACAACAGCGCTTGGAGGCGCGTCAGCTAGACTGAAGTTACCACGGAAGTGAGATTCGTCACTGTGACGGATGTTCGAATCGCGTGCCTTACGTATAAGACACAGTGGATGAAGAAGATTTGATAACGCGCAGCGTCCACGGAGACGTCGCGGCGTTCTCGCAGCTCGTGCATCAATACCAGGCTCGGGTGCGTGCCTACATCGGCTGCTATTTGCAAAGAGCGGATGGGGTGGACGATCTCGGCCAGGAAGTGTTCGTGGCCGCGTTCAAGGACATCGGCACCTATAGGCGCGAATCGGCGTTCAGCACATGGCTGCTTGGCGTCGCGCGCCACCGCGTGCTGCGTCACATGCGCAGCGAGATGCTCAAGCTGCGGTTGACCGACACCCTGCTCAACCACGGGCTCACGACGCGTCTCGGCGAGGACGAGGACGACATGAAGGAGCGCGAGCGGGCCCTCGCGGCGCTCTCGAAGTGTGTCGAGGACCTCCCCACGGGCAGCGATGGACTGATCAGAGAGCACTACTTCCAGTCCGCAAGCATCGTGGACATCGCGCGGCGGTCGGGCAAGGCCGAGGGGACGTTGCGCATGACCCTGCTGCGGATCAGGCGAAGGTTGCGCGACTGCGTCGAGCGCCGCCTCGCGGGAGAAACGGGATGATGGATCGCGAGGTTGAGGATCTGTGGCTCCGCTACCTGTCCGAGTCCGACATCTCGTCGGCGGAGGATTGTCGGCTTTCGTCCGCCCTGGCGGCCGACCGTTCCCTGCTCTCGGATCTGGTCGCTGATTCGTGCATGCACGGATTGCTCCTGACCATGGGTCGCACCACCCGCGACGCGCAGGCCTTCGAGACGCGGGTAGCGCAGCGCCTGGCGCTTGAGGGAGACGGTCGGCGCTTCACCAGCACGGTGACCGAACGGTTGGGCGGCGTTTTGCCGGCGCGCGACGGAACGCAGGCCGCAAGTGGGGCCCGCGAGCAGCGCTCGTGGCTGGACCTCTGGCCGGGATTGCAGTGGCTCCTCGGCGGGGCACTCGGCTGCGCCGCGGTCGCGGCGGTGGTGCTTTGGGTTGTGCCGACGCGCCGGGTGGGCGGACCCGAGCCCGAGCTTGGAACGTCCGGCACCGGGCCGGTGGCGAGTCGGCCCTCGCACCAGCCTGACCCGACTGCGCCTGCTGCGCCTCGTGGGGCGCCCCGGCCCACTCCGGCGACGGGCCCGCGCGCGGAGAATGGCGCGGTATCGGTCCTGGCCCTGCGAGATCTGCCGGGGGCGCGCCTCGTCCTCGGAGCGGGCAGCACGACGTCGATCGAGCCCGTCTCCGGTGCCGAGCACCCATTGACCCTCGACCGTGGGCGCCTGGAGGTCGAGTTCGCTCCGCCTCCATCGGCCTCGGCACGCCAGGAGATCCTCGTGGTGCTGACTCCGCACGCCAGGGTGACCGCGTCGCACGGCCACTTCACGGTCGACGTGACCGGGTTCGATACCAGGCTCGATGTCAGGGCAGGCGAGGCATTGTTTCACGGCGCGAGCTCGAGCCTCCCCGTCGCGGCAGGCGGCAGCGCCACCTCGGACGCGCGGCGTGCCGAACCCGAGGTCGTCACGGTGCCGCCGCTGGCCCTGCGCGCAAGCGAGGGCGCGTCGTCGCCGATCCTTGCGTTCGACTTCGAGGACGGCCTGCTCCCGGTCGGCTGCGTGCATGGGCATGTGACACGCGCTCCTCCCGGCGGCAGCGGTCAGTTCGCCCTCCTCGGAACCGTAACCCTGGGTGAGTCGAACGCAACCAGGATCACGTTCAAGCCCGCGGGGCCCTGGCTGTTCAAGGTCGCGCCGGATCTGGTGTTTGGATTCGACTACTGGATTGGCACGGACACGCGCAAGGTCTATGCGCAGTTCTTCAACGTCACCAAGAAGCAGAACTTTATGCTGCTGATTGTCGACCCGGCACAGGAAACCTGGACCCACGTGGAACTGCGCATCTCGGACTTCCAGGGCCACGGTGCGAGAGTTCTCGATGCAGGCGACATCGTCGAGAATCTTAGCATCATCGGTGGCCATATTGGCGGCAAGCCGATGTTCATTGACAACATCAGGCTGGAGCGACGAGTGCCCGCTGTGGATCAGGCGCGCCAGCCGGAACTGCCACGCACGTCCGGGCGCAGCCAACGATGAAACCAGGCGCGGCAGTGGCTCTCTTCGGAGGGCCCGTCGTCTACGCCATCATCTCGGGGACGGTGTCCTGGATCTCGCCGAGCTTGCTCACCTTGCCGCCGGTGACCTTGTTCATCAGCGATATGAGGACCGCAGCGGGATGCTTGTTCGCGGCGACGATGTGCTGGCCGCCCTTGATGCCGAGCGCGCGGCCACCGCCGTAAAACGTCATCATATTCTTCGACTCGTGCGATCCTTCTGAGCTATTGGGGACGAATCCGCCTTCGAAAAACTGCGCCATCACCGTGTGATCAAGCACCCTGCTCCCGTCGGTCTCGGGGGCCTCGTACAGGGCTTTGGCAAGGCGGGTGAAGTGCTTGACATGCCATCCGATGATCTTGGCGATGTAGGGTTGCGCGCGCGGATCCCGGCCCTTGAGATCCGGGCTTTGGTTGTGCGCGACGTTGTGCAGGTCCACCGGTCGGATGTCGGGCAGGATAAACTTGGAACTCATGCCGGTCTTGACGGACGTGATCTGATAGGACACGATCCGTGTCAGGCCGCACACAATCGCCATGGCAGCGATGTCGGCGAGAAGCCCGGCGCGTATGTCCTCGTTGTTGTACCCGGCACCGTCGAGGCCAAGCTGCGCCAGATCCCCCGTTGGTTTCGCTATAGCGCCGGGGTCCGCGGGCCTAGCGCAGGACTTGGTCGCGCCTGGCGGAGGGCCGCCGCCAAGGCGAGAAATGCGTTGTTCGATGCCGCGCAGCTCGTCGTAGTACTTGCCCACCCGGCGCTTGTCCTCCTGGCCGAGCCTCGCGAACAGCGCCTCCCGGCCGCCGATCACGAGGTCGAGGATGCTCTTCCGACGCTGGGAGAGTGCCATCCCCAAGGGGTCCGGTCCCGAGGCCATGGGCGTGCCAGCAACGGCCGGTGCCTTGAACTCGCGGAACAGCAGCGACCAGACCTGAGACGGCTCAATTACTGGACTGATCGGCCGGCCGGTGTTGTCGAACGACAGATATCCCCATATCTGCGAACCGCCCCGGTAAAGGTCTGTCTGCGCACGCACGACCAGCGACTTGTGCGGGGTAGTGGAATCGGGTGCCAGGTACGGAACCAGCGCCTGGTCCCAGGAAGGGCCCGGTGGCCGCTGGTTTACAGAGGCAGTGCCGAAGCCGGAGACGAGCGGCACTTGGGTCGATCCGTGAAATTGGGCTGCCCGGCGACCAGGCCCGCTCGTGGGAATCAGGAGCCCGGAGACAAGCCCCATCTGCGCGCGCATGACCGGATCTTTGCTGAAGGGCATGGTGGCTTCCGTGTCCTCGTACATGGCACCGGTCAGCTTGGGGGCCGACATGTTCCCTTTGGCATCGTCCGGTCCGAGGGATACGCCCCCGTAGCTCGTGACCGCGCGCCTGGGGATACCGGCACCCTGCGCCCCGGCTCGTCCGGGCCGGGACATGATTTCCAGGGGCGGGAGGGCGACCACCACGCCAAAACCACCGCGCAGCATCGTGCGTCGGCTAATGCGGATAGAGTTCATGGGGCGATTCCTCCTGCTTCTACGCGGCGATGTCTGAAGGCATCCGACGCGACGAAATCCAGCAATACGTCGTGCAGCTTTGTGTCCGCCTTGCGCCGTTTCGCAAGAATCTCGATGAACCGGGTTTCTGTGGACAAGAGGTCCACACGGCCGGAGGCGAAGCGGTACAGTTGATTGGTCGCGCATTGTGGCAAACTTCCGTTTTTGAGCAGAAGCTCCGCCAGACCCGCGGGGCCCTTGAACTTCCCCACATCCACCAGATCCCCCTCTCGGTCGGTCGAGCA
>CAYSKR010000202.1:0-32570 GCA_964431675.1 uncultured Myxococcales bacterium
CGCCCGACCTCACGCCAGATCTAACCCCTGACCTGACGCCTGGCCTCACGCCAGACTTGCAACCCGATGCATCGAATCCGCCGGTCGCCAGCGCGGCGACGGGCATCATGGCGACGACCTTCACCGCGAGCTGGACTGCGGTGACCGGCACGACCGCTTACCTGCTGGACGTGGCCACCAACCCCGGCTTCACCACCTTCGCGACCGGCTTGCACAATGCCAACGTCGGTGCCGTCACCTCGACCAACGTGACCGGCCTTCAATGCGGCACCACCTACTATTACCGGGTCCGCGCCAGCGGTGGTGGCGGTCCGAGCGCCAGTTCGAACGTGATCACGCTCTTAACCACGCTTTGCGCACCCACGGCCAATGCCGCCACGAACATCATGAATACATCGTTCACCGCAACTTGGGGCCCGGTGAACGGCGCCTTGAACAACTTCATCGATGTTGCCACCAACGCCGACTTCACCAGTCTTGTTTCCGCCTACAACAACACCAGCACCGGCGGCGGGCTAAGTCTCGGCGTGACCGGTCTGGTCTGCGGCACCACGTATTACTACCGGCTGCGAGCCACCAGCGGCACCGTCACCAGCGGAAACTCGAACACCACCACGGTCATGACCAGCGCGTGCGCGCCGGACGCGCCCGGCACCGCCGCGGCAAGTTCCATCATGGCGACTTCATTCACGGCGAGCTGGGCGGCAGCGCAGGGTGCGACCACCTATTTGCTCGACGTGGCGACCAACGTGGGATTCACCACCTTCGTCACCGGCTTCAATGGTCTGCCCGCCGGGGCGACCACGACGGCCGGCGTGACCGGCCTAGTCTGCAGCACCACGTATTACTACCGTGTGCGCGCGACCAACGCAGCCGGTACCAGTCCCAACTCGAACACCGTCACGGTCGCCACCACGGCCTGCCCGCCCGCGGCCCCCATCGCCACGGCAGCAACCAGCACCACCACCACGTCGTTCGCGGCCAACTGGAACGCCGTCACCGGCGCATCGGCTTACCTGCTGGATGTCGCGACGAACGCAGAATTCACGGCGTTCGTGACCCCATTCAATAACCTGAACGTCGGAGCAATGACGACGACCACCGTGACTGCTCCAAACTGCGGCACCACGTACTACTACCGTGTGCGCGCGACCAACGCAGCCGGTACCAGCATGAATTCGAACACCATCGACGCCGCCACCACGGTCTGCCCGCCCCTGCCTCCGAGCGCTGCCGCTGCGACCAGCGTCGCCTCAACGTCGTTCGTGGCCAATTGGAGCGCGTCGTCGGGTGCGACGGCGTACTATCTGGACGTCGCGACCGACATGGCCTTCGCGATGCGCATCACCGGCTTCGACAATTTCTTCAGCGCGGGCAGCGGCACGACCACCACCGTCACCGGCCTCATCGCGAGCACCACGTACTACTTCCGCGTCCGGGCCAACAACGCCGGCGGCACCAGCGCAAATTCCAACAGCATGATGGTCACGACCACCGCGGCACCGGCGGGCGTCAACTTCCGCGCCGCGAGCTCCGCAGGCGCGCCGTCAGGAAGCTTGACCATCACCACGCCGGCGACAACCGCGGTGGGCGACTTCATGATCGCGACGGTTGCCGTCCGCAACCAGCCCATTTCCGTCAGCAGCGCCCCCGCGGGCTGGACTCTGCTGCGGACGGTCACCACCACCAGCTACGACACGCTCTACATCTATACGAAGGTGGCCGTGGCGGGAGATCTCGGCGCCAACAATACGTGGACTTGGTCGGCGAACACGTCGGGATCCGCCGGCGGCATCGTGTCCTTCTATGGCGTCAACGTGACCACGCCTTATGGCGCGGCCGAAGAGAATGGCCAGGCAACGCCCTCGGGCCTCATGCACGCCACGCCCAGCATCACTACAACGGTTCCCAACTCGATGCTCTTCACCGCGCATTCCTTCCACTCGAAATCACCCTGGACACCGCCGGCCGGCATGACGGAAGCGTTTGACGTGGGCAGCAACGGGATCAGCATCGAAGGCAACTACGCCATTGCGGCGACTCCGATGGCCACCGGTGCCAAGACCGCCACCGCCGCAAAAGAGACCGACGAGGGCGAAACGTTCATCATTGCCCTGCGCCCGTGAGGTGATGAGAACCGCAAGAGATGTCGATCGCCATGCGGGCGAGCCACGTCGGCCAGAAACTGCCGCTGATGGCGCGCACGGCACCGACCAGCAGCGCAACGCCGAGCGTGCCTGCGCTCATGGGCAATGACGACGACGCGGCGCCAACCGCCGACGCCAGGGCCATCGCAACGCACCGGCCGCGCCACCCGCAACCCCAGGTGTTCAAGAGGCCGGTCTGGATTGCGGCGCGGGCAACCAGCTCCTCGACGGTCGCTCCCAGAAGACGCGCGAAAACAACCGACGGCAGGATCCCCGCCGTCCCGAGGCCGGTCGCGGCAGCCACACCGGCAACGAAGGCGAAAAGCGGGAACCACCGGGCGAGTCCACCGCGCTGATGTCGCAACCGCAGGGTGACGCCAAGTCCGATCAGGGCGGCCCAGGCCACGGCACCAAGTGCGGATTCTTCCGCGCGCGCGCCAAGCATCGTAGTCGCCATGATGGAATGCCGCCCAAGGAACAACAGAATAGCCAGCAGTACACCGTCGGCCGCGAGTTGCTGCGAGCCGCCGCGGGCCACCACGTCCCGTTCTGGGTCAAAGGCGGTCGCGGCCCGGGCGACGCCGGCTTGCCACAAGAGCGCGGTGGTGATCCCGACGAGCGCGATCCCGCGAATCTGGACATCCGGCGGCCCCAGCAGAACGACGTTGAAGAGACCGCCCACCAGCAAGAACAGAAGAACGGTGGATGGCGACAGCGCCGCGCGGCCATCGATCGAACAGTCCGCCGCACCGGCGGCCAGGCCGATCGCAAGAACCGACAGCAAAACAGCGCCACCGACGGCGAGTGCCCCAATGGCCATGTCGGCACCGGACCATGGGGCCTGCGCCAGGACAGTCAACCCGGCAAACGTGACCGCGCAACTGCCCCCGACGATCACCGACCAGAACAGCGCCTTCCACGCCAGCAGGCGACCAAGCGACACCGGCACCGAGCGGAGAATCCAGAAGGCCTGACGCTCGGCTTCCATGTGGCCGAGCGGGCCGAAGGTCGCCATGTACACCGCCATCGAGTAGGCCAGGGCCGCGCGTTGAGCCCCGGTGCTGGCCGATGGACTCCAGCCCGCGGCACCAAAAATCTGCACGCCGACGAACAAGATCGGCGCGGCGATGAGTGCCACCAACCGCGATCGGTCGCGCAGCAGCAGGCGCAGATCTTTGCCAAACGGCGTCAACGGCCCGAATCCGCCGTGCTTCGGCCCAGGGCCCGCTTCGGCCCAGGGGGCACCCGCTTCCTCCCACCCGCGCCGGCCTGCCCACACCGCCCCCCGGTGTGCCAGCGCAAGCACCATCGCGGTGACCGCCATCAGTCCGAGGAGTCCCCCGGCGAAAGCGGGATCGCGCGCGCGAAGGGCCGCCAGCGGAAACGCCAGCAGCACCGCCGGCGAATGCAGCGCAACATCGGCCCACGGCTCAAGTGCCCGGGCAAACGACGCCGGCGCACGCAGCGCCGCGCTGCCCAGCATCCACAGGCCGGCCATGCCAACCGCCGACAGCAGCATCAGCGCGGTCCACACCATCCGGCGCCGGGTTCGCGGCACCAGGTGAACGACCAGAATCTGCGCTAGCTGCGCCGCCGCCGAGACGCCAACCGCCGCCAGCAGCGAGGTCGCCATGGCGAGGCCCGCGCCCAAGACGCCGAGCCGCCACACCACGACCGCCGCCAGCAAGACCGGCAGCAGGAAAAGCGCGCCCGACCAATCGGTCACCGCGCCCGCCAGGCTGCGCGCCACGACCAGCGCGCCCAGCGACACCGGCCGTGTCATCAGGAACTCGTTCTCGAGCGAGCCCGCCACCAGCGCGTCGTTCTGCGCAACTTTCGCGGCGAGGCTCGCGGTGGCGATGACACCCGCGATCAACGCCAGCGCCGCAGCCTGCACCTGCAACGAAGCAACCTGCCGCAGGGTCGCGAACACGCTGGCGAGGAGCCCGGCGTAGGCGGCCGGGGTTGCGAGCAGGAATAACCAAACCAGGCGGCGGTTGCGTCCGGGCGGTGCCCGAAAACCATTCCACAGCGAGCGCCAGCGAAAACGCACCAGCAGCATGGTGAGGTGCCACGACGACAGGAGCGCGGTCATCCGGTCACTTTGAGAAAAACATCTTCGAGCGTCACATCGGGTGCCGCCGCGTATCGCGCGCGCAACTCGGACGGCGTTCCAACGGCTTGCAACACGCCGCCCTTGATGATCGCCACGCGCTGGCACACGCGTTCGGCCGCGTCGAGCAAGTGGGTGGACATGAAGATGGTGCGGCCGGTCGCGCCGAGCTCGATCAGCAACTCGCGCATCTGCCGCGCTCCGAGTGGATCGAGACCATTGGTCGGCTCGTCCAGGATCAGCACCTTCGGGTCGTGCAACAACGCCGCCGCGAGCGCGAGGCGTTTGCGCGTACCGTGCGAGTACGTCAGCGTGTAAGCGTCGGCGTCCTCGCCGAGACCGAACCGCTCAAGCGCGGCACCCGCCTTGCGCCTGGCGTCGGCACGGGAAAAGCCGTGCAGGCCACCTACGAACTGCAACAGTTCTCGGCCCGACAAGTACGGGTAGAGAAATGGTTCATCGGGCAAGTAGCCGATGTCGCGCTTGAGCCCGACCGAGTCGCCGTGGCAATCGCGCCCGAGGATGGTCGCGCGGCCATCGGACGGCTTGAGCAGTCCCATGAGCAGCCTTATCGTCGTGGTCTTTCCCGAACCGTTGGGGCCAAGAAAACCCATGACCTCCCCCGCTTCGACCCGCAGGGACAGATCGCGGACGGCGGCCTTGTCGCCGAACCGCTTGCCGAGCGAAAACGTCGCGATCACGTGGCAGCGAGGGAAACCGACGATGAGCTGAGAGCGCCCACGCCGCTACTCGCTCCCGTGCAGGAGGAACGGAAAGGTGGACTCGTATTCTTCGCGACCGGAGGGAAACACCCAGCGCCGGACTGCGTCCTGGACGCACTGACTCACGCTTGCGAGCGCAGCCGACGCGTTCACGGACACTTTTTTCACACGACCGGACGTGCCCACCGACACCGTGACTTCCAGCCGGCCCCCCGCGCGCAAACCTTCCTCACGCTTGAGGGCTCGCTCGTAGCACGTCTTGATGGAGCCTTCGTTCCGCTTCACCACGCCGCGAATATCTTCCTGCGAAAACGATTCCGGGCCGACCAAGCGGCTGGCCGCCCGAGCCATCGCGGGTGCCGCCACTTTGCGCTCGCTTTCGGCGAACTGCCGCGACGCAATCTTCTGTTCCTCGGTGAGGGTGCCCTCGGCTGGCGGGGGCTGCACTGAACCCACCGGAGGAGGCACCACCAAGGTTGCCGCGGCCTTTGCACTCCTCGAACTGGTTCCAACCAGGACTCGCCGCCCTTGCAGCACGATCTTGGTCGGCGGCGGCGTTGCGAGCGGCGAATCGTCCGTGCCAACGGTGCGGCGAAAGCGCTGTGCGGCATCGAGGCGCGCCTGCTGCTCGGGATCGATGCTGGCTGCCGACGTGGAAGCGCCACTTTTCGGTGCGCGCCTGGCGGTGACGGCGTCCTTGTGATCGAGGGTTGTCAGCATCACGACGATCAAGAGCCCCACGAGCACGACGCCCGCGAGCACGAACTTGAGCACCGGATAGCGAAGCAACGGCCCTGACACCCGGTAGAGCTGCGAGATGCCGGTGGACAGCGCAGCCGACGACCCAACCGACGTGACGGGGAACATGGTGCCCGTGCGATGCGCCAGCGCCACTGCTGCCAGTCCCGGTGTCGGGGGCCGCAACGGGTCCGCAAACAGCCCCGACGAGTGGCCGTTGCTTGCGGGTGACGTCCCCGGCAAGGGCGTCGCAAGGTGAGGCGGCGGTGTCGGTCCGGGCGACGTGGCAACCGGCGGTGGCGTGAGCATCGCCAAAGGCGACGGCGTGTCGCGCGCCGCAGTTGCCAGGTCCGGCCGACGCTCCAGCCCTGAGCCTCCACCACGCATGTCCATCGGCGTGGCGAGCCTGACGGTGCTTTTGCGCGAGTGATCGGCGGCCCAGACGCGCGGCTGGGGTGCCGCCGGGTCTGGCCGCACGGGCGCAAAAAACGACGGCGCGGCGGCCGACACATGGGTGCTTGAGTCATCCGATTCAAAGTCCGACGGTGGTGCCGGAACGCTCGGCCATGACGGCGAGGGCGGCCGCACTTTGGGGGCGCGCGCCGCAGCGACTTCTCGCCGGATCGGCCCGACGGTCTTTAGTTCCTTCCAGGCATCGAAGTCTTCCTTCCAGACGTGAACGTCGTTGTCCCGGTTGGCAGCAACGATGCGCCGCACGAGTTCGGGCTGGCCGAACGGCCCCTGCTGGTTGCCATCGATCGAAAAAAACCATTCCACCGGCAAGGCGGCTGGCGGAGACGCGACGGGGACTCGCACCGAGGTCGGCGATCGCACAACCGGGGCAGACACCGCAGCGGACGCCTTGCTGGCGGTGACGACGGCCGACTGTGGCACCAGCCCTTTCAGTCCTTGCGGGGCCGGATCCTGCATGGCGGGATCCCGGACGGTGATGACGCTTTCGCAGGTCTTGCAGCGGATCTTGAGGATCTTCTGCCGGACCTTGTCGTCCGCGATCGAGTAACGAGTCTGGCAGCGCTCGCAGACAAATTTCATCCGTGGTTTCCAGCGGATCGGCCCACCAACCCAGACTAGCACATTGCGCTAGAACTCCATCAAGAACCTGGTCAATGCCGCCGCCGCCGCAGCGACAAGCAAGATGCCCACCCACATCCGCGCCCGGCCGCCCGCCGCACCGACGGTTCGCGCGACCTGCGGGTGCTCTTTTTCCAGCTCTGGCGCTGTTTCTGCGCTGGGTGAGCGCCTGGACGCGGCCACCAGCGTTGCCGAGATTGCGCGGGACGCCGCCGGTGGCATTGGTGTCAGCCTGCGGGCCGCCGCCGTGTCGCCCACCGGCACCAGGGGGCCCGCCGCGCTGAGTGCCGCGGCGATGCTGGCTCCCGTACCCGCGCCACCTCGGTGAGCGGCTCCGTCGAAGTCCAACTCCTCTTCGTTTGGGTCGAGGAACACGCCCTCGTCGTCCATGAACGCACGCGCCCGGCGCGCGCCAAGTTCGGAAACTTCCGCGCCTCGGTCCTCGATGGCAGCGACATATTCCGCCAGCGCCCGATGACCAACCCGCGATCCGCTGGATCCCAAAAACGCATCCAGTTCGCGGAACATCGCATCAGCGGACGGGTACCGATCTTCGGTGCGCCGCGCGAGCGCCCGCAGCACGCACAGTTCAAGCGCCGGCGGATAGTCGCGCGCCACGAACGTGGGCGGCGGCGGCTTCTCGTTCACGATCCGGCGCATCACCGCCTCGGGCTTGCCGCGAAACAATCGCCGGAACAACGTGATCTCGTACAGCATGATGCCGAGCGAGAAGATGTCCGACCGGCCGTCGAGCGGCAGCGCCTGCACCTGCTCGGGCGACATGTACGCCACCTTGCCCGGCCGCGTGCCCGCGTCTTCCTTGACGCCTTTGCCCTGACGGGCGATGCCGAAGTCGATCAACTTGACCTGCCCCCCGTGGCCGATCACGACATTGGAGGGCGACACGTCACGATGCACGATCTCGAAGGGCCGCCCCTCGGCGTCAAGCCCGTGTTGCAGGTACCCGAGCGCATCCGCAACCTGCGCAATGATGTACGACGCGTCGGTCCGCGACAGCGGCTTGCTCACCTCGATGCCGCGCCGGATGACCTCCGTCAGCGTCTTGCCGGGGATGTGCTCCATCGCGATGTAGTGGACGCCCTCGTCGAAGCCGGCGTCGAACACGTCAACGATGCCCGGGTGGTTGAGCTCCGCGCCGATGCGGGCTTCCTCCAAAAACATGGCAACGACGGCGGGATCCTCGGCGTAGCGGGCCTGCAACGCCTTGATGACGAGTTCCTTCTTGAAACCGCCCGGACCCTCGTGGCGCGCGAGAAAGATCTCCGCCATGCCACCCGTCTCCAAGTGCCGGACGAGCTGGTAGCGTCCGATTTTTTTGCCTTCGAGATCCTTGAGCGCCGCCATCAGTCGCCCCGGTTGACCAGCATGGCGGCGTCGTGAAGAAGGCGATCGACGACGTCGGGCGCCGACGAGTCGTAGTAGCCACGAATGCGCAACTGCGGATCCACCAGCACGAAGTGGGTGCCGTGGAAAATGCTGGCGAAGTCCTGATCCGGGCCACCGGGAATGTCGCCCATGCTGATCTTCAAGCCCTCTTGCACGGTCGTTTTGACCGCCGGAAAGTCGCCGGTCAGCAGGCTCCACATGCGCGGGCTGACCTTGTGCGCGCGACCGAAGGCCGCCAGGACGTCCGGCGTGTCGTGGGTGGGATCCACGCTGAAGGAGACGAGGTGAAACGCCGACGACAGGCCGCGGCTGCGGTGTTGAATGCGCCCCATGGTCGCCATGATGGTCGGACAGATGGTCGGGCAGCGCGAAAACACGAAGCCCGCCACCCATGCGGACCCGCGCAGTTCATCAGAGCCGAAGGGCCGCCCTCCCTGATCCACAAGCTTGAACGCGGGCAGCGTTCCCAGCACCGGCAGCGCGGGCTCGCGCGCGCGCAACACCTGGCGCGAGATCGGCACCGCCATGCCCAGAAAAACGAACGCGAGCCAGAACACCGGGTTGCCCAGAAGGCGCAGCAGCCGTCCGGGCAGCCGTCCATCGGGTCGCGCGGCCCCCTGCGTGTCGCCCGGATGGGCGGAAGCGAGCAACGGCATGGAGCGCGACCCTAGCACCGACCGGCGTCCCTTGCGACCCGCTGTGACCGCGTGCTATTGCACGGTCTCGGCGTTCATTTCCACCAGCGTGGCATCCCCCGTGACGTCTTCTGCCGCAAGCACAGATTCACACGCCCACGGCGCTCCGCGGGCCGTCGCCTGGCCCACCGACAGCCTGGTTGGCCGCGCGTCGGCGCTCAAGATAGGGATGTGGATTTTTCTTGTCTCGGACGCCCTGTCGTTCGGTGGCTTGCTGCTCGCCTACGGCATCCTGCGCGGCGCATCGATCCGCTGGTGGCCCGCCGACGAGCCGCCGCTCAGCATCGGCTTCACTGCGGCGCTGACGTTTCTGCTCATCTGTTCGAGCCTCACCATGGTCCTGGCGGTGTACGCCGCGAAGCAAGGCCACCGACGCCAAACCGTGACCTTCCTGGCGCTGACGATTCTGGGCGGTTTGCTGTTCCTGGTCGGCCAGTACAAGGAATACT
Organism: uncultured Myxococcales bacterium; assembly: GCA_964431675.1. Classification (GTDB taxonomy): domain Bacteria; phylum Myxococcota_A; class Polyangia; order Fen-1088; family Fen-1088; genus CAYSKR01. Next base: position 9,364 of record CAYSKR010000202.1, read on the forward strand.
TCGGTCTCGGCGGGCCGGGACTCATCGCCCTTGGATTGAACCTCGGGCACTCGCACCGCGCGACCACCTTTTATTGCATCACCTCGTTCCACGCCTTCCACGTGTTCTCCGGCGTGCTGTACCTCTCGGTCGTGCTGGTGCGCACCGCCCTGGGCAAGCATGACCACGGGCGTCACGACGCGGTCGAGGTGTCCGGGCTATTCTGGCACTTCGTCGATCTGGTCTGGATCTTGGTCTTCACCTTCGTGTACCTGGTGCCGACGCCGCCACCCTTCGTCCTGCCATGAAAAGCCGACGGTCCATATTCGTGGTGTTCGCCGTCCTTTGCGCCCTGACGCTTGCCGAGATCGGCGTGATCTACGTACCGGGCATCGCGCGCGCACCGCTGATCACGGCGCTGGTGCTGATGGCGCTCGGGAAAGCCGGCCTCGTGCTGATGTTCTTCATGCACCTTGCCGACGAGAACGATGGATTGAAGCTGGCGGTGCTCGCACCGTTCTCCTTGCCTGCGCTCTATGCCTTCGCGTTGATCTGCGACGCGACGTGGAGATTCGCGCGATGAAAGTGCTCGCGGGCGCGTTCGCGCTTGTGGCAACGGCCCTGCCCTCCGTGCTCGCGCTCGCATGCCCGGCGTGTGCAGCACGCGCCGACGCTGGGACCAGCACGTTCGTTATGGTCGGCGCGATGATCGCGGTGCCCTATGCCGTGTCCATGGTCGCGATCCAGATCATTCGCCGCTTCGATGGCCCCACCGGTCCTGCCACCGGTCCTGCCCCCGGCCCTGACCAGGACGGCCTGTCTTGAACTGGGACTTGCCGCGCAACGTCGCCGTCGATGGGTGGCGCATCGACTGGCTGATGCACATCACCTCGGTGTTCGTGGCGGCCATGTTTGCGGTCACCGTGGTGTGGATCCTGTGGGCGTGCATCATGCACGGGCGGCGCCACGCCGCGCAGCATGACCGCGGCAACGGCAAGGCGCAGACCATCAAGGCGGCGTGCCTGTCGCTGCTGATCTTCGGCGTGGTGGACGGCAACCTGCTCATCTCCGGCCTGGTCGACCTCGACGACGCGTTCTGGAATTTCGACCAGGCCAACGCGAGCCCCAACGTCGTCCGCATCGAGGTCAACGCGCACCAGTGGGCGTGGGACGCGCGCTACCCCGGACCCGATGGTTTGTTCAACACGGCGGATGACGTGGTCACGCTCAACGACATCCGGGTTCCCCTGCGTGCGCCGGTCGTGGTCGAGCTCGCGGCGACCGACGTGATCCACTGTTTTTCGCTGCCCAACCTGCGGGTCAAGCAAGACGCCGTGCCGGGCATGATCACGCGCCTGACGTTCGCGGCCAAGGAGACCGGCCAATTCGACATCGCCTGCGCGCAACATTGCGGCGTAAACCATTACAAGATGCGCGGACAACTCACCGTGATGCCCCCGGCGCAATTCGCGCGCTGGGCCGACGAGGCTTCGGCGTTGTCGGCCGCCGCCTTCGATCCGAGTGACCGCGCTGCGCGCTGGGGCTGGGAATGGAACCGGGGACATCCGTGACCGACCCCAACCTGTTGCAGCCGATTCACGCGGTGCCGACGTCGTTCCTGCGGCGCCACGTCTTCTCGACCGATCACAAAGTCATCGCCAAGCAATTCCTGTGGGCGGGGCTGCTCTTTCTGCTCGTCGGCGGCGTGCTGGCGATGCTGATCCGGTGGCAGTGGGCCTACCCGGGACAGCCGGTCCCGCTGCTCGGAGCCCTGGTGTTCAAGACCTCGGGCGGCGTCATTGGACCCGCCGCCTACAACTCCACGTTCACCATGCACGGGCTCATCATGATCTTCTTCGCCATCACGCCGATCATGATCGGCGCGTTCGGCAATTTGACCATTCCACTCATGATCGGCGCGCGCGACATGGCGTTCCCCCGCCTGAACATGCTCAGCTTCTGGACCTTCGTGTTCTCGCTGTCGCTCATCACGGCGTCGTTTTTCGTGCAGCTTGGCTCGGCGGGCGCGGGCTGGACCACCTACCCGCCCCTGTCGACCAAGGTCGGCACCCCCGGCCTCGGACAGACGCTGGTCGTCGCCGCCCTGTTCTTCACCGGCGCGGCCACCGTCATGGGCGCCATCAACTACGTCACCACCGTCATTCGCCTGCGTGCGCCCGGGATGGGGTACATGCGCATGCCGCTGACCGTGTGGGGCATGTGGCTGACCGCAATCCTGAACATCTTGTTCGTGCCGGTGCTGGGTGCCGCGACCATCCTGCTGTCGCTCGACCGCGTGTTCGGCACGCAATTTTTCATCGCCGGAGCGGCCTCGGTGCGCGGGGGTGGCGATCCGGTGTTGTTTCAGCACCTGTTCTGGATCTTCGGCCACCCGGAGGTCTACATCCTGATCCTTCCCGCGTGGGGATTCGTCAGCGATCTGGTGTCGTTCTTCGCCCGCAAGCCAGCCTACTGGTACCGCGGCTCGGTGGGCGCGATGGTCGCGGTGACCGTGCTGTCGGCGGTCGTGTACGGGCACCACATGTTCACCACCGGCATGAACCCGATGCTGGGCAAGGCGTTCATGGTGCTGACCTTAATCATCAGCGCGCCCGCCGAGCTGCTGTTCCTGAACTGGCTGCACACCATCTGGAAAGGCTCGGTGCGCCTGCCCACGCCCATGCTGTTCGCGCTCGGCGTGGTGTTCGTGTTCGCCATCGGCGGCCTGACCGGCATTTACCTGGCGACGATTTCGACCGACCTGTACCTGCACGACACGATGTTCGTCGTGGGCCACTTTCACTTCACCATGGCCGCGGCGTCCTTCCTGGCGAGCTTCGCCGCCATTTACTACTGGTTCCCCAAGATGTTCGGGCGACGGCTGCACGAGGGGCTGGGCAAGACGCATTTCTGGCTTTCGATCGTCTTCATCACGCTGGTGTTCATGGGGCAGATGGCCGTGGGCTACGCCGGGCAGCCGCGCCGCCTGTGGGATCCGCACCAGTACGCTTTCCTGGCGCACCTCGCGCCGCTCAACCGCTGGACGAGCTACTTTGGTTTCGCCCTGGGCGCGTCGCAGATGATCTTCGTCGTGAATTTTTTCGCCAACGTGTTCGCAAAACCCAACGCCGAGCCGAACCCCTGGCAGGTGGGCACGCTGGAATGGACCGTCCCTTCGCCGCCGCCCCATCACAACTTCGACGTCATTCCCACCGTGCTGCACGGCCCGCACGAGTTCGCCCATCCCGAGGTTCTGCGCCTTTTAGGCAAGGACTGGATCGCGCAAAACGAGGTACTGCCGCCGCCGCATGCGCCCGCGCGGCGAGGCCCTGCGACATGAGTGCGGCCCGCGCGACTTCTGATCGCTACGCGCAAGATACCGCTGCTCTCGGCATGGTGATCTTCATGGCCTCGTGGGCCATGCTGTTTGCGTCGCTGTTCTTCGCCTACGGCATCATCCGTTTGCGCACGCCCGCCTGGCCGCCCCCGGACCTGCCGCGGATCCCGCTGGGGATTCCATCCCTCGCCACCCTGGCACTCGCCGCGTCGAGCGTCTTGCTTGAACGCGGACGTCGAGGCGTCCGTACCAGAACGAGCCTCACCGGCGCCTGGCTAGGTGGCGCGCTGTTCCTCGCGCTTGCGTGCATCGTCTGGCGAGTATTGTGGCAAGGTGGCCTGCGACCGGACACGGGCACGTACGCGTCGGTTTTTTATGGGCTGACGGTGTTCCACGCGCTGCACGTCGCCGTGGGTCTCGCTGGCGTCGCCTGGACTGCGATCCGGCGGTCAGCCGCGCTGCGGCTGTGGACGATGTACTGGCACATGGTCGGCGCAATCTGGGGCGTCACTTTCTTGCTGGTGTACGTGATCTAATGAAGCACCCGTCGCTCCTGCCGATCGCGTTGCTGCTGCTGCCAGGGATCACCGCTTGCCGCGAACGTACACCATTCACCCTTGCGATGAAGCTCGGCGGGCAAATGGTCGATGCCAAAGAACTCGAAGAAGGCTACGCCGTTTATGCGCACCACTGCCGCCCCTGCCACGGCGACAAAGGCGACGGCGAAGGCCCATCCGCACCCGGCATGCGGCCGCCGCCGCGTGACTTCACCGTCGGCGTGTTCAAGTTCGCGGGAGTGCAGGCAGGTGAGCTGCCCAACGACGACGACTTGATCGCGCTGGTCAAACGCGGCCTCGACGGCACGCCCATGCTGCCCTGGGACATCAGCGATCGCGAACGCCACGCCGTGATTCAGTACATCAAGACGTTCTCGGAACGCTGGAATAGCGAAACTCCGGGCGAACGCATCGTTCCCGCCGGGCCGGATAGCTGGGCAAACAAAGACGCGGAGGCGATCGAGCTCGGCAAGGCCCTGTACCATCTGTCGGGCGCGAGCCTGGAGAAGGACGCACAAGGCGCGCCGGTGCGGTTTTTTATGTCTTGCAACATCTGCCACCCAAGCTACCTGCCACGGGCCGAGATCGCAGGACTGTCGCGCAAGCTTGCAAGCGCGCCGCCGACGGAATCACGCACCCACGCAAACCGACCCGAACTCAAGGCAAGCGACTATTCCGTCGGCACCCAAAAGATCTCGTTTCTACCGCCCGACTTTCTCTTTCACCGCATCAAGAACGGCACCAGCTTGCAATCCATCTACCGCACCATCGCGGCCGGAATCCCGGGCACCGCGATGCCAAGCTGGAGCGCGATGAAGTCCGCTGACCTGTGGGCGCTGGCGCACTACGTCCGAAGGCTGGCGCTCTTGCGCAACACCCCACAAGCCGACGCGCTGCGCGCCGTTCTATCCCGCGACGAGTAGGAGCGAGACGCCTGCCCCTCGTTCATTCGGTGCATCCGGTGCATCTCACCAGATGCGGCGAACGCCGTAGACGTCAAACACGGCGTCGTTGCTGATGATGGATAGGTTCTCGGCCTGCGCCTGCGCAATCAACATGCGGTCGAAAGGATCACGATGCGGCCCGGGAAGGCTGCCCGCGCACTGGGCGTGGTCGAGAGTGATGGGCAGGCTGTGAAAACCCTGGTCAACGACACATGCAGCGACATCAGCGGCCACGGCAGCCGCGCCCGCCAGTTTGCCAATCCGAAACTTGGTGGTGATTTCCCACGCCGAGGCGGCGCTGACCAGAACGGTGGTCTCCTTGTCTCCCACCAGCGATCGCGCCTTGCGCCGGAAGCGTGGGTCGCCATCCAGCCAGAAAAGCAGGGCATGCGTGTCGAGCAAGACGCGCACGTTCACTTATCCCACACGTCCAACTCGTCATCCGGCAGCGGCTCGAAGAACGCGGGGGCCACGCGCGCCCGTCCCTTCATGGATCCGAACTTGCGCTTTGGTGCCCGGGCTTGCACCGGGACGAGCCGCACCACCGGGGTATCCCCACGGGCGATGACGACATCTTCGCCATCGCAGGCCCTGGCGACCAGGCGAGAAAGGTTCGTCTTCGCGGCGTGCATGGTGAAGCAACTCATGCAGCTATATTAGCTAACTAATCCTAGCTAATCAAACCGGCGGTGCAGGCGGCGGCGTTGCTGCAAGTCTACTTGGTGCCGAGCAACTCGGCTTCGGCCTGCGCCCAGTGCGCGTCTTGCTGGCCCTCGGGGCGACCATCGCGCTCGTAGATCTCGTAAGCACGATGCGAAATCTCTGCCGCGGTCGGCTTGACGATGCGCTTGGCGGCCGAGCCGACCGAGCCGGGCGCGGCGGCCCGCGCGTTGCTCACGACGGCCTTCCCGTCGCTACCCCCACTGTGCCCATTCTTTGAAGTCGCTGCGATCTTTGGCATGGCACCATAGAATCGCTCCGATGCGCCTTTCTGTCAAAGTCATTGTTGACATGGGGGCGCACGTAGCGACCTGTGAATTCAAGGATGTGCCGCCCTGATGTTGCTGCGCTGCCACGTGGCCGGGCGCGTTGACTCGCGGGGCGCTGCGGACTAGCTTGCCTGCCATGTCGCAGCCGCCGTCGTCAGCGTCGTCAACAGATCCTTCGCTCGACAAAGCAGACGCTGAGGTCGCCGAACTTTGTCGCGCCGAGGAACGCCGTCAGGCGGAGAAGATTCGCCTCATCCCGTCGGAAAACTACGTCTCGCGCGCCGTCCTGCAAGCCACTGGCAGCGTGTTCGCGAACAAGTACAGCGAAGGCTACCCGCGCAAGCGCTACTACGAAGGGCAACAGTGGGTTGACCCGCTCGAGGAGCTGGCGCAATCACGCGCCCGCGACCTGTTCGGTGCCGAGCACGCCAACGTGCAGCCGTACTCGGGCTCGCCGGCAAACCTCGCCGTGTACCTGGCATTCCTCAAGCCGGGCGACAAAGTGATGGGCCTGGCCTTGCCGATGGGCGGGCACCTGACCCATGGCTGGAACGTCTCGATCACCGGCAAGTACTTCCAGTCGGTGCAATACGGCGTCCGCAAGGACACCGGGCGCATCGACTACGACGAGGTGCGCGAACTTGCCAGAAAGGAACGACCGGCCCTGCTGTGGGCGGGCGGCACTGCTTACTCGCGCATCTGGGATTTCGCCGCGATGGCGAGCATCGCCAAGGAGGTCGGTGCCCGTTTCGTCGCCGACATGGCGCACATCGCAGGCCTCGTGGCCGGCGGTGCCCACCCGTCGCCCGTGCCCCACGCCGACGTCGTCACCACCACCACGCACAAGACATTGCGTGGACCGCGTGGTGGCATGATCCTGTGCCGCAAGGATCACGCTCAGGCCATGGATCGAGCCGTGTTCCCCGGCTTGCAGGGCGGTCCCCACGATCACACGACGGCCGGCATCGCCGTTGCTCTCAAGGAGGCGGCGACCCCGGCGTTCAAGGAATACGCCCACTCGATCGTCAAGAACGCGCGCGCGCTGGCCGAAGATCTCATCGGGCGGGGCTTGCACGTCGTGTCCGGGGGCACCGACAACCACCTCATCTTGATCGACCTGTCGAACAAGAACGTGCCGGGCAAGATCGCGGCGCAGGCGCTCGACCGCGCCGGCATCGAGCTGAACTACAACTCCGTCCCCTACGACACGCGCAAGCCGTTCGATCCGTCGGGCATTCGCCTCGGCACGCCATCGGTGACGTCGCGTGGCATGGGCCCGGCAGAAATGAAACGCATCGCCGACTGGATGGATCGCGTCATCACGGATCCATCCGAGGGCAACTGCGAGAAAGTCCTGGGCGAGGTGCGCGAAGTGACGCGCGCGTTCCCTGCGCCGGGCATCGGGAGCAAGTAACCATGCACGCGCGGCTGTCGTTCCTGTTGCCGGGTTTCGTCGGGGCGCTGTGCGCCATGAGCGTGGCCGGGCCCGCGCGCGCCGAGATCATCGAGCTGGTCGACAAGACCAAGATGGTGGGCAAGATCATCCACTACTACGAGGGCGTGTACTCGGTGGAAAGCCAGGGGAGCACCGTCAAAATCCCGCGCGAAAAGATCCGGTCGATCAGCTTCGACCTGCCCAAGGCGCGGCCGGAGTTTGCGACGCCCGAAAAGACGTTCGAGCGCTTCCGCAAGGCCTCCGAGGCAGGCGACCTCGAAAAGGTGATCGACTGCTACGCGCTGATGTTTCAGGGCGTGCTGGCAAGCCAGGTCGGCCAGACCCCCGACGCAGCGAAGAAAATGCAGAAGGAATACGAAGGTCGCAAGTTCGTCATCAAGGGCACGCAGATCAAGGGTGACCGCGCCACGCTGTCGGTGCAGATGAGCCAGGGTGACAACTCGATGACCAACGACGTCGTGCTCGGACGCGAGAACGGCGAATGGAAGATGCTCCCGCCGCAATAGATGCGAATCGCGTTCGCCTTCGCGCTTGTCGCAACGCTCCTCGACGCACGCGCGAGCGCGAGCGCGGCGGTCGCCCCTGGCCTCGATCCGTTCGGCCCCAGGCCCAAACCAGTATCGTCCGCAGCCGACCCCGTTGCCTGCGTGCGCGACGATCAATGTCCCACGGGCACCATCTGCGACAGCGGCACCTGCAAGACGTTCGAGCGATCGTTCAACGTGTTGCTGTTCCGCAAGGAAGGGCCACGCACGGCGTTCATCCCGTTCTATTGGTCGCGGCGCGGCAGCCCCGGGTACCGCGTCGTCGCGCCCCTGTACTGGCACTTCTGGGACTCCACCGGCAACAGCCGTGTGGTCGCGCCATTCTACTTTCGCTTCACCGACTTCATCGCGGACCGCGTGGTGACGGTCATTCCCCCGTATTCCCACACCAAGGAACCTGGTGCCGAGTCCTGGGCCGTCTGGCCAATTTACTACCGATCGACCAAGTTCGGCTGGGCCGCGCCGCTGCTCGGGTCGTTCAAAGTTGGCGATCCGGACACCGGCAAGAGCTTGGGCCTGTTCTCGTTCCTGTATTTCTGGCAACGACATGCACAGGAATCCACCGCGTTTGACCTCGGGTTCCCGCTCTTCGTGTCGAGCCGTTCGAAGGCGAGCGCGTTCACTTTCGCCCTGCCGCTAAACTTCTATTGGCGATCAGAAGACGACAAGCACCTGCTCGCCCTGCCGCTGTTTTACTGGGCGAAAAACAAGACCGAAAGTACTCTCATCGCGCTGCCCGGCTACCATTCACGATCTGGCACCAAGCACAAGGGCGCGGCGCTCTGGCTCTACTGGTTTGGCCGTGAAGGGGACTCCGCGTACGACGTGTTCTTCCCGCTTTTCTGGAGCTTTCGGTCAACGGCCAGCACGACGACCATCATCCCGCCTGTGTTTCATTTCCGGCGCGACCCGATCACGACCAGCGCCGTCCTGCCGCTCTACTTCGCCGGCAGCGACAGCGCCCAAGGATCGTCCTGGAAGCTGCTCTTGCCGCTGTCGTTCTGGCACCACGGCCCCGCCGACAAGACCTTTTTCTGGCTGTCGCCCATCGGTGGCTATCGCCGCAACGACGAGGCCGGCAGCAAGACGCTGGCGTTGCTCGCGCCGCCGGTCTTCTGGCGGCAGGATCCCCACGGCGAGACCACGATCGCGCTTCTGCTGTACTGGAAACACAGGAATCTCGACACCGGTGCCACCACCCGGGTCATCGGACCCTACGTCGAACGGCAAGACGCCGCTGGCAGCACCCGCGGCGTCTTGCCGTTTTGGTGGTGGTTCGACGACCGGGCGGGCAATGCGAGTGCCGCAGCGCTGTTCCCGCTCGCCTTTTGGCGCCGCTCGCCGCACGAATCTTCGACCGCGCTGGGGGTGTTCCCGTTGCTTGGATACCACCGGACGTTCACCGACGGGGGCAGCAGCCTCGGTCTGTTCCCGATCGCGTTTTTTGGCCAGCGCGGCGGTCGCAGCCACGGCATCATCCCGCCCCTTTTCTTCCACTTCGCCGACGAGCGTGGCAGCGCCACCGTGGTGCCACCGTTTTTCTATCATCTCGCCGATGCGCACACGTCCTCGACAGGAATCTTGCCGCTGCTCTATTTCCAGGGGCGCGATCACCAGCGCAGCTTCCGCATTCAGTTCCCCTTTTTCTGGCGGCTGGTTGACGGCGCAGCGCAAACCACGACGACGGTGGTTCCTCCGGTCTACTGGCGCAGCCGCCCCGACGGGTTTTCGGCTGGCCTTTTCCCACTGCTGTTCGCCGGGGACGCCGCACAGACCGGGCGGAGTCACTTCGTGCTGTTTCCGCTGCTATGGCGCTTCCACGACGCACCGGCCGACCACTCCACCACGGTGGTGTTGAATTTCTTGCACCGGCGGCATGGCAGCGAAACCACCGACGCGCTGTTTCCCTTGTTTCACTGGCGCCGCGGAACGCGCCCGGGGGGCCACGACGAAACCAGCTTCACGCTGTTTCCCTTCGTCCACTACCGGCGCGACGCGGACAGCACGGTGTTTGCGTCGCCGCTCTGGGCCTTTTCCCGCGGGCCCGAGCGCAAAGCAGGTTTCGTGCTGCCGTACTTCTGGTACCAAAGCAAGCAACTCGCCGCGCGCGGCGTGCCTCTGCTCTGGCTGGATGTCACGCAGCTAGAGTCCGGCGAGCGCACCCGCATGATCGGACCGTATTTCCGCATCGATGGACCGGCGACGAGCGGCTTCGGCGTGTTTCCGCTGTTCACCCGCTACACGTCGGCCGACGACGACGGCACCTTTGTGTTTCCCAACTACTTCCGGCGCCGGGCGATCGATCGGGATGGTGGCCGGTACGACGTCGACACGCTGATGCCGCTGTTCTGGTGGTCCCGGGGCCGGGACTACGGCACCCTGGTGGTCGGCCCGTGGTTCAAGACCCACGATCGCCAAAGCTCGGCGACGGGCCTGTTGCCCCTGTACGTCAGCACCGAAAATCACAAGCGCAGCTTCCTGATCACGCCACTGTTCTTCCGGCATCGCGATCACGAGGCCAGCGTCGATCGCACCGTCGCTGCGTGGTTGTACTACCGCTGGATCTGGCCCGAGGGCCATCGCACCGTTGTCTTGCCGTTCTACTGGTCGGGCCACCGCGGCGAACGCAGCCACACCGTCGGATTCCCGGTGTTCTGGCACTTCGCCGACACCAAGGCCGACACCGAGGTCACGTTCCTCGGGCCCTTCTACTCCTCGCGAACCGGCCGCGCGTTCACCCGGGGCCTGCTGCCCCTGGCCTGGATCTCCCGTGATCCGGACAAGCAAATCTCCGCGAATGCAATCCTGCCGCTGTTCTACGAAAGCCACGGCCTCGCGCAAACCACGGTCGTGACCCTGCCGTTCGGATTCCGCGCCGCGCCGGATCGGTCGTGGTGGTACGTCGGTCCCTTGTACCAGCGCGACACGTGGCAATCGTCGTTTTCGATGCTATTTCCAGTGTGGTTTTCTCACGTGAACAAGTCGAGCGAGACGCGGACCACCGTCATTCCGCCGTTGCTCGCGTTTCGCCGGGCGGCTCCAGACCGCACGCTCACCGGCTTCCTTGGCCTGTTCTGGCGGCGGCGAACCCTCGAATCGGGCACCACCCTTGGCCTGCCACTGTTTTACGACGTCCACGCCTACCACGAAAGCCGGACCACGCTGCTGCTGCCACTGTTCCTGCGCCACCGCCGCGAAAGCGATGGCTCGACGTTCACCCTGGCCCCGTTGTTCTACCGACAGACCTCGCCCACCGACAGCACCACCGTGGCGTTCCCCTTGTTCTGGGACTTTCGATCCGCCGAGCGCAGAACGACGTTGGCGCTGCCTCTTTTCGTCCGGATCCAGCGGCCGACCTTCACCGAGCGCTACGTGTTCCCCAACGTCTACTGGCGCACCGGCCACGGCCCCGAGGAAGGCACCAGCCGTTTGTTCGTGTTGCCGTTCTGGGAATCCGCCGTCAAGCGGCGCGGCGACTTCATGTGGGAAGTGCTGCTCGGCGTACTCGGCTGGGAACGCATCGGCCGCAATCGCATCGTGAAGGTCTTGTTCCTCCCGTTCGACCTGGCACCGGCCCCCGCCGCCACGACCGCCTGGTATGGCAAGACGCCGACCCGGCCCCGCCGCAGCGCCACGCCGGGCCTGGCCACCAACGTCTGGTGACGGGTATTGACGTAAATCCCGCCGTAAATCCCGCCGTCGTCAGAGTCGCCGGTGTTCGCCTCGTGGAAACAGCCTCCAGGGCTTACAGGAGTAGGTCTTCCCGGCCTCCGTCCCGGACTTGATCTTGGGCGGAGATCCCTTCTCCACCACCACCCCGGTGCAATTCGGCAGGCCTCCCGCTCCCACAAGCGTTCCGGTCTGGGCCTCAATATAAGACCCAACCGAGGCCCGGCCCAGGTAGTCCCTTACCAGGGTGAACTTCCGCACTGGCCTGGTTATCAGCTCTAGCCCATTTGAATTCAACGGGCCGGGGTTGACCGGATCTGGAATGGGCGGCGCGACGGAAGCGCCATTATCGTCAAAAAGTAGCAATTCAACCCAGCGACTCGCGGCACCAGGAATGTCGATCGCGCCTGTTATAATGGCGTTGGTAACCAGCGTGACGCTCTTCACCGGGTAGCGATCCGGCATCCCAGCCATGCCTGCCTCGAATCCGCGTTTCACCAGCCAACTGAATGGATAGCTGCTCGCCAGCTCAGCTTGAATCGGCGCACCGGGTCTCAGGGTAAGCTCCGAGGTGGCGCAGTCCGCGAGGCCAGCGTTGCCAACACCCAGGTCAAAGCACAGCCCTGGTGGCTGGCCTGCAGATCCAATCAGTTGCACCCGTTTGGCATCCAACTTCTTGACCTTCCAGCGTCCGTTCGCCCTGGTCTGGCGGTTGACGTTGACCAGGACCGCCTCATCGCCGTCGGCCAACCCATGTTCAGTCTTGGTCTCAACAACCATGGGCGTGCCCGAAGACACTGCTGCCACGAGTTTGTGCGGGCAGTCGAACTGCGCAGGCGGCTGACCTCCTGGCTGTGTCTCCCACTTGTGATCGCTGTTGTCCTGATCAATACAAACCCGGAGCGGCCGCGAAACCTGCATGCTGCCGAATCGATCTGTCGCCGCCACCGCCAAGCAGGCCCATCCATCAGTCACACGGTTACCCAGCGCGTCAAACTGCCGACCGGCGCATTGAAGGCCATCGGACACCACCGGTCCGATGGACCAGATGGATGGCGCGCTTTTACCGTTCGCGCCATAGCCGATCGAGACGGTCAACGTGTCTGAATGGGGAATGGCCGGAAACGATGCCGCCACCGAGGTCTGCCAGACGGTTTTTCCGGAGTTTCCGGTCGTCTCGCACAACGAGGCAGGCTGCGTCCCTTTTCCCTGCGAGCATGAAAGGACGTCACCGTACCTGAAGTCCCCGCTCCCCCCCGGCGGGACGGGAACAAGATTGATCAGCAGCGCATCAGATGCGGATTTTGGGTTGCTGGTGGGCGTCAAGAGTGGATTGATCATGTCGCAATAGCCGTCCAATACCTCCTTGGTAGGATTCGCGGGATCCACCGGACGCTGCGGGCGAAGTGAATCAACGACCAACGGTTGCGTGGTGTCATCCAGTATCAGCAGTTGCGCGCGGCCTTCTTCGACCCCCGCAATCGGAGTAAAGTCAATCGTGCCCGCCAGGGGCACGTTGCCCTGATCTTCGATGCGAACCCGGATGTCGAAAAGCTGATTGACCAGCGCGCCATCGTCAACGGCGTCAGGCCCTACGGGATCGAAAGGCCAACTACATATGTATTGCCCTTGCTCCTTGGTCTCCACGCGCAGGTCGTCTGGTGGATCCAGGTCGGACAGCGGCGGCATGTTGTCGACACCAAGCGTGTACCCAAGGCTGGACTCGTTGCCCAGCTTGTCGACAGCCCGAAACGAGACGGTGGGGAAGATCGCATTGTCCGAAAGCTGTGTCGTGTCGAAGACGCCTGTGTAGCGCGCTGCGGTGGCTCCCGCAGCCGGTGGGTTAAGCCGCACCACGAACTTCGAGTCACCGTGGGCGACGACGGCGACCACCGCCGAGTCGACCACGCCGGCTGCATCCAAGACCTCCACCGACAGGGGCATGACACGTCCCACAAGCTCCCCTTCGGCTGGGCTTGCGTTCTTGAACACTGGCCCGCGGTTGTCGCTGATGAATCGACGTTGGGCGGTCGTTTCGGTACCGTTCTTATTTATCGCGCTAACGGTGAGTATCAAATCGCCATCAAGCGGTGGATTGAATGCCATGAAATCGATGGTCCCCATGTACTGCGTGTCCATTGGATTTGCTGGCTTGGTGAAAGAAACTCTGCTCTGACCGATGGACATGCTGACGTTGGACAGCGGCGAAAACAGTTCGTCGGAGATGTCGACGCTAAGCGGCGCCGCGTTGTGATACGACTTGCCATCAGCGGGAAATTCGAAGCGAATGGTCGGTCCTGCGTCGAGCAAGAACGACGTCATTCCGATCCCTTCGATACCTCCCGCAGTCTTGGCCGACACAGCTAGATCGTAACTGCCACTCCCAAGCTTCGCGACGTCAACGAGTGTGTCCGCGAAACCATAGATCATGCCTGAGCCTCCCGGCAGCGTTCGCGAGGTGGTCTGATTGAGCTTGCCGGTCGCAACGACAGCCTTGGTCACGCCATCGATGATCGACACCGTGACATCGCCAATCCGGTCCACGGGAAGCATCATGATCGACTCGATGCTGATCGTGACGCTCGGCCGGAAGCCCATCGATCGCACCACGACCGAACCCTTCGCCGGCTTCTCGACGGTGACCGTCACCTTCGCAACGCTGGCCACCGGAGCGTCGCCTCCATCTATCATGTTGCCGGTTTCAGCCGACACGTCCGTGACCACGCCGTCGCGAGCTGGGGCATCGGTTTTCATGCCCGCATCGGTGACGCTGCGTCCAACGTTGCCTCCGTCGTCGTCACCCAGCAGGAGCGTCGGAGGCACCTCGTCGGGTGACCGGCAGGCGGGAAGAAGCGCGGTCAATGGAACGACCAACCGAAGCCAGCTGAGCCTTCGTGAGGTATTCGTCATGTCAGGTCTTTCTGCTTGATTTCCCAGAACCCGAAACGGATCGAGCCTGGGACAGGCTGCACTTTGATTTTACCGCGCTTTGCGCCGGGGCGAAACCTTGCTCGTGGCCGGTTCCGGAGGCGGCGCTCCATCATTGGCGGGAACCCCGTAGTCGCCTCCTGCGGGGGTTGGGCCCGAAGCCTCCTTGGGAACTGGCACTGGAGCTACATCGGCGGCTCCGCGCGGAAAATCGAGTACCAGGAAGTGCGTTCCGTCCGGACCGGGCTCGGTGCGGGGCACGGCGGTCACGGGCTCCTTGAGCGCGACGCGCAATTCAACATCGCGCTTGTGCTGGTGCGTGGAAACCCCGCGTACCGGCGTTGGAAAAAACCGAGTGTCGAGGTTGCGTGCGTTGTTCTTGAGATGTATCCGACAGTTGCGCAGCCAGACCGACACCGACGACTTGCTCGCCTTCTTGGCTGCCCGCTTGCCTTTTGCAGCGTCAGGTAGTGCCTCGCCTGCAAGTTCGTACTGCACCTCTTTGTTGGTCTGAATGAACACGCGCGAACCGTCACCCGCCGGATTCATCTGAAAGCCGGTCCAGATCAGTGACGGCGGTTCGGGTACCGGTGCAGCGGGAAGCGGGTTCTTGGTCGCCGCACCCGGTGCCACGCCGTCATATTTCCCGCCCCGGCCGCTTTCGACCAGGACGCTATCGGCCGCATGGTCCGCAGGCGGTGCCGCCGCAGCAACCACCAAGGTGAGTAAGATCCCCGCAACCTTTGTCAGCATCATCGCGACCGCAACTTCGGATCATAAGCTGGCCCGGCGCGTTCGCCAAATTCCTTGGCCACCCTGGGTCAGGGCATCGGATCTGAAGACAGGATCGGGTCGCTTTCGATGCCGAGCAACTCACCTCGCACCTGACCCACCAAGAACAGCGATCCAGCCACCACGATCTGAGCGCCTGCGGTGCCGCGGACGAGGTGCCGCGCCGCTGCCAATGCGGCAAGAGGGTCATCGATCGCCTGCACGCGCACCGAACCATTGACCGAACGGACAAGATCCGCGAGCTCCGCCGCGCGCATGGCCCGCTCGTTTCGGGAAGCCGTGGCGACCACCACGTCGAAAGCAGGCACCAGCGCGGAAAGCATGGCCACTGCATCCTTGCCCCGGACCAGCGAGATAACGAGCGCGCGACTCCGACCGGCCGGCAGTGCGTCCGCCAGCGCGATGGCCCCATCCACGTTGTGCGCCCCATCGAGCAGGACATCGCCGACGCGTTCAAGGCGTCCCGGCCAGATGACCCCAGCAAGGCCGCGCAGAATGGCGACCGGACCCAGCGGTCGGCCCAGAGCAAACGCGGCTTTTTTCGCCAATTCGGTCGCCACGGCTGCGTTCGACGCCTGATGCGCACCCTCAAGGTTGAGGCGGGCATCGGGCGGAGAAAAATCGCGTCCGATCCTGAGCACCGTCGCCCCGGCGGCGCGCGCAACTCGCTCGATCTCGACCATCACGGCATCGCTGACGGTTCCGACAAGCATCGGCACCCCTGGCTTCGCGATCGCGGCCTTCTCGCGCGCGATCTGTTCGACGGTGTCGCCGAGGATCTCGGCATGGTCAAGCCCGATGCTGGTGATCGCGGTTGCAACCGGGTTGCAGACCGTGACCGCGTCAAGTCGGCCACCGAGTCCCGTTTCAAGGACCGCGACGTCAACCCCCGCGGCCGCGAAGGCGAGAAATGCAAGCACGGTCGCCACCTCGAAGTACGTGAGAGGAACGCCGGTGGCCACGATGCGCTGGTCGAATTCCGCGAGGTGTTCACCTGGCACTTCGACGCCGCCAATCCGGATGCGTTCGGTGAACCGGTGCAGGTGCGGCGAGGTGAACAGGCCGGTGCGCAGCCCGGCTTCCCGCAGGATGGCGTCCGTCATCGCCGCCGCCGAGCCCTTGCCGTTGGTGCCCGCAATCTGCACCGCCGCGAACGCCTGGTGCGGCGAGCCGAGCCAGCGCAACACCTCACGGACCCGTTCGAGGCCAAGCAACACACCCGACGACCGCACGACGTCGAGCCGCGCGAGGAGCTCACGGTACGTCGGGCTCATGAAGTCGGCGCGAGGAATCGCAGCAAGCGCGCGAGGGTCGATTTCATGTCGCGGCGGTGAACGATGCAGTCGAGGAATCCGTGCTTGAGCAAGAACTCCGACCGTTGAAAACCGGGCGGCAGGCTCTGGCGAATGGTGTTCTGGATGACGCGCGCGCCGGCAAAGCCAATCTGCGCCTTGGGTTCGGCGATGATCACGTCGCCAAGCATGGCGAAACTGGCCGCGACTCCGCCGGTGGTCGGATGCAGCAGGATGGAAAACAGCGGCACCCGCGCTTGCCGCAGGCGGGAAATGGCAGCGGACGTCTTGGCCATTTGCATGAGCGACAGCACGCCTTCCTGCATGCGCGCACCGCCCGAAGCGCAGAAGATCAGGGCGGGCACGCGGCGCTCCAGCGCGCGCTCGTAGGATCGAGTGACCTTTTCACCCACCACCGAGCCCATCGACCCGCCCATGAACTCGAAGGCAAAGAAGCCAGCCTCGACCGGGATGCCGTCGAGCAATCCAGCACCGGCGATCAGCGCGTCGGCCATCCCGGTTTGTTTGCGGGCGGAGCGGATGCGATCGGGATAACGCTTCGAATCGCGAAACCCCAGGGGATCGATGCTCTCGATGCTGGTGTCGAACTCGACGAAAGATCCCTCGTCCATCAGCAGCGCCACCCGGTCGCGCGTGGGCATGACGAGGTGATGCTCGCAGCGCGGGCACACATCGAGGTTCTTCTTGAACTCGGCCAGCAGCAACGTTTCATGGCAGCCAGGGCACTTGCTGAACACGCCCGCCGGAACGCTGCGCTTCTCGCTGGTGCTGTCGTCGTCCTGTGTCCGCTTGTACCAGGCCATGGGAACCGTCGTGAATGTCGTCTGCGAGGTGCCGCGTGTCAATGGCAGGCAGGTATGGCAGGGACTCAGACCCCCAGCACCAGGACCATTCGGACCGTCCCCGTGCCGATGCCGTGACCGAAGTCGACCCCAACCAACGGCACCGCCACCGAGCGCAGATAAAAGCGGATACCGGCTCCCGCGCCGACGTGCAGGTCACGCGACGGATCGAAGCCGCCCTTGAGAAATTCGGGCGGCAGAAACTGGCGGCCGTCGTTGCGGCGGGCGTAAACGTCGCCCTCGATGGGGGGCATGTCGCGGTACCAGACTGCCGCACCGTCACCGAAGAACAAGCCGCGAACGTCCAGCTTCATGATTGAAAAGAGCGGGTAGTGATACTCGACGCGCGTGCCCAAATGCGTGTCGCCCGCGAACTGCCGGTAGACAAAGCCGCGCAGGTTGGAACCGCCAGCGTAGTTCTCGTCCCACAACGGCGGCAGGTGGGCAATGTTGGCCTCGACATCAATGAGCAAGTTGTGTCGGCGGAAAAAACGCACGCCATGCTGGAACGCCGCGCCGCCCTTCCAGTACCTGAGGTGTTCGTCGCTGCCGAACCCCGGGCGAGAAAGCGCCAACCCAAAGGCCAGCGCACTGCCGTAGATCACCGCGTGTTCGCGGGCGCGAAAATCAAACGTCACGTTGGCCATGCCCAATCCGCGTCGACCACCGCGTGCCGCGTCGGTCTCGACCAGCGGGTTGCCCAGGGCGATCGGACTTTCCCGGCTCGCTTCAGATGCCCGATAGCCGACCTTCTCGATGTTCCAGCCGACCGATGTGCGCACCTTGCGAAACCAGGCAATCCCCAGCGTCGCCTCGCTGCCGAAGGCGCGCAGACTGCTTTGCCGCAACCAGAGCGGCGGCAGCCCCGACGCATTGCCGAACTCGGGAATGACCTGATCCTGAAACTTGC
This sequence comes from uncultured Myxococcales bacterium, assembly GCA_964431675.1. Classification (GTDB taxonomy): domain Bacteria; phylum Myxococcota_A; class Polyangia; order Fen-1088; family Fen-1088; genus CAYSKR01. The sequence continues at coordinate 27,625 of CAYSKR010000202.1, forward strand.
CGCGGATCGATCCGTAAAACCACGTCCCGAAAATCGCTGGATCCTCGTAGGCCACGAGGGCGCCCGAATCCACGGTCGAGTACCTCGCGCCGATCAGCCCACGCTTGCCGCGTCCAAACAGGTTGCCGTGCCCGACGAGAAGGCCGCCCGAGATGTTGCCGGGCGAATAGGAAAAGGCGGGGATGGGTGCCCAGGGGAACTTCTCGGTGACCACGATGTTGACCCGGACACCATCGCGGTAAGGTTCCCAGTAGACGTTGACGTCGGCGAACAGGCCCGAGCCGTTGAGCCGCTCGCGCACGACCTCCAGCGTGTCGGTTTCGAGCGTGTCACCGGGAGAAACGCCGACGATGGCCCGGATGGTTTCCTCGTCGGTGCGCACGTAATTCTGCACACGCACGTCGGTGATCAGCTCGCCCAGTGCATGCGCCGTCGCGGGCACCAAGGCCAGCAAGATCAATAGCAGCCAGGTGACTCCGCGCATTGCCTGGCCAGTTTATCAGCGAAAGAACACCTCGGTGGGTTTGCCAGTCGAACCATGGTACAAGACTGCCCTTTGCACTTCCGACACTGACTTGGGCCTATAGCTCAGCTGGTAGAGCTGCGGACTTTTAATCCGTAGGTCGCAGGTTCGATCCCTGCTGGGCCCACCGGCAGGATAGACAACACACCTTCAACGCCACCGACCGACTTTTTCTCGCACGACCCCATCGTCTAGCCCGGCCCAGGACAATGCCCTTTCAAGGCATGAACGCGGGTTCGAATCCCGCTGGGGTCGCCGGTTTTCTCCAACGATTACGCCAGTTTCGCTGAGCGGTAGCAAGGCCGGTAGCAAAAACCCGAAAGTCTCCGTCGAGAACTTGGCCCTCGCGCAGCTCGATCTTGAGCTTTCGCACCTCGTCGCAGAGCGCAGGCCAGGGAAAGGTCGTGTACACGTTCATGATGTTCCCGCGCGGGCCGTGGGTGATGGTTTCCAGAAGATCGCGTCGCCCGCCGTCGACCTGGGCGAGCGTGATGAACGTGCGCCGCAGGTCGTGCCCACGACACGGCCGCACGCCCAGCATCGCCAGATCGAGTAGCAGGGCGTATTGCGCGTCGGGGCTCGGACGCTCGGTCATGTTGCGGGTGGGGACGATGAAGTCGTCCGCAGATGGCGCCCGGCCATAGGTGCGTTCCCAGCCCGCCAGCTTCCATTCCGCCAGGACGCGCGCCAGCGTGGCATGCACCGGGATGCGGCGCGGGACCTGCGTTTTCGTGAGCTCAAGATCGAGCGCGCCGAGAGGATCGAGCGTCGGATCGTAATTGCGCCAGCGCAACCGCGCGGCCTCGCCGTGACGGACGCCCGCGAGGCCCTTGATGGCGTAGAGCACGCGGCGGTCTTCGAGAATGCGCGGGTCGGAGATCAGCCGCTCGACTTCCTCGCGGGTAAAGATCGCGTTCGCGCGAAACGTGGGATCGGCGTCGACGTTCTTCGGAAGGATGCCACGCGCGAGCACGCACGGACTCGCCAGAATCAGCTCGTCCGCGACCGCAGTCTTGAACATGGTCGCCAGCGTCGCGTTGACGTGTCGGATCGAGCGTGGTGCGAGCTTGGCATCCTTTCGCAGCGCCAGTACCAGATCGCGGATGTGCCTTGGGCGAACGTCGTCGATCTTCATATGTCCGATGATGGGCAGCGCGTGCAGCCGCAGTCGGCTCGCATCGTCGCCTGCTGTGGCGAGTCCGAGCGCCTGCCGGTCGGCCAGCCATTTGACCGCGTACCGCGCGACCGTCATCGGCTCGCCGGGGGCGAGACCGGCCGCCCCACCGGCTTCGGCCATGGCGCGCGCCCGCGCCTCCAGTTCACGCATGAACCGCCGCGCCTTGTCCTTGGCATCTGGCCCGTATGGCGTGGGCGCTCCGGACCACTTGCCCTGCCCGTCCTTGTAGCGAGCCCACAACTTTCCGCCCTTGATGTACAAACTGCCCATCGCGACGTTCCCCCTGGTGCCTATTCTCGCTCTTGTCGGCCCGGGGATGCACCCTTTTCCCCCTCGCTTCCCCTGGCTGGCCCCTGGCTTCCCCCCTGGCTTTCACCTGGCTTGCCCCTGGCCTCTCCCCTGACTTCCCGGTGGCGTTTTCTGACCCCTTCCGCTGTTCTTGCCTCTGCCAAGTACCGGCGAGCCAATTCCTCGGGGGCGGGCTCGTTCTCCAACCTGCGCGGTTCGGCCAGCAACCGTTCCAGGTCCGAGCGCCGGACTCGTAACTCGCGCCCCGCCGAGTGCTCGCGCAAGCGCCCTTGGCGGATCCAGGCCCGGATCGTGTCGGGCGTGACGGCCGCCATCCGCGCGGCCTGTGCCACGGGCATGTATGCGTCGACCTCTGCCTGTGGCCGGATCTGCTCGCGCATCACCTTGCGCACCTCCTCGGAGAGGAATTCGGGCAGCCGCCCCTCCGTGTCCACGATGCCCGTGTGGTGGTGATTGGACATCGTGGCCGTGAAAAACACGCCGACGCCAGTGCGGTGAGCGGCAACCGCGAGGCAGTAGATGAAGGCGTTGGTGGTTTCGGGATCAGGGCGCATCAAGAACATCCGCTGGGTGCAGCGGCGGGTAATCATGTAGACGCGACCTGGCACAACCGCACGTGGGAGGCTCATCCCCTGTTGTCGGCAGCCCACGCCGAAGGTTGCCTGAAATCAACCTGGGTGCGGGCCGAAAGAGAACACGATCGTCGAGTAAAAGTAGCAACTTCCGACTGGGGGCTGCCGATAACTGGTCTCGACTCGACGGCGCGCGTAGCGACGGCGATCTGCCGCGTGGTAGAAAGAGGTGTACCGATGGCTCAACCAGAACTTGCCTGCGAACGCGACCTCGTCGCGGTGGCCGTGGCGCTCGGCGCACGAGACGTTCAGGGATGGTCTCCGGCGGAGCAAACGCTCGCCCGAGATGTTCTCGCACCGCCTCCGTCTCTGGTGAGGGCCGTACGCGAGCGGATCGTCGCTGGCTGCGATCCGCTCGGGGAAGCATTCTGTGCGCTACGCTCGCCCGTCGAGCGGCGCTTGCAGGGGGCGACATACACGCCGCTGCCGATCGTGCGATCCATGCTCGGATGGGCCGACGAGGTCGGCTGTCCCGATCGCGTAGTAGATCCCGGCGCAGGATCAGGCCGTTTCGCTGTCGGTGCGGGGCGCATCTTTCCTAACGCGCGTTTGGTAGCCGTCGAGATGGACCCGCTGGCAGCAATGCTGGCTCGCGCTCACATTGCCGCCAGCGGCCTCACTGATCGCGCAGAAGTGCTCGTCACCGACTACCGCACCGCCGCCTTGCAGAACTTCGACGGGCGCACGTTATTCACGGGCAACCCGCCCTACGTTCGTCATCACCTGCTCGGGCAGGCGTGGAAGGACTGGCTGACGAGAGTCGCCGACGCCTGCGGGCTGCGTGCCAGCCAGCTCGCAGGGCTGCACGTCCACTTCTTTCTCGCCACTGTCGAACACGCCAAGGCGGGCGACTACGGCACGTACATCACGGCTGCCGAATGGCTCGACGTGAACTACGGATCGCTTGTGCGCAAGCTGTTCACGGGGCCGCTCGGTGGGTCCGCGCTCCACCTGATCGAGCCAACCGCAAAACCGTTTCCCGACGCCACGACCACCGCCGCGATCACCTGCTTTCACGTCGGCGAGAACACCGCGACGGTCAAGATCAAGCGCGTGGCGTCGATCAACGATCTCGGAATCCTCGACGGCGGGCACAGTATGAGCCGCGAACGCCTCGATGCGGCTAGCCGCTGGACGCCACTCACCCACGCAACCCGCAAGAAGCCCGAGGGCTACGTTGAACTAGGTGAGTTGTGCCGCGTGCATCGCGGACAGGTCACAGGATGCAACGAGTTCTGGATCGCTGGCGCGCACGCCGACGATCTACCGTCGTCGGTGCTATTTTCGACGGTGACGAGGGCGAAGGAACTGTACCGTGCAGGGCGCTTCCTTACCGATGCCTCACACCTGCGCTGCGTGATTGATCTCCCCGACGATCTCGGCGTTTTCGACAGAGAGGACAGGAAACAGATCGAACTGCTGCTGCGCAAAGCACGCGCAGCTGGCGTCGACAAGGGCTACATCGCCAGACATCGCAAGCCGTGGTGGTCGGTCGGTCTGCACGACCCGGCACCGATCTTGGCGACGTACATGGCCCGTCGAGCGCCTGGGTTCGTTCGCAACTTGATCGGCGCTCGCCACATCAACATTTCTCACGGCCTCTACCCGCGCGATCCGATGAGCGACGACGCCCTGACCGCGCTCGCCGAACACCTCGCCACGCACACCTCAGTCGTCGACGGGCGCACCTACGCCGGAGGCTTGACCAAGTTCGAGCCGAAGGAGATGGAGCGCCTGCTGGTGCCCATGCCGACCACCATCGGCGGCACAACCCGGGGGCAGCTTGCCCTAGGGTTGTGATAAAGATCGCCGAACATGGCGATCAACAAGGACAAGCCGCATCTCTGGAATCAGGATGTAGCGGCGTCCGTGGACCTCTACAACGACTGGTTTATGCGCTTCGCGCCCGCCGCGTTTCGCGGAGAACGGGCCAAAGCCACGGCGTTCGTGAAGGACATGTTCTCCAAGACCTCGTCGCTGACGAGCCTGTCACCGACAGTGCTTCTGGCTAACCCTTCTATTTTGCCATCGCTGCGGATGTCAACGTGTCCGCCATTAGCGCGTGATCGCCTCATTGGACTGGCTGGCGTCAGCAGAAACCTTGTTTCCAGGATGGAGGATGGGAAGTTGCCGATCAGGATGGCACCGACGGCGTTGAGCACAGAATTGACGCGCATCTGCGACAAGATCGGCAAGATGCTCGACCCTGACATGCTTCCATGGATCACCACGAAGAACGGGCCGACCACCGCTGAAACCGACAGAGGTGCCACGGTCATCGCCGACCGACTTTGTGGTGCGCAAG
>CAYSKR010000203.1:0-4379 GCA_964431675.1 uncultured Myxococcales bacterium
CTCGCAGACTGAACCGGCCTGGGATCCGGTCGTCGAAGCTTACAAGAAAGGCCTTGATCTGACGCTGATCGAGCGCAACCTTCGCCTGTTCACTGTCCTCGGCACCAACATCAACCATCCCGATCAAGTCCGGATGGCTGGCCTCTTTCAGCACGCGCTCGGCCCGGAGCGAGAACAGAACGCGACGCACCCCACAAGGCGGGGTGGTTCTTACAACATCCAGCAACTCCCCCTCTTCGTCGAGGACTATCTATCCCTCCTCGAAGCACCATGATCCAGTCTGGCTCCTTTGCTCATATCACCGACAAGCGCACTGTCGGCCCCGATCGGAGGGCTCCCAAAACGCCCCAGGCGCGGCATACTGGCGCTGTCAGACCACGGGTCCATACTCAAGGGTAACGATGGCGCAGAACGAAAAAGAGATCTTTGTCACCCAAGTGATGCGTGGACCACGCTTTGAAGGTCACAGCGTCCCTGTGGATGCGCTTGCTGATCTGGCGGCATATCAGGACCTCATCACCGAACTCGCGCGCGTTTTGTTTCTTCGCCAGAACCGTGGCCGGAAGTACGCCCCCAAGAGGTTCGAGGCGGGTTTTCAGCTTTCCATCGAGTCGATTGGCGAGGGGAGCGTAGTGCTGGATCTTGTCCGGACCCGCGCGGCTGTTCATGGGCGCAGCGGCGACCTGTTCCCCGATCCCTTCGATCAGTCGCGGGATCTGGTCAATGCCTGCATTGAATCGGTGGGACGCGGAGGCGAACTCCCCCCCGAATTTCCCCGCAGGCTGGCGAGCCGATTCAATGGTCTCGGGCGGCACATGCGAGAGGGTGAGTCGATCGAGATCCGCGCCCGGGGTACTACCGTCGGGGCGCAGTACACACCGGCGACGCGCAAGCGGCTTGTCCTCCAGAGTGGTCCTGGCTATCAAAATGACGTGGAACTGACTGGCTACGTCGTCGAAGCGGATTCCGAGAAGGGCACTTTTCACCTTCAGTATGAAGGCCGACGTGTGCCAATCCCATTCGAAGAAGAGCATCGACGAATCGTTTTGGCGGCCCTTCTTCACGGTGGCAAGGTTGAGCTGTGCGTTGTAGGGGTCGGTCTGTTCGACGAGAAGGATCGTCTTGAGAAGGTCGTCTTCGTGAGGGACATCAGCACCGTCGACGACGGGGTCGACAAGCCGGAATTCGACATCGCCCGACGCCTTGGGCAACTGGCGGACCTACCGGAGGGTTGGCTGGATGGTGAGGGCAGGCGCCTCGACGCCGGAGGGCTGCGATGGCTTACCGAGTTTCTCCATTCCGCAGAGGCCACTGGGCTGGCACGTCCCTATCTTTACCCAACACCGGATGCGGGTATTCAAGCCGAGTGGTCCCTTCCTGGAGGCGTAGAGGTCAGTGCGACCTTTGATCTGAACCGTCGCTGCGCATCTGTACTCGGCGTCTACACTTCCAACGGCGCCTCGAAAGAGGAAGAGATCGATGCGTCACAACCCGGAGCTGAGGCTCGCCTCAGCTCCTTCGTCGCCTCATTCGATGTCGGCGCAGCCTGAGAACGGGGTGGGTGGCCTTGTCGCTGATCCCGGCGAGATCCTGCACCGTCAGGTCCACCCCACGTTCGTGCATGGCGGCCGGGTCACAAGCCAAGCATGGATGCCGACACCCAAAGACGACGGGCTGCTATCGGTGTCGCGGTCATCAGTACGGTCGGCCATTGATTCGTTTCATCACCACACCAGGGTATTGGGGCTCCCTTCGTGTGGGGTGTGGGGCGTCAGCGTCGCTGAATGCGGGGCGCTTGGTCTCGCAGCGGCGGCCGACCCGCTGACCAAGCCAGTGGCTGACCATGCGCACGCCGTCGTAGACTTCAGGAACGTAAACGAACACCAGCGCAAGGTGAAGGCCAAGCAACTCGCAGTTGCGGCCCGAGAACGGGGCTGCATCTACGCTGAGCGAGGCGAGAAATAGCACTTCGAGTTGCTTTCTTTTGTGGGTGGAAAGCAAATCGGCGATACGGACAAAGATCAGTGATCACCATGCTTTACGTTAGGCGTTGCTTTCCATGAACGAACTTTCGAACCGTATCGTCGGCAAGCTTTGGTCGTACTGCCACGTCCTGCGCGACGACGGGCTGTCGTACCAGGATTACCTGGAGCAACTTACAACGCTGCTGTTCCTGAAGATGGCCGACGAGCGCGCGGCGCTCACCAAGGAGGGCGAGACGGATCGCCAGACGCTGACTTACAACCGGCCGGATTTCTGGACCACGACGTCAAACAAACAGCTCAACTTCGTTCAGCACGTCAAGAGTTTGCTGAAGATCGAGGGGCGTGCTGCGGTCGTGGTGCCCGACAACGTGCTGTTCGAGGGCGGCGTCGGAGAAACGGTGCGGCGCAAGCTGATGCACGAGTGCGACGTGCACACCATCCTGCGCTTAGCGACGGGGATTTTCTACGCCCAGGGCGTGAAGGCCAACGTCGTATTTTTCGACCGCAAGCCCGGGGCGGAGAAGCCGTGGACAAAGACCGTGTGGGTTTACGATTTCCGCACGAACCACCACTTCACGCTCAAGGAGAACCCGCTTCGTCGTGCCGACCTTGATGACTTCGTTGCTTGCTACAAGGCGGGCGAACGGCACGTCCGAAAGGCAACCTGGTCCGACAAGAAGCCGGCTGGCTGCTGGCGACCTTACAGCTATGACGAGATTCTGGCGCGCGACAAGGTGAGCCTGGATATCTTTTGGCTGCGCGACGAGAGCCTGGAGGATTCGGCCAGTCTCCCCGGCCCGCATATGATCGCCGAGGAGATTGCCGACGATCTGCGAACCGCGCTTGAGCAGATCGAGGACGTGTTGACGGATCTGCGAACACGGGCCAAGGGCGCGGCCAAACCGAGCGCGGAGCGCTGATTGACAACGCCCGACCGCCTCCCGCGCCACAAAACCACGCAGGACGTCACGACGCGCCACGGTTGTGCGGGGGCTTGTGCCCCTATGCTGCGCCGTTCTGCGACGAGATCTGGCAGCCTGCCGGAAAGGCGGATCGTGAAGCCGGGAGGGACCATGAGCGCACTCGAAGATTACGTCGTATTCAATGACAAGAGCCTGTACTGGCCGGTCACCGAAGGCCACGCCAGCGGCCCGTGGCTGGGTGCCTTCGCGTCGGCCCAGATGCGGATGGGCGCGCGCTGGTGGCTCGCGCCCGAGGTGCGAGGCGAGGTGTCGCGCGAGATTCCGGTGACCGGCTTCGCGATGCACATCGGCATCGGCGTCGGCGTCGGCGTCGACATCTGAAAAGTTGTAAGATCGCCGCATGGGCCGCAGCGTCTCGCAGACTGAACCGGCCTGGGATCCGGTCGTCGAAGCTTACAAGAAAGGCCTTGATCTGACGCTGATCGAGCGCAACCTTCGCCTGTCGCCACACGAGCGAATCTTGCAACTCATCGAAATGCAACGGTTCGCGCATGAACTGCGGCGCGGTTGCTCGAAGGCGCAGGGCACCCCATGATCGATTACCAGCGCGCGCTCGCAGCCTTTCGGGACGCCGGTGTGGACTTCATCATTATTGGCGGCGCGGCGGCGACCGCGCATGGATCCGCCAGATTGACCAACGATCTCGATGTCGTCTACGCGCGGAGCCCGGGAAATATCGAGCGGCTCGCTGCAGCACTGGCGGACCACCATCCCTATTTGAGAGGCGCTCCGCCTGGCTTGCCGTTTCATTTCGACGTCCGAACGATTCGCGCTGGTCTCAACTTCACGCTCGACACTGACCTTGGCCCGATCGATCTGCTTGGAGAAGCGACTGGCGGCGGTACGTTCGACGCGCTGAAAACACACACCTGCTCCATCGAGATCTTCGGCAATCAACACCTGTGCGTCGACCTTCCTACCTTGATCCACCTCAAGCGCGCTGCCGGTCGGCCCAAGGATCTCGAGGCCATCGCGGAACTTGATGCCATCCTGTCCAAGGTCGGGGCCGGATAGGGCTGCTTCGTTTGGCTAACCCGAAGGGTAAGCGTTCACGGGTCGCAAGGCGTGGTTTTCTCTTGCCATCTCGCGCCACCTCGGGGTCCAATCTGCCACCTCGCATCGCTCGGTGGGTTTCGACGCTTTTTCCGGGAGGAATCATGACGCTACGCTTCAGTGGATGTGCCGTGCTGGTCGGCTTCCTGGCCGCCGTGGCTTCTGCATGCGACGGCTCGGCCCAAGAAGGCGCGACGTTCGGCGGTGGACCCGTTCGCAACGATCCGACCGGCAGCGCGCCACGCGCCGACGGCGGACCGAAACCCGGGGCCTCAACCGACGCTCGCGTGGTCACTTTCGAAGTGCGCCCGAATCGGCCACCGCCGACGGTTTCAAGCGAGGTGAAGCTCCTGGTGCC
>CAYSKR010000204.1:0-9482 GCA_964431675.1 uncultured Myxococcales bacterium
CATGCCGGCCACGAGGCGCGCGCCGAGCAGGCCACCAGACCATGGCACCGTGGCAAGCAAGACCGCGGCAAGAGCACCGACGCCAAGCAACCTCGGGCGGCGAAGCAGCCGATGCCACCACGGGGCCCCTGGGTTGCCGAGCGAGCTCATGCCTGGATCCCTGATAGTAGTGGCAGATGGCCGACGCCGCTCGCGAGACTTCCCATTTGCCCTTCCGCTGGCCCGGACGGGTGGCGCTGTTCGTTGCTCTTTTTAGCTTGTACATGCTGTCGCAAAGCCGCGATGACACGTGGGCCGACGCGCGGCCGATCTGGAACGTCGCCGAGAGCATCGTCACGCGCGCTGCCCTCGACATCTCGACGCGCTGGCCCGCCGAACTCAAGAACGGCAAGGATGGCAAGATCTACGCCGTATCGCCCCTGTTGCCCTCGCTGACGCAGGTTCCGGGAGCCGCCATCCGGCGCGCCATGACCGCCATCTGGCCAAAGACCGCCGGCCTTTCGAAACCACTACTGGCGCGAATCGGTCCTGCGGCCATGGTCGCACTGACGTGCGTGATATTTTTCGGCATCGCGCTGCGCCTCGGCGCAAGCGCCACCGCGGCCGCGCTGACCACGTTGCTCCTCGGCACCGGCTCGATGCTTTGGGTGTACGCGCGCTACCCCTACTCCGAGGCACTGCAAGCGTTCTGCTTCACCGGCTTCTTCGGACAGATTCTCGCCACCCGCGAACGCCCGAGCGCGGGCCAATCCGCCTTGCTCGGCGTGTGGGCTGGGTTGCTCATCAACTCGAAGTTCGTGTACGTGCTTGCACTGCCCGGCGTGGCCATATACCTGGTGTGGTTTTTGCGCGGGCGCTGGCGGGAGCTCGGCCGCATCGCCGCCTTTGGCACTGCCTCCTTGTTGCCGCTGCTGGCGCTGATTTTTGCGTACAACAAGATTCGCTGGGGATCCTGGATGGAGACTGGATTCCCGATCGCCACGGCACCCGTGTTCGAAGAGCAGTCATTCTTCGGGCTGTGGGGCTTGTTCCTTTCGCCCGGCAAGAGCGTCTTCTTGTACAACCCACCGCTGTTCCTGTGCCTCGCGTCGCTCGCGCACGTGCGGCGCCGACCCGCCTTGCTCTGGGCAGCCGTCGCGTCCCTGGTTCCCACGCTGTTGCTCTACTCGAAGCTTCTATACTGGGCCGGCGACTACGCCTGGGGCCCGCGCTACCTGGTTTTTTGTGTCCCCGTCCTGCTGCTGCCCGCCGTGTTTCTGATCGACGACGCGCTGACCCTGGCGAAAGCCTGGAAGCGCCGCCTCGCCATGACGGCCATCGGCACCGTGCTGGTGAGTGGAATCTTCGTCCAGACGATGGGCAACGCATACTACTGGGATCTGTACATTCGCATCACCAAGGAAGCGCGCGAGCGCTGGCTGGGCGTCCCCAACAACACCGGCACGTACGCGCAACACTTCGGCAGCGGCGTTTGCGGCCCGTGCTTCGAAGACATGCACGGCATGAACTGGTTGCCGCCGTTTCAGCCCATCCTGGGACACTGGTGGTTGCTGCAGCACGCGCCCTTCGGCGACACGTGGGTGCAAGCCGAGGCGGACGCCGCCTGGCACCGCTACACCCGCTTGCCGCTGAACATTGCCACCACGTACGGCAGCGCACTCGGACGCCTGGACTGGTGGTTTCTCGACTACCATGGTGATGCCCGAACGGGTGGCTACATCCTGATCGTGCTGCTGACGCTGGGCACGCTCGGCAGCGCGGGAATATTTGGAGTCCAATTGCGCCGCCACAACGCGCGGCAACGCGCCACGATCGGGGCCACCGCCCCGCCAGCGCTGGCCGCCGCGGCAAGCCAGCCGTCCTGATGTACTATCGGCCCGTCTTGCTCCCTTGCGATGCCCTCCAACTGTGCCTCGACACCGGGGAGGCCTAGTCGAATGCTCAGGCGCGCCGTCGGCGCGGCGATGCAAGCCTATCGGGCTTCGCCGTTTCATCCACACATGGGCCGCTTGCTCGCGCGCGGCCTCGCACCGTTCGTGGGAGGCCAGCGCGGCCCAATTATTCATGCGGTGGATGGCGTCAACTTCGAACTGGATCTGCGGGAAGTCATAGACTCGTCGCTGTACTTCTCCGGCACGTTCGAACCTCACGCCGAGCGAGCGATCACCGGGATGTTGCGGCCGGGCATGATCGCGATCGACGTGGGTGCCAACATCGGATACCACACGTTCCGCATGGCCCGCGCGGTTGGTGAACAAGGCCGCGTGATCGCGGTCGAGCCCTCGACCTGGGCCATGGCCAAGCTGCGCCGCAACGCCGCGCTCAACGCATTTTCGAACATCGAGTTTCTGCACGCAGGGCTCGACGAAGTGGAGCGAGGGCCCGTCGCGACGCGGTTTCAGGCTAGCTTTCGCCTGGACGGAACCCACGACACAACCGAAGAGGTAGTGGCGCTGACGACGCTGGATCAGCTTGTCGCCGAGCGGCAGTTGCCTCGTCTGGATCTGGTCAAGATCGACGTCGACGGATTCGAGGGCAAAGTGCTGCGCGGTGCCGCCAAGACGATCGACGACCTGGCCCCGGTGCTGTTCTTCGAGATCGCTCCTTCGCACATGGCACGCCAGGGAGAACGCGGCGAAGATCTCCTGGCCGCGCTGGCCGCACGTGGCTACCGTTTCGAACGCGACACGGGCGAGCCGCTGTCCGATGTGATCGCAGCCTACCGGCGCATACCGGCTGAATCGGGTGCCAACCTGCTGGCCCGCCCTGGCCGCGCCTAGCCTTTTGTCAGACCAGATCCACGCCCGTGAAGAAGAAGGCGATCTCCGCCTTCGCCGTGTCGGGACCGTCGCTGCCATGCGCGGCGTTCTTCTCGATGTCGGTGCCGTAGGTGCCGCGGATCGTGCCCGCAGGTGCCTGCTTGGAATCGGTCGGGCCCATCGCCTCTCGGTAGCGCGCAATCGCGTTCTCGCCTTCGAGCGCCAGCACGACACACGGCCCCGACGTCATGAAACGCACCAGGTCGCCGAAGAACGGCCGTTCGCGGTGCACCGCGTAGAACCCGCGGGCTTGCGCCTCGGACAGGTGGAGGCCGCGAATGCCGATCACGCGCAACCCGGCCTTCTCGATAAGCGCCAGAACGCCCCCGATCGCATTCTTGGCGACCGCATCCGGCTTGATGATTCCAAAAGTTCTCTCGACGGACATGACGTTCTCCTTGTTGCGTTTCTCTACAAGACCAGTGGCGCGACGGTGCGGCCGAGATCGGCCGGCGTCGGAGCCACCACGATGCCTGCATCCTTGAGCGCGTCGATCTTGTCCTGCGCGCCGCCCTTGCCGCCGCTGATGATCGCGCCGGCATGACCCATGCGCCGACCCGGCGGCGCGGTCACACCGGCAATGAACCCGACGACGCGCTTTTTCATGTTGGCCTTGATGAAGGCGGCCGCCCGTTCTTCCGAGTCGCCGCCGATCTCGCCAATCATGAGCACGGCTTTCGTCTCCGGGTCGGCCTCGAACATCGCCAGGCAATCGATGAAGTCCATGCCTTTGACCGGATCGCCGCCGATGCCGACCGCCGTCGACTGCCCGATGCCCAGCACGCTGAGTTGGTGCGCGGCTTCGTACGTGAGCGTGCCCGACCGTGACACGATGCCGATCGGGCCCGGCGTGTGGATGTAGCCCGGCATGATGCCTACCTTGCACTGCCCCGGTGTGATGACGCCGGGGCAGTTCGGACCGACCAGTCGGCACGCCTTACCTTCGAGCGCGCGCTTGACCCGCACCATGTCCATCACGGGAATGCCCTCGGTGATGCACACGATGAGGTCGATCCCGGCCGCCGCAGCCTCGAGAATTGCGTCCGCGCCACCGGGCGGCGGTACGTAGATGACGCTGGCGTTCGCGCCGGTCTTGGCAACCGCCTCTTTCATGGTGTCGAACACCGGAAATCCCTCATGCACCATCCCGCCCTTGCCCGGTGTCACGCCGCCGACCACGCGCGTGCCGTACTCGCGCGCCTGCGTGGCGTGAAACGTCCCCGCCGAACCGGTCAGGCCCTGCACCAGCAGCTTGGTTTCCTTGCTGACGAGGATGGCCATGTCAGTTCACCCGTTTGCGGGCAGTGCCCTCGGACATCGCCACGGCCTTCTTCGCGCCGTCGGCCATGTCGCTCGCCGTGGTCACGGCCAAACCGGATTCCGCCAGCCGCTTCTTGCCCAGGTCAACGTTCGTTCCTTCGAGCCGAACCACCAGCGGCACCTTGAGCCCCACTTCCCTGACCGCCGCGATGATGCCGTCGGCGATGGTGTCGCACCTCATGATGCCGCCAAAGATGTTGACGAAGATCGCCTTCACCGATGGATCGGCGGTGATGATCTTGAACGCCGCCGTCACCTTCTCGGCCGTGGCGCCGCCGCCCACGTCGAGGAAGTTCGCCGGCTGCCCACCGAAGTGCTTGATGATGTCCATCGTGGCCATGGCAAGGCCCGCGCCGTTGACCATGCAGCCGATGGTGCCATCGAGCTTGATGAACGACAGGTCATGCTTCTTCGCCTCGATCTCGGCCGGATCCTCCTCATCGAGATCGCGCATGTCCTCGATGTCCTTGTGCCGGTAAAGCGCGTTGTCGTCGAAGGTCATCTTGCAATCGAGCGCCAGCACCTTGCCGTCGGTGGTGACCACCAGTGGATTCACTTCAACGAGCGAAGCGTCGAGTTCAACGCACGCCTGGTACAGCTTGCCCAGGAAGGCCACCGCATTCTTCGCCGCATCGCCGCGCAACCCCAGTGCGTAGGCCAAATTGCGCGCCTGGAAGGCACCCAGCCCCAGCACCGGATCGCAGGTCTCCTTGAGTATCTTTTCGGGCGTTTTCGCCGCGACTTCCTCAATGTCCATGCCTCCCTCGGACGACGCCATCACGACGATGCGACCGGTCGCGCGATCGAGCAGCATGCCCGCGTACAACTCCTTGGCGATGGCCATGCCCTGCTCGACCAGCAGGCGCTTGACCAGACGACCCTCGGGCCCCGTCTGGTGGGTGACGAGGTTCATGCCCAGGATCTTCTGCGCAGCCTCGTGCGCGGCGGCCGCGCCCTTGACCACCTTGACGCCACCACCCTTGCCGCGACCACCGGCGTGGATCTGCGCCTTGACCACGACGACCTCGCTGCCGGTCTCCTGGATCAGCTGGGTGGCCGCCTTGTCTGCCTCGGCCAGCGAGAACGCCGGAATTCCCTTGGGAACGGGCACGCCCCAGCGCTTGAGCAGCTCCTTGGCCTGATGCTCGTGGATCTTCATGCGATGGCGCCGATCACAACTTCTTGCCGGCCTCGATCAATTCGCGGACCGCGCCCGCCGACTTGTCGAGCATGGCCTTCTCCTCGGCCGACAGCTCGATGCTGACGATCTTCTCGACGCCGCGGCTGCCGATGACGACCGGCACGCCCATGTAAAGGTCGCGGTAGCCGTATTCACCGTCGAGGTACGCCGCCGCCGGCAACAGGCGCTTCTCGTCGCGCAAGTACGCCGTGGCCATCGTGATCGCCGCCGACGCGGGCGCGTAGTAGGCGCTCGTGCCCATCAGCTTGACGAGCTCGCCGCCGCCGTTGCGCGTCCGCTCGACGATGGCCGCGAGCTTGTCGGCCGCGATGATCTGCCGCACCGGCACGCCGTCGATGGTGCAGTAACTGATCACCGGGACCATCGTGTCGCCGTGACCACCGAGAACCATGGCACGCACGTCCTTGACCGACACGCCCGCTTCGCGCGCAAGGAACAACTGAAAGCGGCCCGCGTCGAGCACGCCCGCCATGCCAACGATGCGTTCCCGCGGAAAGCCGGTGACTTTCTTCATCTCGTACACCATCGCGTCGAGCGGGTTCGACACGACGATGACGAATGCGTCCGGGCACTTCGCCTTGATGTTCTCGCCGACGCCGCGAATGATCTTGAGGTTGATCGACAACAAGTCATCGCGCGACATGCCCGGCTTGCGCGGCACGCCCGCCGTCACGATGACCACGTCCGCGCCCGCCACATCGTCCCAGCTAGACGTGCCACGAATGGCGGCGTCGTAACCGAGCACCGCGCCGTTCTGTTCGAGGTCCAGCGCCTTGCCCTGCGCGAGCCCGAGCTTCTCGGGGATGTCGAACAGCCACACGTCACCGAGTTCACGGCGCGCCGCCAGGGCGGCCAATTCCCCACCAATGTTGCCGGCACCAACGAGAGCGATCTTCTTGCGGCTATTCATGCTGCGAACCTCCTTCAGGAACGCCCGGTTCCTAGCCCTTCCGCAGGCAAAAGCCAACTAATTATTGACGGTGGCCGCGCGGCGAGGCACAGCCGCAAGAAATGCGCGACGGTCCCCGCCCGCCAACCCCCGCGCGTTGGCGATGCTATAGTTAGCAGCGGCCGATGCCTCATCTGGCAATTGACGAGAGACAGCTAGGCGACTTTTGCCGGAAACACCATGTCCGCAAGCTGTCGCTCTTCGGCTCGACGCTCAAAGGGACAGCGCGACCGGACAGTGACATCGACCTGCTGGTCGAGTTCGATACGGATCACGTGCCGGGACTCCTGGGAATCGCAAGCATGGAGATCGAACTGTCGTCGCTGCTCGGTGGCAAGCGCGCGGACCTGCGCACTCTCCTGGATCTGTCGCGCCACTTCCGGGATGAAATGCTGCGCACGGCCGAGGTTCAGTATGCGGCCTGAGGATCGCGTGAGGATCCTGCATATGATCGAGGCGGGCGAATCGGTGGCAGGCTTTCTCGCGGGGCGAGGCAGCTGGCAAGGTCTCCTCCGAAACGCAGGCCCGAGCGCCACAAGTTCCGTGGGCGGTCATTGTTTCGATGCGGAACCGCCTGATTCACGGCTACGCCGACATCGACCGAACCGTGGTCTGGAACACCGCCGTCGTGGAAATCCCAGCGCTGCTTCCGTTGCTTCGCGCGCTGATCGATCCGGGCGATCAGTCATAGCGCGGCGCGGGCCACCGCGTTCGAGGCCGACACCACGCTCTTTAAGATCACAGATTGTGATGATGTGCGCTGGCCCAAGGTGCTCTTCAAGCAAGCAATCTCGTGGCGGAGGCAGTACGCGCGACTCGCCGCCAAGATCGCCCGTGCCCTCTCCGTACAGGACGATCCGGAACGACATCAGCCGCCGGGAACTCCGCCAACGGCCCCTGAAAGCCAGATGCCGCCGAGGGAGTTACGGTACTCCTGGAAGGCTTTCGCCCAGTCGGCGGAATCGGTTGGTGCGAGTTCCACCTGGGTCGTGCCGTCGGTCTCTTTTCTGCTGAGAAAGCGGACTTCCCTCGGTTCGGCGAATTCCAGCAACTCGGCCGAGTGAGTCGCGAGGATAACCTGGATCGGCTTTGGGCCAAGCTGGCCGGTGGCAAGCTTCCGAAGCGTCGCCACGAGTTCACCTATGAGGTACGGATGGAGACCTCTCTCGGGCTCCTCGATCGCGATCAGATCCGGACCTTTCGGCTGAAATTGCAGGACCAGGAACGCCAGCAACAAAACCGAACCGTCGGATATCTCCCCCGGCTCGTACCAGCGACTCGCATCCCAGCGATCTTGAAAAACCAGGCGGTGATGCCCGTTGTTTGGCCCAGGACGAGTGACGATGTCGGCATACATGGGGACGAGCTTCGCGAAGACTGCCGCCAACTCTCCCTGCTGATCACGGGTCAGGGTGCCAAACGTGTTGGCGAGATTTCCTCCATCCGTTGCCAGAAGCCTCTCCTCGAGAAGCTGGTTCGGCATGCGCAATCGATTGACGTCTAGATGCAGAGGTTGCATCTGAATGGGCCGGTTGCTCTTGAGGTCCCTGGGGCCTCTTTCGAAGGTGAACAAGATCCGCGGCGGCTCGTGGCGCTTTCCTTGCCACGCGTTCTCGCTCCTTTCGGTACCCGGCGTCAGCGCGTCGAAAACGGTGCTCTTGCCCGACGCATTGGGCCCCACCAAGATGGTGAGCGGCTCAAAGGTCAGATCGACGTTCGTCAGGCAGCGAAAGTTATGGATCTCCGCGCGGGAAAGCATGACGGAGCAAGTGTATCAGCGTGCGCCCAGTCCACAAAGATCGCGCGGGGACCCGGCTCGTCGTGTGTCCAGTCGGAGGGCACAAGATCCTTTGCGCTGTCGTGGATCATGACGCGAGCGGTCTTGGCCAAGGCGTTGTCGGCGTACCGCTTGCCTGGAATACGACCCCGAATTGCTTGTCGTAGCGAGCCTCCAGGTGATCGAGCCGCCGGGACAGATCCTTGTGCTGGGCGAAGGCTGCCCGCATCCGGACAAACGCCCGCATGATCTCGACGTTGACGCGAACCGCGCGTTCGCTGTGCAGGACGCCCGACAGCATGGCCACGCCCTGCTCGGTAAACGCGAGTGGCGCATGACGACGTCCGCCATGGCCGGATCTTGAGATCACAAATTGTGATCTCAAGCGATCAGTCTCTTCTGCCGTCAGTCGGAACATGAAGTCGTCGGGGAATCTGACTCGACTGGGACGAGACTTTTCACAACAGGTTCCCGCCCCCGCCCCCCTCTACAAGTTAGCGATGATGCGGTTGCCGAACTCGCTGCAGGAGACTTCCTTGGCGCCTTCCATCAGGCGCGCGAAGTCGTAGGTCACGGTCTTTTGTGCGATGGCTTTTTCCAGGCCAGCGACGATGCGCTTGGCCGCGCCGGTCCAGCCAAGGTGCTCGAACATCATGACGCCCGACAGGATGACCGAACCGGGGTTCACCTTGTCGAGGTTGGCGTACTTGGGTGCCGTGCCGTGGGTCGCCTCGAACACCGCGTGCCCCGTCAAGTAGTTGGCGTTGCCACCGGGTGCGATGCCGATGCCGCCGACCTGCGCCGCGAGCGCATCGGACAGGTAGTCGCCGTTCAGGTTCAGCGTCGCGATGACGTCGAACTCGTCGGGACGGGTCAGCACCTGCTGCAGCGTGATGTCGGCGATGCTGTCCTTGAGCAGGATCTGCCCCGCCGGTGGCTTGCCGCCGCAGTCGTCCCAGCCGATGACTTTGCCGGCATACTCGCGCTTGGCCAGCGCGTAGCCCCAGTCGCGGAAGGCACCCTCGGTGAACTTCATGATGTTGCCCTTGTGTACCATCGTGACGCTCTTGCGCTTGTGCTTGATGGCGTAGTCGAACGCGGCGCGAATCAGGCGCTCGCTGCCCTCGCGCGACACCGGCTTGATGCCGATGCCCGAGGTACCCGGAAAGCGGATCTTGGTGACGCCCATCTCCGTCTGCAAAAAGTTGATGAGCTTCTTGGCCTCGGCCGACTCGGCCGCCCATTCGATGCCCGCGTAGATGTCTTCGGTGTTCTCGCGGAAGATCACCATGTCGACCTTTTCCGGCTTCTTGACCGGCGACGGCACGCCGGTGAAGTAGCGCACCGGTCGCAAGCAAACGTACAGGTCGAGAATCTGGCGAATCGCGACGTTGAGCGACCGGATGCCACCGCCCA
>CAYSKR010000205.1:0-12838 GCA_964431675.1 uncultured Myxococcales bacterium
ATTGGCGATGGTGCGTTTACGAACGCGACCGTTGTCTCGGAAGGACTCGCGCAGGAGGACAGCGGGCGGGGAGGAGCGACTGGGGACGCTCTCGATGTACATGGGAGAAGTAGATCACGAAGCCGGCCAGAAGCCAGACACCAAGCCGCCCCCAGTTGGGCCAGCCAAGGCCATAGATCATGGCCGGCTCGGCACCGCGCATGTGCAGCTTCACCGACCCGCGCACGCGGGCGCGATTGCGGCCCTGATCGCGTCCCTGAACCAGCGCGCGGCCACGCGCCAGGGCTACGCGGTCGCCGAGTCCGCGCCTCTCGATCTCGAGGGTCGCGCCGATCTTCCCTGGGGCAGACCCGGCCATGGCCTCGACGCGGCCCTCGACGCTGCGTTCGATCCACATGGGGTCATGGGACCGAGGTAGCTGTTTCACTGAACACCAGTTTTCGCAGAACGCTGTGGGCCGCTCGCGGATGGGCACCTGGGGCCCGTTTTTGCCTTGACAAAGGGCCCCATATGTAACAAACAGGTTACCTGTGAAGCCGGAAGCCATGGACCAACTCTTCGGAGCACTTGCCGACGCGAACCGGCGGCGCATGCTCGACATCGTGAAAGCACGACCTGGATGCAATGTGAATGACGTCGCGATGCGCTTTGCAATGACTCGCATCGGTGTGATGAAACACTTGGCGGTTCTCGAGGAAGCGAAGCTGATCCGCTCCGAGCGCGACGGAAGGAGCCGGCGCCTCTATCTCAACCCGGTCCCGATCCAGGTCATCTACGACCGCTGGACGAGCGAGTGGAGTGCGCTTTGGGCAAGTGGACTTACGCGCATGAAGTATCGGCTCGAGACCAGGAGGAAGACATCATGACGAGGCAAAAGGGGATCTATGAAATCGTGATCCGGGCTTCCCAGAAAGCCGTTTGGGACGAGATCACGTCGACGGGGCACCGGCAGCCATTTTACTGGGACACCGTCCTCGAGACGGAGCTCGTGCCGGGAAAAGCCATGCGCTACAAAACCGCCGACGGGAAGCGCACCCTCATCGTGGGCAAGGTACTCGAGGTCGAGCCGTATTCTCGTTTTACCCATACTTTTCGGTTTTCCGACCTGGCCGAGGACCCTCAAAAGGTGACGTTCTTCCTCGAGTCGGTCAGCGAAGGAACTCGTCTGACCGTCACGCACGAGCAGCTCGACGCCGCACCCAAACATGCCAAACGGGTCGATTGGGGCTGGCCGTTCCTGCTCGGTGGCCTCAAGGCCTACGTCGAAAACGGACGCCTTCCCCTTGCAGCACGACTTCGTGTTGCCGCCTTCAAGCTGCTGATGCCGCTGCAGCCACGTCCGAGGAATACGTAAATGCGAGCGAATACACCGAGGCCCGACCGGCAACCTCCCACACCTAAATACCGCGAGGAAGTCGTGGAGGTTCTTGGCCGCTTGATGTTGGGATGGACCGAAGTGCGGCTGGGAAAGATGTTCGGATTCCCGGCATACTATTGTGGCCGAAGCCTGTTTGCCTGCGTTTACGGCGATGGGCTTGGCCTCAAGCTGCCCGAGAACACGGCCGCGCGGCTCAAGCGGCTGCCCGGGATCGAGCCTTTCCGGCCCTATGGCAAGCCCGAGATGCGCGAATGGGTCTGGATTCGCCGTCGGGACGCCGGCACCTATGAACGTGACGCGGGTTTCCTGCGTGAAGCGGCGGTCTACGCCACGGCAAGTCCCAAGAACCGATCGAGAGGAACAGGGAAATGAACCAAAACGAAAAAATGAACCAATTCGTGCGGCCACCCTGGTTTCCGGAGTCGCTGTTTCCATTCCAGAGCCGGTGCCGTGACATCGATGGTTGCAGCGTCCACTATATCGACGAAGGGTCGGGATCGCCGCTGTTGATGTTGCATGGCAACCCAACTTGGTCCTTTCTCTATCGGGACATCGTGCTGGGTCTCCGCAATCGGTTCCGCTGCCTCGCCCTCGACTATCCTGGGTTCGGTCTATCTCGTGCCGCGCCCGGCTATGGCTTCACGCCCGCCGAGCATGCGCGCGTGGTCGAACGTTTTGTCCTCGATGCCGATCTGACCAACCTGACCATGTTCGTGCAGGACTGGGGTGGACCTATTGGGCTCTGGGTTGCGATGCGTCATCCTGAGCGGGTGCGTGCGCTCGTCATCGGCAATACGTTCGCGTGGCCAGTCAACGGCGATCCTCACTTCGAACGTTTTTCGAAATTCTTTGGCGGCTGGCTCGGGGGCATTCTTATTCGCCGCTTCAATGCCTTCGTGAACATGCTCATTCCCGCCGGCGTGAAGCGCAAACGGCTCCCCAGGGAAATCATGGCGGCATACCGCCAGCCATTTCCCAACGCCGCCTCACGGAGGCCGATGCATGTATTTCCGCGAGAGATCCTCCAGAGCCGGGACTTCCTCGCGGAGGTAGAGGCCGGAATAGGCAAACTCGCCGATCGACCAGTCCTGATCCTCTGGGGCAATCGCGACATTGCCTTCCGCACGAGCGAGCGCACTCGTTTCGAGACAATCTTCCCACATCACCAAACGGTCGTGCTCGATGGAGCCGGGCACTACATTCAAGAGGACGCCACGGAAGAGGTTGTCGCGGCAATCATGGAGTGGTCCAAAACCGCCGCAGGACCTACGACACCGTGATGGTGATCGGCGATGGGATCATCGCACAGGCTCCGTGGCGGCGGGCGGTCCCCCACCTGAACGGTTACAATACACCTTGACACAAACATACCATACGGTATGGTATGTTCCATGTCCGTGCTGCTCGTCGCCGCTGCCGTGCTCGCCCTGCTCACCGCGGCCGTCCACGCCTGGCCCGGCGGGCGTGAGATACTTCGTCCTACCCTCGCTGCCGACGAGCTCGGTGCCGTGGTCCGCGGCACGCTCGAGAGCGTGTGGCACCTGCTGACGTGGCACTTCGTCGTGCTCGGCGCGGCGCTGCTGTGGGCGGTCTGGCTGCCAGGCGAGGTCGCGACCGTGGTCGCGCTGGTCGCCGCGGCGACGGCCCTCGGCCATGCCGTCGTCTTCTTCGTCGTGGGCATAGCTCGGTTCGGCGACCCCTGGCGCCTACCCCAGTGGGTTGTGTTCGTGCTCATCGGCGCCGCGTCGTTCGCCGCATCGCTGGTCGGACAACCCGGCGCGACCTGGCTGCCCGGCGCCGCGGCTGCGCTCGCGGCCCTGTTGCTCGGCGCGATCGCGGTGCTGCACCTGCTGTGGGCGATGGGTTCGTCGTTCCCGGCGGCGGATCGCGGTGCGCTGGTCGCCGCGGTCATCGGTGGTCCGGTTTCGGGGGCCATGCCCGGGCGCGTCGCCACGATCATCATCGCGATCGGCCTGATCGGCGTCGCGTGGGAGACCGCGATGCTCGGCGGCCTGGTCGCCTCGCCGATACCGGCGACGTGGCTGCGCATCTGCGGCATCGCCATGGTGGCGATCTTCGGGCTGCGCGGCATCGGCGGGTTCTTCGAGGTCGTCGTGCGTCCGAGCATCCGCGGCACGCCGTACATGAGGCTCAATCGGTTCGTTTACTCACCGCTGGCGACGGTACTCGCGATGCTGATCGCCTGTACGCTGCTCGCATGAGCTCGGGGTACACCGGATGGCCCGCACGCGGCGCGAGGACTGGATCGAGGCCGGCTTTGGATTGCTCCGCGGCGCAGGTGAGCAGGCCCTGACCACCGAACGCCTGTGCATCGCACTCGCCCGCACCAAGGGGTCATTTTATCACCACTTCGAGAGCATGCCGGTGTTTGCACGGGCGCTGCTCGAAGCATGGGAGCAGCGACACACCGAGGCGCCGATCGCGGCCGCATCGCGCGAGGCCGACCTTGTCGGCCGACGGCGCACGCTCGACGCGAAGGTCAAACAGCTCGACTGGCCGCTCGATCTCGCGGTCCGCGGCTGGGGCCTGCGTGATCCGGTCGCCCGCGAGGTCGTCGCCAGGATCGACGCGCGGCGCATCTCCTACCTCGCAAGCCTGCTGCCGCGCCGGGGCACGGTGTCCCGTCGCCGCGCGATCGCGACGCTCGAGTACATCGCGTTCCTCGGAGCGATGCAGCTCGACCCGACGCGCGAGCAGCGGGCGCTCGGCCGGACCGAGGAACTGCTCTACGAGGCATTGGCCCTGCTCGTGAAGAGTCGCGGATCGCCGTAACCTGTGGCGGCTCCGATCAAGATCCATCACCCAGGGAGCCTCTGCACCCGGGATTCGGCCCCAACCCGTGGTATGAAACGCGCGGTGCCAGTGGTCATGCTTTGGGGCGTCAAATGATGAGTTCCAGCCGGACGACCATGCGCGGATCGCCCGTCGTGACCGCGCCGGGAAAGGTCTTTCTCGTCGGCGAGTACGCGGTTCTGGAAGAAGGCGCGGCGGTCCTGGCGGCGGTCTCGCGGCGAGCCGTGGCGCAATTTATCCCGGGCATCAATGCCGCATCACCACTGATCGCCGAGTGCGTGACGCGAGCGACCGCGGCGCTCGGCGAGTTTGCCGCCGCTATCCCGGCCGGGTCGACCATGGTCGACAGCTCGGCATTCGAACGAGGCGGCTGCAAGCTTGGCCTGGGCAGCAGCGCGGCCGCCGCGCTGGCGTCGGTGGGCGCGGTGTTCGAAAACGCGGGCCTCTCCATCACCGAGAATCGCGATCTGGTGCTGTCCGTCGCAGACACGGCCCACCGCGCGGCGCAGGGTGGCGTCGGCTCGGGTGCCGACGTCGCGGTATCCGCCGCCGGTGGCTTCGTCCACTTCTTTCGGCCGAAAGACGGCTACCCCGCCGTGGTGAAATTGCGACCGCCGCGTGACTTGCGCATCGCTGTGTTCACGACCTCGGCCAGCGCGAGCACGCCCGACATGATCGTCGCCGTGCAGGACTTCGCCAGGCGCGCCCCACCGCTGTACCGGTGGATCATCGAGCAGATGCGCAACACCGCCGACGCGTTCGTCAAAGATTTCTCGGCGAACGACGCGCGTGGCGTGGTGCGTTCCGCGGATTCGTATTTTCGATCGATGATTGAACTGGGATCATCGGCGGGCGCGCCGATCGTGACGCCCGAGTTTCAGGCCGCCGCAGATCTGGCGACGGCGCTGGGAGGTGCCGCAAAACCATCCGGCGCTGGGGGGGGCGACGTCGGCGTTGCCTTCTTCACTGGCCCGGACGCCCTGGCCGAGTTCTCGAAGCGCTGCCCCGCAGGCACTTCGATCCTGGACGTTCGCGTCGGCGAGCCCGGCATGAGCCGTCGCATCCCGGGTGCGCCGGACCCCTCGCCCGAATCACCATGACCGATTCTCGCCTCCCCGGTTTCTATCGCTTGCCCATGCAAGAGCGGCGCAGCGAGATCGCCGCACGTCTCGATCTGGTCGACGACGACCTCAAGACGCTAGATCATGGCGGGCTGTCGGCGGCTGATGCCGATCGCCTGGTTGAAAACGCGCTTGGCCTGTACGCGTTGCCCCTGGGACTTGGCCTGAACTTCCGCATCAACGGCGTCGACCACCTTGTTCCGATGGCGGTGGAAGAGCCCTCGGTGATCGCGGCCGCATCGAACGCGGCGCGCATGGTGCGTCTGGGCGGAGGGTTTGCAGCGGAAGCCGATGAACCCGTCATGACGGCGCAGATCGAGATCCTGCCGTCGGGCGATCCACTGGCGGCGCGCGATCGGATCCTGGCCGCGACGCCTGCCTTGCTCGCGGCAGCGGACGCCTCCGTGCCGCGCCTGGTGGCGCGCGGTGGCGGTGCGCGCGGGCTCGACGTGCGGCAGACCGCGCCCGTGCCCGGCTACGACCCGCGCCTGGTGGTCCACGTCCACATTGATTGCCGGGACGCGATGGGCGCGAACCTGGTGAACACGGTGGCCGAGAGCATCGCGCCGCGCCTGGCCGAACTGGCGGGCGGCCGCTACGGCCTGCGCATCCTGACCAACCTGTCGGATCGACGCCTGGTCCGCGTGACGGCGCGGGTGCCGTTTTCGGCGCTGGGCACCAAGGCTGTCGCCGGCGAAGCGGTGGCGCGCGACATTGCCGCGGCGTCGCGTTTTGCCGAGGACGATCCGCATCGCGCCGCCACCCACAACAAGGGCATCATGAACGGCGCTGACGCGGTGGTGATCGCGACCGGCAACGACTGGCGCGGCGTCGAGGCCGGTGCGCACGCCTACGCAGCGATCACGGGGCGTTACCGGCCGCTCGCCGTCTGGCGAACAACCACGGACGCGCTGGAGGGACGGCTCGTGATGCCGATGGCGGTCGGTACCGTGGGCGGCACGCTGCAAGTACACCGCGGTGCCCGCCTGGCGTTGAAGATCCTCGGCAACCCGGGCGCGCAAACCCTGGGTTCGATCATCGCCTGCACAGGGCTGGCGTCGAACCTGGCCGCCTTGCGCGCGCTCGCGACCGAGGGTATTCAGCGCGGACACATGACGTTGCACAGGCGAGCGGTGGCGATCCCGGCGCAGGTGGCGGGAGTCGCAAGCCCAGCGTCAGGCACGGAGGTCACGCCATGATTCGCAAAGTCCTACGAGGCGGGCGCGCAGTCGCCGTTGCACAGACTGGCGCTGGAACCGGCGAATCGCGCAGCGTCGCGGTCGCCCCCCTGCCCTGGCTTGATCCGCCACCCGGGCCGTGGACGCTGGCGCGCGCTTACGAATATTGCGAGGAGTTCACGCGCGCACACCACGAGAACTACCCGGTCGCGTCGCGTTTCGTGCCTGCCCAGATGCGCCCGCACGTCATCGCGCTGTACGCCTTTGCCCGCGCCGCCGACGATTTCGCCGACGAGCCCGAGTACGAGGGCCGAAGGCGTGAGGCGCTCGACGCCTGGCACGAGGAGCTGGTTCGATGTTTCCACGGCGAGGCGACGCACCCGGTCTTCATCGCGCTGCACGAAACGATCGAGAAGCGTTCGCTGCCGCTGCCGCCGTTCGAGGACTTGCTGGCGGCCTTTCGCATGGACATCGAGACGCGGCGCTACGCGACCTTCGCACATCTGCGCGCGTACACGGCGCGTTCGGCGGATCCGGTGGGGCGACTGCTCTTGTCGACCTTTGGTTACCGCGACGTGGAACTCGTCCGCTTCGCCGACGAGATCTCGACCGCGTTGCAACTGACCAACTTCTGGCAGGACGTGGCGGCGGATGCCGCGCGCGATCGCATCTACATTCCGTCGGAAGACTTGCACTTCTTCGGGGTGAGCGAAGCCGACATCAAGGCGTTGCGTCCCACGCGCGCCTTGCGCGAGCTGCTGCGTTTCGAGGTCGCGCGGACGCGCGCAGCGTACGAGAAGGGCCGTCCGTTGCTGTCGCGGCTGAGCAACGATCTGAAGCTAGAACTGGCGCTGATCTGGCTCGTCGGGACTGCGATCCTCGACAAAATAGAAGACGCCGACTTCGACGTGTTCACGCACCGCCCCACCATCGGCAAGCGCGACAAGGCGAAGATCCTGGCCCGCGCCGCCAAGCACTGGGCAACGCACCTCGACCTCGCGGCCCTGCGCAAGCTGTGGCCGTAGGGATCACACGATTTCAAGCGCGAAGCGCGCGATCTGGCAGATCGCGATGAAATCTTTCGCGTTCGCCGTGATGAGGGTGCAGCCCATGGCACCGGCAGTCAGCGCGATGAGAACATCGTTCACCAACGACGCGGAGCGAACCTCAAATCCTGCGAGCTTGAGTTGCCGCAGAACGCCCCCGGCGCGAAGAATCACGCCCGCGGGCGGTGCGAGCAAGCGTCCGCCTGCCTGATGGGCACGCACGATGCCGTCGATGCTTCTGCGCGCCGCGCCCTCGCGAGTTCCGGCGTAAAGTTCCATCGCCACAGTGGCCGAGAGGTACCGGACAAGCCCGGGACCGATGACAAGATCTTCACGGGCACCGCGATTCAGCCAGTCAATCAGGATGTTCGTATCGAGAACGACCTTCTTCACCGACCGAAAACGTCGGCAACTCCACCGACTCCCTTGGCCTTTCGGAGGGCCTTCAAGATCGGCTCCTCGGCAAGAAGCACGTCAAGCGCACGCTCCAGGGTCTCCTGCTCGGTGCGAACGCCGAGAAGGTGCCGCGCTCGATCAATCTTTCCTTGATCGAGCTTCAGGTGTTTATGCCGAATGCTCATGTTCACAGAACTATACCCCATGAACATCGAGAGTCAAAGCTCCGCCCAAAAAAAACCGTTACAGTTACTGTGCGGCCAATCGACGCACAACACCGTCAGCGAACCGTCGCAAAGCTGCGGGTGAATGATGGAAAAACAGGGATGGCTCGATGAGTTCGACTTCCATCACGCGAAGCGTGTCACCGTCGCGCACCATGTCCACGCGGGCATAGAGGATCTCATCTTTGAACGGCACCAGGACGCGCTCGGCAAGCGCCCGCTCATCGTCCGCGATGTCGACGTCGGCGGAAACCTTTTCTGCATCACCCGCGAGCCGCGGTGCTTTACGAACGGCGTGCGTGACTACTCCATCGATCCAGACCAGGCAGCGTTCTCCGCTCGTTTCGACGGCCGGAATCCATGGCTGGATCATCGCGTCGCTGTCTGTCGTCAATGCCTGCAAGAATTCCTGGGCGCGGCCGGTCTCAGAGGATGCGAACACCGCCGTTCCGTACGATCCCGCTGATACGACCGGCTTGATCACGATGCGGTCACGAAAGCCGTGCGCCCTGGCAACCTCATCCACGCGAGCGGGGGTGCCCCGTGCAACGAATTCGGTCGGAATGATGCAGATCCCCCGCGCGGCAAGGCCAGCGAGATACGTCTTGTCGCTGTTCCATTTCACGACCGAGAAGGGATTTTTGACACGCGTCGCAGCCGACGTCGCGGAAAGCCAGCCCAGGAAACGCAGCAACTCTCGGTGGTAGTTCCATGTCGAACGGATCAGCACAAGGTCGGCGAGGGCGAACGGCGCGGCCGGGTCATCCCAGGCGAGAACCGAAACCTCGAATCCTCGGGCCGCAAGGGCGGCCGACAGCGCGGCCTCGTCGTGATCGGGTTCGGGAAGTTGCTTGCAGGAGGCAATCGCGATTCGCATGGGTAACACCGAAGGGTAACCACTACCGTGACCGGGAGTGCGGCCTGCCGCCTTGGCGTGCCGAGGCAACTTGCGGCGCTCGCGTGTGCTGCGTGCGAAACCTTCGCGTCGGCATCTTCGAGGGCGGTCCCGGGCGCGCGCCTTCGGGTGGAATCAGATGCTCGGGGCCGCGGCCGATGAGATCGGCGCGACCCATCCGGCGCAGCGCCTCGCGCAACAGCGGCCAGTTCTCGGGATCGTGGTAGCGCAAGAACGCCTTGTGCAACCGCCGCACCTTGAGCCCGCGCGGGATGCGAACCGCCGGGTTGTTGCGCGGCCGCAATCGCCGCAGGGGATTGAGGCCCGTGTGGTACATCGCGGTGGCCGTGGCCAGCGGCGTCGGCATGAACGCCTGCACCTGGTCGGCGCGAAATCCGTTCTTCTTCAACCACATCGCCAGGCGAACCATATCCTCGTCCCTCGTCCCGGGATGCGCGGCGATGAAATATGGAATCAGGTACTGCTGCTTGCCCGCCTTGCGGCTGGCGCGATCGAACAGCTCGCGGAACTTTTCAAAACTGCCGATGCCGGGCTTCATCATCATGTCGAGCGGCCCGTTCTCGGTGTGCTCGGGCGCGATCTTCAGATGTCCGCCCACGTGGTGTGAGGCAAGTTCCTCGACGTACTCCGGCGAAGTCGCCGCCAGATCGTAGCGAACGCCCGACGCGATCAGCACCTTCTTGACGCCCGTGACCGCGCGCGCCTTGCGGTACAGTTGCACCAGCGCCGAATGATCGGTGTTCAGGTTCGGGCAGATGCCGGGGAACACGCACGACGGCAGGCGGCACGCCGCCTCGATCTCTGGGCTCTTGCACGCAAGGCGATACATGTTCGCCGTCGGGCCGCCGAGGTCCGAAATCACGCCCGTGAACCCGGGGGTCAGATCGCGTACCTGCTCGATCTCGCGCAACACCGACGCCTCCGAGCGGTTCTGAATGATGCGCCCCTCGTGTTCGGTGATCGAACAGAAGGTGCAACCACCGAAGCAGCCGCGCATGATGGTGATCGAATTCTTGATCATCTCGTACGCGGGAATCTGCGCCGCGCCGTATGCGGGATGGGGGGTGCGGCTGTAGGGAAGCTCGTAGATGCCGTCCATCTCGCCCGTGGTGAGCGGCAACGCCGGCGGGTTGATCCACACGTCCTTGTCACCGTGCGCCTGAACCAGCGCCCGGGCATTCCCCGGGTTCGATTCAAGGTGAAGAATGCGCGAGGCGTGCGCGTGCAAGACGAGCTCATGGACAACGGCGTCGGCGTCCGGCAAGCGAATCACCGTGCGATCACGTGGCAGCTTCGGCTTGCCGCCGCGAAGCTGCACCAGCTTCGGCGCGGCCACCCCGCCCGCACCGGGCGGATCGGCACACCCCGCTGCGTCGGTGACGGCGTACGGATCAATCGAAGCGTGAGCAGGCCCGGGAGACTCGACGCTGGTCGAGTCGATCTCGATAAAATCGGTGCGCGAACCAATGAACGCGGTCCCGCGAATATCGGTGATCGCCCTGGGCCTCTCGCCTGCGGCCAGGCGGTGAGCGATCTCGACCACCTGCCTCTCGCCGTTGCCGTACACCAGCAGGTCGGCGCGCGCGTCCATGATCACCGCGCGGCGGACCTTTTCCGACCAGTAGTCGAAGTGCGCGATGCGCCGCAGGCTGGCCTCGATGCCGCCGATGACGATGGGGACGTCGCCGAACGCCTCCCGGCAGCGCTGCGCGTACACGATGACCGCGCGGTCGGGCCGCAAGCCGCCCTGGCCCCCCGGCGAGTAGGCGTCGTCGCTGCGCAGGCGGCGCTCGGCCGTGTATCGATTCACCATCGAATCCATGTTCCCCGCGGTGACGCCGAACATGACGGCGGGACGCCCGAGGGCCGCGAACGGCGCGGCGGAACGCCAGTCGGGCTGAGCGATGACTCCAACGCGAAAGCCCTGCGACTCGAGCAGGCGGCCGACCAGGCCCGCGCCAAAACTCGGATGGTCGACGTAGGCGTCGCCGCTGACGAGAATGACGTCGCAACTGTCCCATCCCAGGTTGCCCATCTCGGCGCGCGACATGGGCAAAGTGCGAGCAGTGCCGAGGCTCTCGGCCCAGTGTTTGCGCCGCGAAAACAGCGTCGACGGCAGGCGCTCTGGCGAAACAATCACAGAATCAACCTAGCACGCCGCCGCTGTGTCCCCTGAGCACCGTGATCCTCTACGTGCTTGGCACCGACTCGCGGCGCTGGCGCAGCCAGTCGATGTAGACCTCGATCGGCTGGCGCTCTTCGAGCTCGCCGCTGTCGATGCCGTGCTTGCAGTCCTCGATCAGCTTGCCGACTTCGCGCGACGGCGCGAGCGAGAACGCCTCCATGATCGCGTTGCCAAGCCCCGTCGGCAGCGGCGGCAATTTGGCGTCGAGCGCGCGCACGGCGTTGATGCGATCGACCAGAGCCTGGATGTTGGCGGCGGCCTCTTGCCGACGGCCCGGTCGCCGCGAGGTCACGTCCGCGCACGACAGATCGACGAGATCCTCCAGGTGCGATCCGGTTTCGTGATCGAACCGCCGCACCGCCGCGTCGGTCCATCCGGGCTGGTAGGCGTTCGCGCGCAGGTGGTGGTAAATCAGAAACCGCACGTGCTGGCGCGCGACGCGATCGAAGCCGAGGCGCTTGGCGATCGAATCAAACATGCGCGCGCCGATTTCCGCGTGGCGGTGAAACGTCACCCGCCCGTCGGGCAACATGACCCGCGTCGGCACCTTGCCGATGTCGTGCAGCAACGCCGACCAGCGCACCAGCACCTTGGGCGTCGCCTGCATCACCACCAGCTTCGTGTGTTCCCACACGTCCTTGTGCTTGCGCCCCGCTTCTTGCGAAAAATCGACCGTCGCGTCGAGTTCAGGCAGCACGATGCGCAGCGCCCCCGCGTCGTGCAGCCACTGCAGGCCCGCGCCCAGGTGTGGCGCCAGGATCACCGCTTCCAGCGCGCTGCGAATCTTCGCCGGCGGCAAGCCCGCAACCTCGGCGGACACCGCCTTCGCCGCAGCCGTGATCTCGGCCGGAACCGCCAGCCCTTCGCGCGCCACGCGGCAAGCCACATCCAAGATGCCTTCGGGCCCCGTCCCAATGGGCAGCGCGCCCACGCTCGTTTCCATGGCCCCGCCGCTTACGGTTGGGTGATTCGCTTCTTGTCCTGGTCGCACTTGCGCACCAGGTGATCAAGGATCGGCTGCGCCTGCTTGAGGCGGCCGGAAATGGTCTTCTCGGAGATCGGATAGTCGGTGCCGAAACGCGACCCCTCGTCGTACAAGAACGTGCCGACTTCCTCGTCATCCACGAACATGGAAATCTTTTTCTTGGCGTAGACGACGCGCTTCAAGGCACCCCATTTGCCGTCGAGCCAGTCCATCAAGCCCTTGCCGATCGCGTTTTCAAGCACGCCCAGTTCGGCGTCGAGGCGATCGTAGTTCTCGGCGAAACGCTGCTTGTACGCTGCGGCACCCTCTCCTCCTTCGGCCACGACGCGGCGCAGGGCCAGCCGCACCAGAACCACGTCCTCCATGTAACGCAGGGGCGCGTCGACGTTGCCTTCTTTCAGTCCGATCGCATGCACGACGGCGGCCGCCGCAAGTTCGCGCACGTCGTGCTCAAGGTCCGAGTCGGACACCGCCTCGATCAGAACCTTCACGTCGAAGGGCAACGAGACGAGCGCGCGAGCACAAGTCTCCAGGAAACTTCGCTCTAGATCCTTGTCCATGGGTCGGAAGGCGTTGGCTACGTACGGTTCAAGGA
>CAYSKR010000206.1:0-8451 GCA_964431675.1 uncultured Myxococcales bacterium
GGCGTTTCGGTCAAGACACTGGATCTTCTCATCGCCACCTACGCGCTCGCCCATGAAGTACCG
The DNA here is from genome assembly GCA_964431675.1 of uncultured Myxococcales bacterium. GTDB lineage: Bacteria > Myxococcota_A > Polyangia > Fen-1088 > Fen-1088 > CAYSKR01. Next base: position 64 of record CAYSKR010000206.1, read on the forward strand.
CTCTTGACCACCGACGCGGACTTCACGCTGATGCGGCGGGCAGGAATCCCACTGAACCTGGCGTAGCCGCACGGCTCAAGACGTGTCCATTCGACGAAACGATCTCGTCGCGCGCGTATCTGGTCGCCGGTCAGTTCTTCTCGGGCAGGCTGACGAGGAAGGCCATCGGCGATCCTACGGAGCCATCGCCCAGCTAATCGCGGCGTTGATCAGGGTGGTACCCGACGCGCTCAAAGTGGGGATGCTGCTGTTCTGCGCGAACAGACCGATGCGCTTGGCCGGTGCGGTGCGGCCTACCATCATGGCGCCCTTGTCGTACCCGAAGATCGCCCACTTCGTGGGCATGGTGCCGAGGGTGGCAACCTTCGTCGCGCCCGATCCCAGCGTGGCCGCCCAGGCGAACGATCGGACGTCCATTCCGCTGAGGGCGGTCACCGTGCCGGTCAACCCACCCGCCAGGGCGTGACCGCCCAGGACGATCGTCAAGGCGGACTGCGCGGACTGCATGGGCGTCTCGCCAAAGTCGACGTCGCGGACGGTTCCGGTCATCCCAAGCGGGCCCCAACTCGAGAATCGCATCGAGATCACGGGGGTCTCGACATCGACGAGCTTGGGACCGACCAGACCGCCCGATACCATCACGAACACCAGGCGCTTGCCGCTGGCGTCCGCCGCGGTAAGCGCCTCGGGGCTGGTCATCGTGACGGTGAGTTGGCGACCCATCAAGATTGCCATGATTTCGGGCTCTCCCGTGACCAGCGCCGCCGGATCTTTGACCACCAGCAGCGCGGCCATACCCGTGGGCGGCTGCCCACCGCCGCCGCCGCTGCCGCCTCGTCCGCCCATGGCACCACCGGTGCCTACTCCGCCCGATCCACCGGGGCCCGAGCCGCCGGAAGCGATTCCGCCCGAGCCGCCTCGTCCGCCCATGGCCATGCCGCCCATGCCGCCCATGCCACCCATGCCACCCATGGCCATGCCGCCCATGCCACCCATGCCGCCCATGCCGCCCATGCCGCCCATGGCCATGCCGCCCATGCCAGCCAGGATCCCGCCGCCCTGTCCGCCCTGCTCCATGAGGCCGGATGTTCCCCCCATTCCTTCGACCTCCATCCGGCCACGAGGTGCTTCGCACGCGAAGACCAGCAAGGCCGCGACGAAGATCCCAGACCCGCCGAAGAAGTTGCCGAACCCATTGCGAGTGACGCTGGTTGAAACCATAGGTTATTCTCCCAAAGTGACGCCTTCGGCTCGAAGGCAACCAAGTGGGAAGTATAGCGCTCTCGCGCCCGCTCGGGCCAGCCTTTCCTGGACGCCCTGAGCCCGGCCAGCCATGGTAGCTTGGCACATGGTGCCCACATGTTCGCGGTCGGATCGGCCGGACGTTCGAATTGCCTACAAGCTCTTGTTAGTCGCCTGGATGGGTTGCGTCAGGTCGCCGGACACAAACAACGTATATGATGCTTCCATTGTAGTAGATGGAGCCTCCCCTGATCGAGGTGCCCCCGTGGGCAACGTGACGCGCACCATGCCCACGTACCCTGATCGGCCATACGTGGTTCACTTCCCCGGCGGTTTTGTACCAGTGCAACCAAGCCCGGTTGTGCTCGTGCTTCATGGGGGCGGCAGCAAGGCGGAAAGCGCCCGTACCATGACCTGCCCGGACGCCAATCTGTCGTCGAGCAACTGCATCGAAGCGATCGCGGATCAGAAGGGATTTGTGGCCGTGTTTCCGAACGGCACCAGGACGCCTGGGCTCGGACCGAGCCTCGATAGCAGAACCTGGAACGCCGGTGGCGGCGTGGGCAACTGGCAGTGCGTCAGTGGTGAGGCCTGCAACAAGAACATCGACGACATCAAGTACTTCAAAGATCTGCTTGACGATCTGCCGTCCCTATTTCCCGTACACCCGAAGCGCATATTTGCCACCGGATTCTCCAATGGGGCGGCCATGACCCACCGTCTGGCTTGTGAACTCTCGGGCCGCATCGCTGCCATCGCCCCGGTGGGAGGTGGCAACCAGTTCTCGACCAGCGCCACCTGCACGCCCGGTCGGCCGGTAGCGGTGCTTTCGATCCACGGCACCAAGGACAATTGCTGGATGTATGAAAGCCTCCCAGGGACGTGCCTCAGCTCAGACACAAGGCCCAAGCTCGGCATCCCTCAGACGGTGCAAGATTGGGTTACCCGCAACGGGTGTCCTGGTCCGAATCTGCCGATGGTCACGGCGCTCCCAGACACCGATCCCAACGACGGCACACGGAGTGACGAGAAAAGCTATGACAACTGCCCCGGCGATCGGGCCGTGACCCTATTGCGGGTTGAAGGCGGGGGCCACTGGTGGCCTGGTGGGCATGACTACCGGATCCCATCCGTGACGCTGGAGGGGAAAATATCGAAGGACTTTAACGCCAGTGATCGCATCTGGGGTTTCTTCGCAGCTCACGGGATGCCTTGAGGCCGATCGCCGATGACGCAACGGTGTAGACCAACTACGCCCGCGTCGGCAACGCCGCGCACAACGCCCGGCACAGGCGATAAAGGCGCTCGGCGTCGGTGATCTTCTCGCCCGATTTTTCATCGCGCACGTAGAAGATGTCGGCAGCTCGGTCGGCCTCGGTCGCGACTTTCGAGCGATGAATGTCCAGGCCCTGCTGGTGCAGGACGCGCGCAATGTCGTAAAGGACGCCAGGGCGATCCTGGGTGTACACGTCGATGATGGTGAAGTCGGAACTCACTTCGTTGTCGACCTTGGCCTCGGTGTCGGGAACTTGCGGCTTGCCTGCGTCGAGCAGTGACGGCGCGGCCGCGGGCCGCGCGGCGAGCAGCGCCTCGACCGTCGTCAAGCCGCCGAGCACCGCTGCGAGGTCGCGGCGCACCGCCTCGATTCGAGCCGCGTCGGTGACCGGCCCCCCGCCCGCACGCTGGATCAGGAACACGTCCAACGCTTGTCCCCGACTTGCATCGTCGATGGGATCAGCGGAGTAAATCGCCGCGTCCAGAATATTGATTCGGTTTGCAAACAAAACGCCGGCGGCCACTGCCAGCAAACCGGGAACGTCGTCCGCGACAAGGCACAACTCGGAGAATCCCTGGTCCGCGCGGTGGGTGATCTGGACCGCGCACGCGCTGGTCCGGCCGCGCATGATGCGCACGTGTTCGGCGACCCGGTCGCCGCGATTTTCCAGGAAGTAACGATCCGGCAGACTGGAAAATAACCGCTGCAAGGCCGCCGCCGGCACCGCATCGCCGAGCGTGCCGGCCGCTTCGGCACGCCGCTGTTGCACCAGCGTCACCCGCTCCGCGACCAGCAGATCGGGGCCGCGACGGATGAACGTCAGCGCGCGCCGGAACAGATCGTCGAGCAATTCGCCTTTCCACGCCGACAGGTTGCCAGGGCCGATGCAGTACTGATCGCAGAAGGTCAGCACAAAGAGTTCGCGCAAGGCTTCCTCGCTGGTGCCGACGATGCGTGCGATCTGTCCGATCTGCGACAGATCGCCCAGATCCCGCCGCTGCGACACGTGGCTCATCACCAGGTGGTGGCGCACCAGCAACTCGACGCGCTTCACCTCGTCAGGCGACATGCCCAGACGGGTCGCGACAACCCGCGCCACCTCCGCGCCCTGGACGCTGTGGTTGCGTCCGAGCCCCTTGCCCACATCGTGTAGCAGCGTGGCGAAATAAAGCACGCGGGCGTTGTCGAGTTGGCGCGCGGCTTCGCTCGGACGTGGATGTTGCCCCAGGTGGTCCCCACGAATGAGCGCCTTGAGCAGCGCCACACCATACAGCGCGTGCTGATCGACCGTGTACACGTGATAGACGTCGTGCTGCACGCGGCCGACGATGGGGCCCCACTCGGGAATCAACGCCTCGATCACGCCCAAATCGTTCATCTGTTCGAGCCGCGACGGCTTGGCCTGGTCTTCGGCCGCGCACAGCACGTCCCAAAACAGCCTCGCGGACGTCGGATCCGCGCGCAACGCTTCGGCGCGCCCGACGGCCAACTCCGCGATCAGATCCTTCGTGTGCAACCCGACGGGCAGGTCACGATTCGTGGCGACGACGAAAACCCGGACCATCTCCGACGGCTCGCGCTCGAAGATCGACGCATCTTTGACTTCCAGCACGCCGTCCCGCAACTCAAACGAACCGTCGACCGCACGGCCGAGGAATCCCTCGCCCGCTTGCTTGAGCGACTGGACCTTGGGCACTCGGCCCGGCTCGGCGCTGGCGCGCGCAATCAGGCGCTCGGTTTCGCGGCTGATCGCCTTCGCGTGCAACTGGAAATCGTGCATCAGGGCTTCCACCGCGGGGGCAACCGCGGGCCGACCATCGCCCGCCGGTGGCGGCCGCACGTGCGGATACAACATCGGCCCAAGTTGCTCCTGAAACTCGAACCGAAGGTGATCTTGTTTTCGTCCCGCCTGCAAGTGCAAGCCGATGCGCACGCGCAGGAGCCAATCGCGCGCGGCTTCGATGCTGCTCACCTGCCGCGCCGACATTTCGCCACGCTCGCCCAGCGCCCCTGGATCGCCAGTGCCAAAGCGGGTCGCGGCGGCCCATCGCCCGGCGCACAGATCACGAAAACCACCGGGCCCACTTTTGAGGTCGGGTTCCAGCAAGAAAATCGTGTCGCCGAAGCGCGAATGTCGCGCGCGCTGCTCAGCCCGCAGGCGAGCAACGAAGGCCCCCGGCGACTTCCCCGCCAAGCGCGTCCGGAACAGGTGTGAGAACCGTTCGCCAAGACCGGCGTCGCCACGCAAGAAGCGCACGTCGAGCAACGCGGTCGCGGCGGTCAAATCCCCGGCGGGTAGCTCCAGCGCCTCGTCGACCGAGCGAACCGCATGACCGGCATCGAGGTGCGCGTCGGCCAGCGCCCCCAGAATCGGCACGACTATTTGCTCCAACTTTGCGTGATCCAGGCGGTCTTCGTGCAGAAACAGCAGATCCAGATCAGAAAATGGGGCGAATTCGCGGCGGCCAAAACCACCGGTGGCCAGGACCGCCAGCCCCGACCCGTCGCTGCCAAGGCCAGCCCGCCCGAGGCAGAAATCCAAGAGCGAGCACAACCCGGCCTCAACTTCGAGGGTCAGGCACGACGCCAACTCGACGCCACCCTGGCCGGCAAGCAACCCCGCGTGCGCGTGTACACGCGCCACCGCGAGCCGCCCTGCAAGGTCGATGGCCGCTGCCGCCTTTTCCTCCCGCCTGACCTGAATGACCTCCATCGGGGCTTGAATGTATCACGCGCGCCGCTGCATCCGGGCCGACCCGAGCACCGTTTTCGTCGCCCCCCCTGCGCAAGACGATTGACGGATTTGCCGACCTGCGGCAGATCTCACCCATGGCCGCGATTCAACTTGCCCCCCTCTCCGACAGACTCGACGAGGAAGAGATCCGCATCCTCAACCGGCTGCTCGAGCAGGCGGGCGCGCGTTTCACTCCGCGCGATGAACACACCTCGCACACCATCGCGAGCCGCCTCTCCGAGGAGGCGATGACGGAGTTCGTCGATCGCCTCGACGCGCACGATCTGGGTGCCGACGTGTTCTTGCCGGTGGAGTTCGATGGTCGCCTGACGGTCGGAGACTACCGCGTCGCCTCGACGCAACATCTTGCCGACGTCATCGAAGAACTCAAAGAAGAGCTGGACGTCGAGGGCGACTACGACGACGAAGACGAGGACGATGAAGACGCCGACGAGGGCACGGTGATCGAAGCGCAGCTACGCAACATCTGGCAGCTTGTGTCGGACGCGGTCGCCGAGTCTCTCGAAAAGAGCATCCCCCTGCACCTGCGCGTCTGAACGCACCAGGAAAGAGGGTCGTAACCGCGCGCACGGCGACGCGGTACACTGGCCAGCGCCCATGGCAGGATCCACCAAAATTGGCCATACCGGCGGAGTGCCCAGCACCGGGCGGCCCGCCGACGCCCAGGACGAACCTGGAGCGCAGGGGAGCACGACACGGATGGGCCACGCGGACAGCCGACAAGGAGGCCCCGCCGCCGAGCTTGACCCCCGCGTCCCACGCCAGGCGGTCAACCCGGTCGCGCCGCATCCGCACCTACCCGCACCCGATGAGCCGGTGCCGACAACCGGTCCGGTTTTCCGCCCACGGCAAGCCCGGGCCAACACACCAGGCCCGCCGCGCCACTCGGGAAAAACTGGGTTCCCAGCGATGGCGCGTTTCTTCGGCCGACGCAACACCATCGGCGAGTTCGTACCCACAACCCTGTCTGACCTGCAGATTCCAAGCGCGCGCTCGCGCTACCTTGCCCCCGTCGCCGTGGTGCTCCTGGCTGCGATGCTGAGCTTCCTGGCCGTGCTGGCCTTTGGCAAGCTGCGCAAGCCCGCCCCCACTGCCACGGCACCGCCCTTGGGCAAGACGGTGCCCCGTGTGCCATGATGGCGCTCTAGACATGCCCCCCATCGCCCTCGACCAGTTCGACCCCGACGCCGTCAGAATCGTCCAGCGCCTGCGCAGCCACAACCACGCCGCCTACCTCGTCGGCGGCTGCGTGCGCGATCTGTGGCTGGGCCGTCGCCCCAAGGACTTCGACGTTTGCACCAGCGCCACGCCCAACGAGTTGCGCCGCATCTTCCGCAACTGCCGCATCATCGGCCGGCGCTTTCGGCTCGCGCACATCTTCTTCGGCCAGAAGATCATCGAGACGGCGACGTTTCGCGCCAACCCACGCGAGGCCGAGGACGACGCACCCGCCGACGCGGCCGCGCCCGCCGAGCCGGAAAACAGCGATCTGCTGATCCGCCGCGACAACGTATTCGGCACCGCCGAGGAAGACGCGCGCCGCCGCGACTTCACCATCAACGGCCTGTTCTACGACGTGGACACCGCGCAGGTCATCGACCACGTGGACGGCATCGTCGACCTCGAAGCGCGCCTGGTCCGCACCATCGGCGATCCCGACGTGCGCTTTCGCGAAGATCCGATCCGCATCCTGCGTGCGGTCAAGTTCGCCGCGCGCTGCGATCTGCAGATCGAACCCAACACCTACCGCAGCATGCTCGAGCACTCGGGCGAGATGGCCAAGTCTTCCCCGGCGCGCCTTTCAGAAGAGTTCTTCCGCTTGCTGCGCGCGGGCGCGGCGAAACGCTCGGTCGAACTCCTGGTGCAAACCGGGTTGCTCAAGGTGCTGCTTCCGGACCTCGAGGCGTTTCTCACCACCCTGGAGATTGACGACCAGCACCGCCTGCAGCGCGGCCGCTTCTGGGGCTACCTCGGCGCGCTCGACCGGTCCACCCTCAAGCGCGACAGCCCGCCCACCAACGCGCTGATCCTGGCGACGATCCTGTTTCCGATCTTGCGCGACGCCCTGCACCCCGACACCAATGCGATCGCGGACATCGGGCAGCACGTGCTGTCCGCCATCAGACCGACGGTCGACAAGCTCAAGGCGTCCCGGCGCGAGGGCGATCTGGCGCGGCAGATCTTGCTGGCGATGCGCTACATCTTCCCCTCGTCGGATCCGAGTCGGCGACGGCCCCGACTGGCCGACCGCGAGTTTCTCGACGACGCCCTGCGCCTGCACGAGATCGTCAGCGACGCCGACTCCGTCGCGCCCGAGTTGGTTGGCCGCCCGTTGCTGGTCGCAGGTGCCGCGGCACCTGCGCATTCCGACGACGCCCCTGAACTCGACTCGCTCATCGACGGAGGACGACGCCGGCATCGCGGCGACGGCGGTCGGGGATACTCACCCGAGGCGCACGGCGCGGGATCACCCCCGGGAGGACATGACCCATCTGCAATCCACACGCCCGCAGGATCCGGGGCGCAGCACCGTCCGTATGGCACCGACCACCCAGCCGGCTGGGCACCCCAGAGCGCCGTTCGCACCAGCATCCCGTCGCTGCCTCCCGCCGCGCCAACTGCGCCAACTTTTCTGGGCACCGGCTCCTTCGGCGGCCGCTGGAGCACAAGCGAGTAGAGGGCGGACCACGGGGGGGCAGGGCGAAGGGTGGCGCGGCGGGCACGTGCAGACGGAATCGGGATCCTATTCGGAGCAGAGGATCAGTCTCACTTTTCAGACGCGGCGTCAGCCAAGGGCCACGCGGGGGCGAATTTGATTCGTTCAATCGCGTCGGGATCCCAGACCGGCTCGCGAGACACATCCTCCGCCGCCCAGCGCTTCAGCATGGCCTCGATGCGCGCGGCCTGGTCGGCGCGCGTCGGATCTACCGGTTTGTCTTCGGCTTTGGCGGGCAACACAGTCAAAGCGTACCACCGGCTCTCAACGCGGGTGGTGGTAAGTTGGTGCCGAGGTGGTGCCCGGTTGCAAACGTTGCGGTGACGGACGAGGATGACGCGGGCGACCGTGCTATCGTCATTGGCTGAAACCTTTCATCTATGCGGGTGTAGCTCAGTT
>CAYSKR010000207.1:0-6794 GCA_964431675.1 uncultured Myxococcales bacterium
CCCTTTCTTCGGCATGTCGGTGCGGATGTGGTCCCACAGGTTGCGGAACATGGGCATATCGGAGCCGGGGATGTTGTCGGCGACGGGTACGCGCGGAAGCTTGACGATGCCGCACTCGATCGCATCCATCAGCGAGAAGTCGCACATGGTCCAGGGGAACAAGACCCCTTCCACGTACCCGGACCCGCGCAAGAAGAATGGCGTCGCCGAAAGATCAAATACCCGCGCCAGGCCAAGCTTGGCGCCGACGGTTTCCAGACCGGAGATCCACAGACGCGCAGCTTCGTTGTTTCGCTCGGCCTCTTTCCGATCGTCGCCCTTGAGGTCATCGTCTCCGTCGACGTCGTCGGCCTGCGGCTTCTCGCGGTAGCAGTGGTGCGCCTCGTCATTCAGCGCAAGAATGTTTTTCATGCCCATCAGGTCGGGCATGACCCGCTGGAGCATCTGCCCATCGGTTTCGAGCGTGTTCAGGTCTTCGCCCCGTCCTTGCAGCAAGGAGCGGCCACCCTTTGAAAGCTCGATTCGCTCCCGCAGCTTGAACGCGTGGTAGTTCGTGATGATGACCTTCGCGCGGTTCACATCGTCAAGCATGTCGGTCGGCACCAACTCGCGGTGGGTGTAATAGTTGTCGGGATCGTTGGGCTGCAGCACGCGCAGCCGATCGCGGATCGTGATGCCCGGCGTGACGACCAAAAAGCCGCGCGTGAACTTGTTGCTCTGCGGCCGGCGCGCGGCGTTGATGGCCTGCCAGGCGATCAGCATCGCCATGACCGTGGTCTTGCCTGCACCCGTCGCCAACTTCAGCGCGATTCGCATCAGCTTCGGATTTGCGTCTCGGTTGGCGTTTGCGAGGTACTCGATGACACCCCTGGCCGGCTTCCACTGCGGTGCAACCTCGGTCAGCCAGATCGCGGTTTCAACCGCCTCAAGCTGACAAAAGAACGGCCGCACTCCGCTGAACTTGTGGTGCCGCCAATGCTGCAACAACCGCGCCGTCTCGGGGGTCACCGCCCAATCCCTGGGACTCGGCAAGGCCCGCCACTGATCGACCAGGTGCCTGACCTGATTGATCGTCGCCGACGTCAGTTCGTATTGCTGTTCCTTGGTCGAAAGCCCCTTGCCCTCGTCGACGAGAAATTCTTCCTGTTTCGCCGCGCCCTTCCGCTTCTTGGGCTTGGGTATCGGCGTGATGAACTCGGCGCGCCGACGGCTTTCCACGATCTTCTGCGTGGGTTGCCCCTGGTCGTCCAACTCCCAGTACCGCAGCGGCACCTCGTACGGCGAGTTGAGAATCGGGCGATCGAAGAAGGGATTGGTCATCTGACGCGGCGCACAGAGTACGCTGTGCCACTGACATGCATCAAGGGCGGGCGGCGCCAAGCGCGATCTGCGGCACCTTTGACCATCCACGGAATTTCGGGATCTGCTCTCGGGATGGAATACGCCGACGGAATGACTCGGGAGCAGTGGCTCGATGCTGTCGAGAACGGCCCGAACAAGAATCCCTTCTACCAACACCCCGAACCCGGCCAGCAGATCTGGCGCTACATGGACTTCGCCAAGTTCGTGGATCTCATAGACAGCAGCGCGTTGTTCTGCAACGGCACTGGACATTCGTGAGTTGCTGGCACATGAACGATGGCGAATCTGCGGCGATGTGGCGCCTGTACGCGGCGTCGAACCAGGCGCTCGCCGTCCAGTCGACGTTCGGGCGCTTGAAGAGTTGCCTTCGGCCGCACCTTGATCCCCTCAGCTTGGGATGCCGATGGAAGGGTGACCGCCGGCAGCCATGATCTGAACAAATCGCCCGAGCCTGGCAGATCGTTGAAGGTCGACCTCGCCGATCTCATCGAAACAATCCGCATCGCACCGAGTGCGCCGAAATGGTTTACGCCGCTGGTTCGAGCGGTGAAAAAATGGCTCCGGAGGAGGGTTTCGAACCCCCGACCCGGCGGTTAACAGCCGCCTGCTCTGCCCCTGAGCTACTCCGGAATAGGCGGTGCCATTATGGGATTGCGCGGCACCGAGTCAAGCAACGCGCGCAGGCGCCATGCGCCGCAGCCGCCCGTCACCTACTTGGCGTTCGGGGCGAGCGGCGGCTTCCACTTGAGCAGGCGCGCGGCATTCTCGAAGTAGATCTTGCGCAGGACGGGCTCGGACAGGCCGATGCCGTCGATTTTCCAGCGGCCCTGGATCGGCGTCGGGCTTTCAAACTGCTTGTCGCGAGTCTCGAAGTACCGTGCCGTCGCTTTGAAGAAGCGCTCCTCGTCGGCCAGCGTCGGCGGGTTCGCGCCGTTCGAGCCGTACATCATCTCCTCCTGCTCGGCACCGATGCCGGTGTCGGTACCGAAGACGATGCGATCCTGGTACTTCTCGAAGAAGCGCCGCATCTTGTCGGCGGCGTGGCGTCCGATCTCGGGCACGCGCGCCGCCGTGTCGACAAACAAGTTCGGATGCTTGTCGAGCATCTTGCCGACGCGCTCCGGATCCTCCGGGTTGTTGCCGAAATGCACGCCGATGAACTGGGTCTTGGGATGACGTGCCACGCGCCGTTCGAACTGCGCATACAGCGCCTCCCACGACGGGTAGGGTTTCTTGGTCGCGGGCGACACGCCATGAAACGACCACTCGGGATGCGCCTGCAACTCGTCCCAGCGTTCATTCTTCTCGTTGGCGGGTAACCAGAAAGCCTTGGGATCGCCAGTGTGGATGGCAACCGGCATGTCCAGCGCGCCCGCCTTGTCGAACAGCGGATCCAGGACAGGATCGTCGACCGCCAGGTAGTTCTTCATGTCGGGTGCCGGAAACTGCAAGCCCAGCCCCTTCGAAATCTTCAGGCCAACGGCACCAAGTTCCTTCGCCCGCGCAAGTTGATCGGCCAGGTAGGAGCCGAAGTCCTTGCCCATGCGCACGCCGCGCAAAAAATCCACGTTGGCGAACACCGCGATGCGCCCGTCGGCCCGCTTCGCTGCCGCCAGTTGAGTCTCCAGCATCGGCCGCGGCGGCGCGGGGTACATGCCGGACAGGTTCACGATGCCGTCGATGCCCCACTGGTCCATGAGCGCCAGCGCGCGCGCAATGCCGTCCGGGCTCAGGTGAACGTGGGTATCGATGCGCGGCAACCTTGGCGGAAGGGCCGGCCGGTCTGCCTTGCCGAGGGCTGTCGCGCCGGCAGTTCCCGCCACGCCGGCAGGTGCCACGGCGCTCATGACCGGCTGCTTGCCCGCGAGCGATGCCGCTTGCGGCTTGCACGCCGACGACGCGAGCAGCCACGCTGCGCTCACCACCGCAAGGCTGGCCGGTCGTCGCTGCCCCCGCACGCCGCCTCCGCAAGTCTACGGTTGTGGTGCCGCGGGCGTCGGCGTCTCGGTGTCGGCAGCCGCTGCAGCGCCCTTCGCCTTCGGCAACTTGGCAAACACGGTCAGGCTGTGATTGTTGCCCTTTTTTACCCATGGATCGGACGCCGAGAGCATGCGCTCGTGCGACTCGAAGCCCTCCTTCATGATGGTCAGCGCATACGGTCGGCTGGTGTCGAAGATGCGACGCGCGAATGGCGTCTTGCCCGCAGCCTCACCATCGACCAACACTTCTGCACCTGAGGGTTTCGATTTCACGAACAACCAATAGGCTGCTTCGGCGGGAGCGCTCTCTTCCGGGGCAGCCGCAGCCGCGCCTGTTGCGGGCGCTTTGAACTCGGCAGCAGGTTTCGGAGGCGGCACCGGAGGCGGCAGCGGAGGCGGAGGAGGCGGCGGCACCGGAGGCGGCGGCACCGCCGCGGGCGGCGCGGCCTTCGGGGGCGGAACCGGCTCGGTCTTGGGTGGGGCCGAAACGGCGGCAGGCGGCGGAGTCGGTTCACCATTTGCCACTGCGGCGGACGGTGGAGGCGGGGCGGCGACTGGCGGCGGCGGCGGCGCAGGCCGCGCCGCGATCGGTGCCTTGGGTGCCGCGGGCGCGGCCGGGCGCGCGGCGGGCGGTGCCGGATCGTGACCCACCACCGTATAGATTGCTGCCGCAATCAAGATGGCCACCGCAACGCAGCCGGCGATGATCTTGCCAACGTTCGATTTCTTGGGCCCGGACGAGCCCGCGATCGGAGCAAACGGGGCGACGAGCGGTTCCGCCATCGCAAGTACCTCGCCCTGGGTGAAACTTGGGAACTGGAAAGGCTCGCGTGCAGAGCCAGGCGTCAACGGCACCGCGGTCGATGGCGTCGGCATGTGCATCAAGTTGGCGTCGAGCACGATACCGTCCGAGAGGCGGGCCGGATCCGGTGCCACCGGCTGGCCACCCGCTGGCGTCGCCGGGCGAGCGGATGCACTGCCGGGCAGGTTCATCGCGCTGCGCGGCGGCGTTGGCCCGTCGGGCAGGAAGTGACCCGTCGGCTTGTTGGTGAGTTCGGTCTTCTCGCCTTCCCAGTCCTGATCCGGCACCGACGCACTGGCCGACGCCGGCTCGTCGCGCACGGCTTCCATGATGGGCGCCGTGTAGCGCGTGGCAGGCGCGGCGTGCCCGGCCGCGGCTTCCCGTTCGCGTCGGGCCTTCTCGGCCAGAATCTTGGCCAGGGTGGCCTGGCTTTCCGGCGCTACCTTGTCGAAGCGCAGGCCCATGCCGGCGTTGCCGCCCGGAGCACCGGCGCGAGCCGCCTCGGCGTCGCGCACCCAGACCACGGTCCCCTGTCCGGTCAGCAGCGGGCTGCCGTCAAAAAGCTTGAAGTCGAACTTCAGCACCGTGCCCACCGCCAGGGGTTGTTTGGTGCGGATAAAGATACCGCCCGGGCTCAGGTCGACCGCATAGCGTTCGACGAATCCCTCCAGCGTCTCACTCTTGAACTTGATTCGTAGAGTGACTGCGCCAGTTTCGCTTGTGGGTACCTGATCCATCGCGGCTTTCTTCGTCGAACAAGTTACGATATACGCCCGCATCGATGCCACTTCAATTATTAATGCATGCGAGCTGCCTTGCCCGGCGTCGGCGCATGGCGCTTCCGGTGGCGTTTTCCCTGGCTTTTTCGCTCGGGATTGGCCGCATCACCTGGGCGGCGACCGCCCCGCCCCTGCGGGCGCTGCATGGAGCTGTGGCCTCGGATCACGTGGCTGCATCGACGGCTGGCGTTGCTGCGCTCAAGGCGGGCGGCAACGCGGTCGACGCTGCCTGCGCGACGGCGCTCGCGCTGGGCGTGGCCAATCCGCACCTGTCGGGCATCGGTGGGGGTGGCTTCGCGATGGTTTACATCGCCAAGGAGAAAAAGACCTACGCGCTCGATTTTCGCGAGAAGGCCCCGGCTGCCATCAAGGCCGACCTGTACTACCGTGACGGCAAGCTGGACCCAAAACTGTCCCGTTCGGGGGGCCTCGCCGTCGCTGTTCCGGGGGAAGTGCGCGGGCTGGGAGACCTGGTCAAACGTTGGGGCAAGCTGAGCTTCGCCCACTGCGTGGCACCCGCCGAGGAACTCGCCCGCAAGGGCGTCGTGGCCAACGCGCGAGTGGCTGATTCGGTGCGTTTCGTCGGCACCGGGCAGCGCAGCGCCGACGAGGCGTTTCTGATGGGCGGCGAGAATTCCGCTGGGGTGTTCAACTTCAAGCCACCGCTCAAAGTCGGCGACACATTCACGCGCCCGGCCCTGGCGGCGACCCTCGCCCGATTGCGCAAGGACGGCCCCGACGGGTTGTACACCGGCACCATGGCGCAGCAGATTGCGGCCGCCGTCCAGGCCGCCGGCGGCGTCATGACCGTCGAGGATCTGGCCGCGTACCGCACCGTGGAGCGCGCCCCGCTCGAAACCTCGTACCGGGGCCTCCGGATCCTGTCGATGCCCCCGCCTTCGTCCGGCGGGATCGCGATTGCCATGGCGCTGGGCATCCTGTCGCACCGATCGAAGGATCCAGGCAGCCTCGGTCGTGGCTCATCGGCGTACCTGCACCTGGTCGCCGAGTCGCTGAAACACGCGTTCGCAGACCGCGCGCGCTACCTGGGCGATACCGATTTCGTGAAGGTGCCGCTCGATCACCTGCAAAGTGACACGTACCACGCCGAGCTCGCAGCGCGCATCAAGGACGACGCCATCGGCAAGCCGGAAGACTACGGCACGCCGAACGGCGCGCCAGTCACGCCCACGGATGACCACGGCACCACGCACCTCGCCGTGATCGACGCCGAAGGCAACGCGGTTGGCCTGACGACAACCGTCAACCTGCACTATGGCGCGCACCTGCTGGCCGGCAAGACCGGCATCGTGCTGAACAACCAGATGGACGATTTTGCGATCAAACCCGGATCGCCCAACGCCTTCCGCCTGATCGGCACCGAGCAAAACGGCGTCGCGCCGGGCAAGCGGCCGCTGTCGTCGATGTCGCCGACCATCGTCCTTGACGTCGAGGGCCGGGTGAAAATGGTGGTGGGCGGCGCGGGCGGGCCGACCATCATCAGTGGCACGCTGCAGGTGCTGCTCAACGTGGTCGACGGCAAGATGGACGCGCAGGCGGCGAATGCCACGCCGCGCATCCACCACCAGTGGTCGCCCTACACGCTTGCGGTCGAGGCCGATGTGCCGATCGACGTGATTGAAGGTCTCAAAAAGCGAGGCCACAAGGTCGAGACCCGCGGACACATCACCTCCGCGAACGTGGTGGTCAAGACGGCGGCCGGGGTCGAAGCGGCGGCGGAATATCGCAGCGGCGGAGCACCGGCGGGATACTAACCGCACCACCATGGGACGACCGATCCGCAAGATCCTGATTGCCAACCGGGGCGAGATCGCGTGCCGGGTGATGCGGGCCTGTCGCGAGATGAACATT
>CAYSKR010000208.1:0-3717 GCA_964431675.1 uncultured Myxococcales bacterium
CACGGCTACGAGGAAACCCTCGACGTCTCCATTCGGACGTACGACCTCGCAGAGATCTCCGCCGAGAAGCTGCGCTCGATCCGGCAGACGCAAGCGAAGATCACCGCGCGGGGATGGGCGCGCCCGCGCGGTCGCGACTTCTACGATCTCTGGAACCTCGTTCGCCTCGATGCTGGGCGCGTGGACTGGGTGCGCGTCGCCGAGGTGCTGCCGCGCAAGTGCGCCCATCGCGGGGTGGTCATCAGTTCCGTTGCCGACGTATTCGAGTCCACGCTTCTCGACGAGGTTCGAGCCACGTGGGAGCGAACTCTCGGGCCGTTCGTGTACGACCTGCCAGATGTCGAGAAGGTCTTCACCGAAACCCGTGAACGGCTCGAAGCGCTGCTAAGGCTGTAGGCACCGCGCGGTGCTCAAGGGTGGTTGGCGAGTTCCCCGGCAAGCAACTTGTCCCGTGATGTCGAGACAGCCGTTCGCATCGGCTCCGCAGGTGGCGATGGGGGTCGCGGACTCGCAATCAAAACGTCCCGGCGACGGCAAATCCGGCCATGCCGGATCCTGCGATCGGGGTCACGGTCGCGCCGCGATGGCCAAGGTAATAGACGATCCCGCCCGCCACCAGCACGCCTGCGCCGATGCCGTAGGCCGCCCATTGCAGGGTCTCGGCGGTGCGGCCGCTGGCGCGCAGTTTGGCCTCGCGATCGGGGTTCGTTTCTTGTTCGACGTTGCGTTGCAACGACCGCACGCGCAGGCTTTGCCACGCGCCGACGCCCACCCCAACCAGTCCAGCCGCGCCAAGCGCCAGGCCGGTGATTCGCAGGTTGCGCCTGGAGCGCGGCGTGGCCCCGCCGGTTGCTCCGCTGCGGGAATCGCGCAGTCCCACGTCGCTCGCAACAGGTGCCGCTTTTTCCAGCACCACGAACAGGCTTTGCACCTGCAAGTTGGTCAGGGTCAACACGCGCTTGGCGGTCGCGTGGCCGGGTGCGCGCAATTCCAGCTCGACGTAGCCGGCACCGACGCGCAGGGGCGCGGCCAGGGGCAACGTCCCGGCCACCCGCCCATTGAGCAGCACGCTGGCACCGACGGGCGTGCCCGCAAGGTCAATCTGAGCGATGTGGCTGCGCACGGTTTCCAGGCTTTGGGTCAGCACGGCGCGGTTCTTTTTGATCCAGGGATCCGACTTCGCCTCCAGCGCACGGCCCAGGTGTCCTTCGGCATCGGGCCAGCGGCCGAGCGCCTGTTCGACCAGCCCAAGTTGCGCGGTCGCGCGCGGGGTGGGTGCCTTGTCGAAGGCGCGCTGAAAGTAGGGCAGCGCCTCGATGTCCTTGCCCGCGCGTCGCAGATCCAGGCCGCGCAAGATCTGCGTTTCGGGGGCGTCATCGTGCTGGGCCGCCGGATCGGCCTTGTCGCCCGGTGTTGCGGCAAACACCGGGGTTGCCAGGGGCAACGCGACGGCAAGCAAGGCACCCGTGAATCTGGTCGTGCGCATCGGATGGCTGCCGGGAGTCTACGCCTGTCTGATTGCTTATTTGGGCGGGATTTGCGGCAGCTCCCACAGACCCTGTAGATCAATCTCGATGGCGTCAAAAGGTTGTACCCGTGCCCTCTGGTCGCCGCCGAAGCTACCGGCAAGGAGCCAATCGCCGTGGGCTTGCCGCCAGACTTCAAGTGTGCGGGCGACAGGATCGACGAACCAGATCCAGGTCACGCCGTTCTCCCGATAGATGCGTTGCTTGCGCGTGCGGTCCACGACCGCTGTGCTCGGCGACAGGACCTCACAGATCCAGTCGGGTGCGATCTCGAACCAGGCCCCATCAGGCAACGCGGGAAGGCGCTCCCGGCGCCAACCGGCGAGCTCCGGAACGACCACGTTCTTGCCGAGGTGAAGCTCCGGCTTGTCCAGGATGACCCAGCCACCGGGTCCGCCACGACCGTGGTCGAAAGGACCGCCAAGCTCCGCGCCCAGCACTGACGATGCTCGCGCGTGGCGGGGTGCCGGG
Source organism: uncultured Myxococcales bacterium (assembly GCA_964431675.1). Lineage (GTDB taxonomy): Bacteria > Myxococcota_A > Polyangia > Fen-1088 > Fen-1088 > CAYSKR01. The sequence goes on from CAYSKR010000208.1 coordinate 1,998, forward strand.
CGCGGCGACACCACGAGTTCGCCGTCGATGATCTCGCCTACCAGGTGCTCGGGCAGTGCCAAAAGATCCTCGTAGGTGGCCACCTGCTTTGCGACGTTCAGACTCGCGGACATGCAGATCTATTGTATCCGATGGACAAGGCGGGTGCGCGCATGGAATCGCAGGCAGGGCTCCAGACCACGAAAAGTGTTCGGCGTGAACGCTCCTGAACAGCCCGTTCATGAACGCTTCCGCGAACGCAGCCGAAAACTGCAAGGCGTTACACCCGCGTGGGAGTAGAGCGTTCATGAACGCCCGAACGCGTTGCCGAACGCTGGCCTGAACACTTCCCCGAACGCTGCGCTGAACGCGACACCACGCTCACCATCGGAGAATAGGTGTTCGGGACGCTTCTCCTCACCGTGTTCATAGTGTTCATGCCCGCGTTCACCCGCGTTCACGCGCGTTCACAAGGCCGCTCGCCAACGAGCAAGCAGCAGGCAGTGTTCGGCAGAAGGACGGTCTGGCGTTCACGTGAACACCCGTTGGTGGACGACCGGGACGATGGGCACACGAAGGTCGCGGTCGAGCCGCTGACCTCGGAGGAGGTGACGGACTTCCGGGCGCGGCTCGCGCCGGACGAGTTGGTGGACATTCCATTCCTGGGCTGAGGTATCGTGCCTTGATGTCGGCCAGCAGCTTTTTGGTTCCGCACTCCGCCCGCTCCAGCCGCACGCCCTCCAGCCCGCCGCTTCGCCCGAGTGTCAGTTCGAGTGGCGCCGGGACCTGACGCACGCTATCATTTCCTCCATGGCAACCCTGATCGTTGGCAGGCAGGCTCGCTTTCGTCGCAGCGGAGGTTTTGCGCTTGGGATGGCTAGAGCCCTCGATCTTGGTGTCATGCTTCGCCGTTCGGTGGCGAGGCCGTCACCGCCTCGTAGTATTCAATCCGTGCTGGCGTCAGACATGAATCGCGTGTGGGCTGATTTCGGCAGAGTCACACACGATCTTGGCCGAGCAATCAAGCGTGTCAGGGCAGAATGACACCGGGCCAACGCCCGGTTTGACCGAAGTTCTGCCGCCTCCGGCAGCAGAACCCGAGGCGGCGAGGGTCGAGCAGCAGGCGTTGCTACGGAGAGCGGGCGGCAGCGACCTACACGTCTCGCACGTCGAGCCCAATGTGAGCGAGTTATCGTCGGGGACGAGGGGTGCTGTGCTAGTGGCTCACTTCAGCGGGCCACTGCCACCGCCGTCTCTCCTCCGGGAATACGACCAAGTTGTTCCCGGCCTCGCTGGAGTGCTCGTTCGGACGTTCGATGAAGAAACGAAACACCGGCGCTCCATGGAGAAGGCGAGTCAAGACCTATCAATCCGGTCAGTCGACCGGCAAATCGCCAACGAGACGCTTGGTGTGAAGTTTGCGTTTGTGCTCGGTCTCGCGGGATTCGCCGTTAGTGTCGTACTCGGCGTGTTGGGACATGCCTCTGCGGCAGCCTTGGTTGGGGGAAGTGCAGTGGTAGGTCTCGCGGGCGTTTTCGTGACAGGGACCGTCGCCAATCGACGGAAACCACCCGAGGAGCATGCAGATACACCTCAGCTACCGGAGAAAGGCCGGTGAAAGATATTGTCGTGACGTTCGACCTTGCCGCCACTACTGCGGGTTACCACACTACTGCGGGTTACCACGCTGCCTTCCAATTCTTTGCGAAGCTTGGCTTCAGTGGTTTTGCCAAAGGAATCA
>CAYSKR010000209.1:0-15120 GCA_964431675.1 uncultured Myxococcales bacterium
TCGGTATCCGACGGGCATGAGGCTGTGGGAACAGCCGATCGTCGAAACCGCCGGGCAAGCGCCAGCCCAGAATCCGGGAAAACGCCGAAAGGCCCGCGTCTGACCGGGATTGGTGTATAAAGGCGACCATTTTTCAAGACGAGAGGAAGACATGAGTCTCAAGCGAAGCAGCGCAGCAGGACAAGGAGCTTTCGGCGGCAGCGATGCGGGAGCGAAAGTCGGCCGACAAGAGATGTTCGACGAACTCAAGAGGATGCTGGAGGCAAGCCAGGTCTTCACGCCGGTCGATGTCGCGCTCAACATCGGCGCGGGCGAGCCGCAAATGTCGCGCACCCTGCTCGGCCTCGCGGCCGAGGGCTTGGTGGAAAAGGCCGACCCGGGCCGCTACCGCGTGGCCGCGGCGTTCAGCGAGGTGACGATGCAAGAGTTCCTCAAGATCTTCGTGCGGGCCTCGAAAACCGATTCGACCCGGCAGCGTGACCTGTCGGAGATCCAGCGGCTCAAACAGAACAACGACATCATGCGATCGCGCCTGATGACGGCCATCGCCGAACGTGACCACTACCTCGCGGCGCTCACAAAGAACGGCATCGACCCCGGGCCGGCACCCGTGCCGGTGCCCGTCGCCCCAGGCGCAGAAACCGCCAAAACAAGCCCTGATCCGACTTCGGGTGCCGCGAGCTAGACGCCGCGCCGGGCGTTCCTGTGGCCCTGCGTTTTCGCATCTGCGTCTTGTCCGCGTCGGGTTCGCGCATCGAGCGCGACGCCTTGATCGAACCCATCTCCGACGAGGTTCGCATCGGCCGTCGCGCCGGGGTTGAACTCGAGCTGCCGTTTCCCGCGGTGTCCGGTTTGCACGCGCGGGTGTTCAAGCAGAGCGCGGCAAGTTCCGCGCCCTGGATGCTGGCTGATCTTGGCAGCGCCAACGGCACATGGCTCGGTGCCGCACGCTTGCAGGCGCACTCCCCGCGCGAGCTGAAAGCGGGGGACGTCCTCAAAATGGCGAACGTGGAGGTGATCTTCCTGGCCCCGGATGGAACAGCCGGTGCCAGCGCACACCACGCCGCGGCACCAGAAAGCACCGGAACCATTGCGCGCCGTCTCGCGCGGGATCTGATGGGTGGAGCCGTGAGCCTGCTGGTGGATGGCGGACCGCAAGCAGGTCAAGCGCTGGCGCTGGCCGTGCCGGATCGGGTCTACACGGTCGGCCGTGTCGCCGGCTGCGACCTGGTCCTCGATGATGACGACGTGTCGCGCGAGCATGCGGGATTCATTCAACGCTGGCAGGGGATCTTCGTTCGCGACCTCAGGTCGAAAAATGGCGTCGAGGTCGACGGAATGCGGATCTCGGGCGAGCAGCTGATCTTCGACGGCAACCGAATTCTCCTGGGCAGCACTTGGCTGCGCGTGGAGGATCCTGGCGCCCGTCACCTGTCCGCCATGCGCCAGGCACCGGATCCCGAAAGCGCGGTTGCACTCGTTGATGTTGCGGCGGTGAGTTCTGCATCCACCCCCGCGCAATCGCCACCGGCGGTGCAGGTTCCCGGCGCGGCGCCAGCGGGCCCGCCCGCAAACAAGCAGCCGCGGCCGACGTTCGGGACTTTCGCCGTGACCGCAGTGGCCGCGCTTGCGCTTGGCGGCGTCCTGGGCCTTGCCCTGTGGTTGTTTTTGGGCCACTAAATGAACATGCACCCGGGACTTGATCGGCCGCTGACGTTCCGGCCGGTTTACCAGCACCTGGTGTGGGGCGGACGCCGGATGGAGGCGTGGCGTGACGACATGCCCGATGGGCCCATCGGCGAGGCCTGGGACGTGTCGGATCACCCGCGCGGCATGAGCGTGGTGGAGGCAGGACCGCTGGCCGGACAGTCGCTCAGCCAGCTTGTCGCCGACCACGGGCCATCCCTCGTGAGCGCGGCCTTTCGCGGGGCCGTGTTCCCGCTGATGGTCAAGCTCATCGACGCGACCGATCGGCTGAGCGTCCAGGTCCACCCCGATGATGCGCTGGCGCGAAAATTCGGCGTGGGCGATCACGGCAAGGCGGAGTGTTGGTATCTGCTCGCGAACGACGGCGAACTTTACGTCGGCAGCAAGCCGGGCGTCGACCGGACTGCGTTCGAGACCGCTCTTGGAACCGGGCACTTCGCGGGAACACTGAACGTTTTCCCGGCACGCAGCGGAGACGTATTTTCACTGGCACCGCGAACCGTACACGCGCTCGGCAGCGGCTGCTTGCTGCTCGAGATCCAGCAGACGAGCGACGTGACGTTTCGCGTGTACGACTGGGGAAGGACGGGGCTTGACGGCAAGCCCAGGCAACTGCACGCGCGTGAGGCGCTTGAAACCATCGATTTTTCGCCGCGGGAATTTGGGCCACTGCGATCAACCTGGGCGGCTCATCCGGACGGCGGCGAAGTGAGGCGACTCGTGGACGGGCCCTTCTTCACCCTGGAAGAACGTCGCGTCGGGCCCGGGCAATCGACAACCGCGGACGACCGGAACCGTTGCGCGGTGATCTCGTGCGTCGAGGGAACCGCGACGATCGAAACTGACGGTGGCGCGACAAGCCTTGGCCCGACCCGCAGCGCGCTCGTACCCGCGGCGGCCGGGCGCTGGACGTTGCGTGCGCCCGGCCAGGCGGTGCGAGCGCTGATCTCGATGCCTTGCTGGTAAGCCACCCCCCGGCGAACAGGCACCACGATCAAGTTAGAGGCGTACCGGGACATGACCGGCGGCCAGGATGGCGGCACCTGGGTCAAGGTCAACGAGACCACGGACACCGGTGGCTGGTTCGCGGACTCGGACTGCGCACAGCAAAACCCGGTTGGCGGCCGCACCGAGCTTTCCGTGCTCGCCGGGGGCGTGTCGTTCATCCGCAACACGGGCCCCACGGACGCGAAGTACCGCTGGTTCTCGGTGCGGGAGATTCAGGCTCCGTAGCGAGCTGCAAGGGCTTGATGTCGCGGCGGACCTGCCGTTCGCCGCTGTCGAGTTGGCCCCCCCCGTTACCGCCGCTTGCGGCTGGCCTTGCGCGCCTTGCGGGCGTCCTTGCGTTTCCGCTTTTCCTTGGCGCGATCGACGTTGCGCTTGGGCGCCTGAAAATGGCCGCGCTCGGCCGATGGCGTGTTCATCAGACCGGCGAGCTGACTGACGTCGAGGCCCATGAGCTTCTTGGCCTGGGCAAACTGCCTGAAGCCGGGAATCTTGCCCAGCACGCCCGTCGACATTCCGAGCTGCATCATCATCTGCCGCATCAGGGCGAAGCGGTTCAGGATGTCGCCGACTTCGTGCTCCTTGTGGCCCGATCCACGCGCCACGCGCCGCAGCCGGTTCTGGTCGTAACAGGCGCTGCGCTTCTTCTTGCGCTTGCCGCCTTCGATGATCTCTTCCCAGCTTGAAACCACGAAGCGCTCGGGGTGGCGGCGCTCGTCCTCGGTCATCGATCCGATCATCGCCTTGATCTTGGTCAGCTCGCGCTCGTCGACCTGCATCCCGGTGTCGGCGACGCCCGGAATCTTTTCGACCATGTCCTGCAGCGAACCCATCTTCTGCAACAGGCCGATCTGTTCGACGAAGTCGTTCATGTCGAACTTGCCCTTGAGCATGCGCATCGCGTCCTGCTCGGCCTTCTCTTCGTTGACCACCTCCTCGAACTGCTGGACCAGGCCGACCACGTCGCCGCGGCCCAGGATGCGGCTGGCCATGCCGTCGGGGCGGAACTCTTCGAGGCGGTCGGACGATTCGCCCATGCCGACGAACTTGATCGGCTTGCCGGTGATCGCCTTGACCGACAGCGCGGCTCCACCGCGCGCGTCGCCGTCCAGCTTGGTCAAGATCACGCCGTCGTAGCTGAGCAGATCGTTGAACGCCTTGGCGGTCGCGACGGCGTCCTGGCCGATCATCGCGTCGACCACGAAGAAGACGTTGGCCGGATTGGTTCGCCGCTGGATCTCGCGCAGCTCGTTCATCAGCAGCTCGTCGATGGCAAGGCGACCAGCCGTATCGAAGATGACCACGTCGCGCCCGGTTTCGCTCGCGACCTTCATCGCCTTCTCGCAGATGTCAGGCGGGCTGCCGCCGGGAAGGGCGAACACCGGCAGGCCCAGCTTCTCGCCGACAACCTGCAACTGATGGATCGCCGCCGGGCGATAGACGTCGGCCGCGACCAGCAGCGGCCGCTTGTGCTGCTTCTGCAAATGCAGCGCGAGCTTGCCCACGGTGGTCGTCTTGCCGCTGCCTTGCGGGCCGACCATCATGATGCCGGTCGGGCCCTTCTTGGCAAACTTGATGCCGCTGTCGACCGGACCCATCAGCTCGACGAGCTCGTCGTGGCACAGCTTGACGAAGTGGTCCTCGGCGGTGACCCGCCTGACCTTCTCCTTGGTCGATGCGCGGACGCGAACGATGACGCCGGAGGCCTTCTCTTTGACCCGCTGGCAGAAACCGCCGACGACGTCGAAACCGACATCGGCTTCCAGCAACGCCGTGCGCACGTCCTTGAGCGCCTCGTCGACCATCTGTTCGTCGAGCATGGCGACGCCCTGAAACTTCTGTTTCGCCGAGCGAAAACCCTGGGATAGCGTCTCGAACATGGGGCGCGCAGGTTAGCACAGGCCCGGCGGCGGTCAGCCCGTCTCGTGCGGATGCGCCAGGACGGCCAGAAGCTGCTCCTGCCGCGATGTCAGAAACCGCGCTGCGGGGCCCAGCAGCAACCCCCAGGTTCCCCACGCCAGCATCGCGATCACCGCCACGCCAAGCACCGGCCATTTCATGCCCGCACCCGGGCCCCCGAGCACGCGCGCCAGGAGAAACGGAATCGCGATCAGCGCCGCCATGCCACCGAGGGCGGCAAACTGAGCCAGTGCGGAGGCCATTGCGCCGGGCGGTGTACCGCCGACGCGAAACGTCATGCGCCACGGGTGCGCCACCGACAAGAAGTTGCCCACGATCAGAATCGCGGGCAGCGCGGCCAGCGCGGCGAAGGCAGCCACCGCGAGACCGGCCGCTCCGGGCCCGGCACCGAGCAGCGAGAGGAAGAGCGCCGAGATCGCCAGCTCGCTGCCGACGACCACGCCAGCACCGAGATTCTTTGCCACCAGCAAACTGCGCGGTGAAAGCGGCAGCAAGAACAGCAGGCGCACGCCGTCGCGATCAAGTCCGAACTGATTCGAAGAAAGGTTCAGGACCGACGCCAGGCAAATGAACGGGAGCAGAAACATCGCCACTGGTCCCGTCGCCGCGCCCTGCCAGACGAAGAAAACGGCCATCGCGGGGGTCAGCATGAGTCCGATGAGGATCTGCGGCGTGCGCAGCCAGTAACGCAGTTCGCGCGCCACCAGGATCGCGAGCTGTGCCCCGACCAGAGCCGCGCTCACGCGGTGCAAGACCGAGGGAGCGAACTCGCCGACACGTTTGCTGGCGGTGCGGCGGCCGCCGTCACCGGCATTTTCCCCACGCAACGCAGCGGCCACGGCAAGCCGCGTTCCCAGGCGCGCCGCCATCGCGAGAACCAGCATAGATCCGGCCAGGCCCAGCAAGATTGCGCTGGCGCTTCGAGCCATCGCGCCATGCACGATCTTGAGGGGCAGCGCCGTGGTCGGGAGCATCGCAGCCAGCGCCGCGGGTCGGTCGATTGCCGTGGCGTAAAACGTTTCGAGCGTCGCGCGCAGGCCGTGGCCGGCCGTGACCTGCCGATGAAAAACCAGCGCTGGTGCAGCGCACACGAGCCCAAACACCAGCCCCACCGCGGCCCGCGCCCATTCGCGGCGGAGCAGTCCCGCCATGCCGGCGAGCGCCACTTGCAGCATCGCCGCAGTCAGAAGGACGATGGCGACGGCCGCCAGCGCTCCACCGCAAGCAGCTCCCCATCCTGCCTGCTTGCCCAGCGCCACGACCGCTGCGCCGAGTGGCGGCAGGAGGAACAGCGCGACCACGTCAAAAGGCGCTAAAAAGACGTTGATCCAGAAAATAGTGCGCGGCGCGATCGGATACCGCAGCAGCACGCGCCACTCGAAGCCTTCGGCGAACGCGGCAAACAAAAAGGCCGAAGTCAGCCAGCCCAGCTGAACGCCCAGAGCGACGGCGGCAAAACCATCCGCGCCCCCGCGCAGGACGACGTTGTACGCAAAAGCAGCGAAACCCACCCACATGGGCGCCGCAAATGCGCCGATCGACACGACGGCCAGGACGGCCAGCGCTCCACCCCGGCGCACGAATGATCGCCACGTCAGGCGGGCCTTGAGCACGACGAGGTGGCCAAAGTGTACGCCCATCGGAGTTACCCGAGCCAATGCAGACCCAGGCCCGGAGCACGGCCCCGCCCGACGAGCTCAAGAAACCGGGCTTCGAGCGTCAGGTCGACTCCGTCCGCGCCCCGGCGCAACTCGGCCATCGTGCCCTGCACAACCAGCTTGCCGCGATCGAGGATCCCGACGTGCGTGCACAATCGCTCGACAACCTCCAGCACGTGCGAGGTCAGGAACACCGTCGTGTCGCCCTTGGCGACGATGCGCAGGAGCAAATCGCGGATGCCCTTGGCGACGACCGCATCGACGCCCTCAAACGGCTCGTCGAGGAAAAGCAGCCGCGGGTTGTGAATCAGCGCGCAGCACAGCGCCAGCTTCTTGCGCATGCCATGCGAGTAGCCAACCACCAACTTGGCACCGTCGGGACCAAGTTCCATCGCGTCCAGAAGTTCACGCGCGCGGCGCTCGGTCTGCGCGCCCGGCAAGCCATGCATGCGACCGACGAACGCGAGCTGCTCCGCGCCGGTCAGACGCTCGAACAACGCCAAGCCGTCGGGGACGACGCCGATGACGCGCTTGACCCTGAGCGGGTCGCGGACCACGTCGTGGCCCATGACCAGGGCCGTGCCACCCGAGGGCAAAAGCAGGCCCGTGAGGATGTTGATGGTGGTCGACTTGCCGGCACCGTTCGCGCCGAGAAAACCGTAGAACGCCCCGCGCGGCACGGTGAGCGACAATCCATCGAGGGCAACCTGCGCGCCAAACCGGCGCGTCAGACGATCGGTGACGATGACGGCGCTTGCGCCCACCGGGCCCGTGTCCTCAGACGTCGTCCCGAATGACGTAAGTTCCGGTCAGATGGTCATGCAGCGATCGGTGCTCCCGGTCGAACAGACACCAGATGAAGCCGAGACCGGCCGGCGCAACAGAGAGCATCAGGGCGACGAAGCGCACGATGCCGCGCACGGGGCCAGGTGCGGCCCCGTAAAGGGAGATGACGCGCAGCCCGAACAACCGCTTGCCCAGCGACTGGCCGGTGATGCCACCGAGGTAGATGCCGTACAGCGCGCCAAGGCCGATGAACAGGCCCACCGCACCGGCAGCCATCGGGTCGCGATCCAGCAGCCCCACGAGCAACATGTCGGGCCCCAGAGCTCGCAAGCGCGGCAGCGGTACCTCGAGCGCCGCAGCCGCCGCTGCCGTCACGCCCGCCGTCAGAAGCAGTATCAAGGCGACGTCGACCAACGCAGCCGCGGACCGACGCAAAAAACCCGCAGCATGGACGTACAGCACACGCTCTTGCCGCGCGCCCGGCCGGGCCGAAGGCGACGCGGACGGCGCGGACTCCGGAATTCCAGCGGACGCACCGGAAAGCGTCTGCGCGAGCGACGTCACCGCCTCATTGTGCGAAGCCTGGCCCTCATGCGCAAGTTTCATGAGTGCCTTTCGTGCGTGTCCCGGTCAATCGAGACCTCCGCAGGCGGCCTGTGCCAGCGCCACCGCCACGGTGGCCGCAGTTTCGACCCGCATGATGCGCGGGCCAAGTCCCACCGCGACGAATCCCGCCGACCGGCATTGAGCGATCTCCACCGCCGCAAGGCCGCCCTCCGGCCCCACGAGCAAGATGACGTTCTTCTCCCCGGTACCCAGGGCCTGTCTGAATGGCATCCCCCTCTCCTCTTCCCACAAGACCAGACGCCGTCCCGGGCACTGACCAAGGTTGGCCAGCGCCGCACCGAGCGGACCTGGCGCAGCGATCTCGGGGACGTCGGCGCGACCGCACTGCCGGGCGGCCTCGGTCGCGATCGTGGACCATCGCCGGGCGCGTGGGCCACCCGGATCGGGCCGGGCCACCGACCTCGAAGTGACCACCGGGATGATCCGCGACACCCCCACCTCGGTGGTTTTTTGGATCGCCAGATCCATGCGCTCGCCGCGCGCCACGCCGAGGAGCAGCGTCACCCGCGCGCCATTCACCTCGATGACACGCCGCGCGCCCAGGACGATCTCTGCGGCCCGCGCGCTCACCCGCCCGACGCAGCCGACGATCTCGGTTCCGGCACCATCGAAGAGGACTATCTCGGCGCCCGAACCAAGCCGCAGCACCTTCACGACGTGCTGATGATCCTGTCCGGAGAGTTCGACGCTACTTCCAGCGAGTCGAGCGGCAGGGACAAAAAGACGCGGCACGCAGGCTCCTTAGGCACCCAGAACCAGGGCCACCCATTCACCGTCGTCCCGACGCGCCAGTTGCCGCAGCCCGAATTCTGCAAAGCGCGCAGCGGTTGGGCCAGCATCCGAGATCAACAGGCCCGACAGGACGACGCGCCCGCCCCGGGCGAGCCGCGCGGAAAAATCCGGGGCCATGCCAAAGAGTACATCAGCCTGGATGTTCGCCACGATGAGGTCGCAAGGCTGTACCAGCCGATCGAGGGAGCCTGTGGCCAGGCTCGTGCTGGTCACGCCGTTGAGTTCCAGGTTCTCACCAGAGCACGCCACGGCTTCAGGATCGGTGTCGACCGCCATGCCGCTTGCGTCGGGCCACAGCCGACTAACAGCGATGGCAAGAATGCCCGAGCCGCAGCCAACGTCGGCGAAACGCTCGACCGCCAACTGCTCGTCCGCAAGATCCTCGCACAGGCCGATGACCAGCTTGGTCGACGGGTGCGCGCCCGTGCCGAAGGCTCGCCCGGGATCCAGGTGAATGACGTGTTCGGTCTGCACCTCCGGCTGGGATTCATCCCAGCTTGGCCGCACGGTGAAGCGTCGGCCAATGCGCGTGGCGCGAAAAAACTGCTTCCACTTGTCGCGCCATTCGTCCTCGTGCGCGGATCGCTGCCGCACCGCCACGGGATCAACCACGGTGCCCGTCTCGCGCGCCCGAGCCAGGGCGGCGAAGGCAGCCGCCAGGAGATCCTGCACTTGGTCGGGCGCGCAGTACACGACCACGACCACCCGACCCGCAGGCGTACCCAGCAGGACGCTCTCGTCGCGTATTTCCACGCCGCCCGCCATGGGGCCGACCTCGGCGGCGACCAATTCGGCACCCGTCGGCGTGGTGTCGAACTCGAGCTCGATCCAGGTGCCGCTCAGCGGGGCACCCGGCGCTTCGTCTCTCGACGACGCCGTTTGCGCGCTTCGCGGATCTTGCGCTTGCGCTTGACCGAGGGCTTCTCGTGGTAACGCCGCCGCTTGATTTCCTGGAGGATGCCTTCCTTGGACATCTTCTGTTTCAGGATCTTCATCGCTTTTTCGATCGAGTCGCGGACCTCGACTTCAAGCGGGCGGCCGAGCAGTGTCTCCAAGCATTCCTCCGGTCTGGGGTTCGGGTGAGCCGCACACTAGACACCCGACGGGCAAGCCGGTCAAGCCGCAAAAAAAACAAGCGGGCGAATGCATTGGCCCTTGAAGAAGCGATCGGCGTTGTGGCTATACTCGACGCCGCCGGGAGGGCCTTGCCGATGACGCCGCACTTATTTCTTGGGGCCTTGGTGCTTGGGGCTGTTGTTGTGTCGTCGGGAACGGCCGCAGCCGAGGACGCGCCCGCGGTCGAGAAAATGGTCGAGCTGAATCGCGCGGCGATTGCGCGCCTCAAGGACGGCAAAGCTGCGGCGGCGCGCGAAGGACTGGTCGGCGCGGTGGTCATGGGCAAGGAAGCTGGACTTGGCACCCATCAAATGATGGCGCGCACGTACCTGCACCTGGGCGCGGCGTACCTTGCGCTCGAGGAACGCGACAAGGCCGTGCGGCATCTGGTCCTGGCGCTGAAGATTCGCCCCGACATCCAGATCACGTCGGCAGTCGTTTCGCCCGCGATGCAAGAGGCTTACGCCGCCGCGCGCGCCCAACTTGGACTCGCCCCGGTGCCAACGCCCGCGGTGCCTGCCCCTGCGTCGGCACCCAGCGAGGCGAAAAAGGCAGAGCCCGCCGCCACCAAGGCCAAGGACGAGCCCTTGCAGCCCGAAGTGCCCGAAGAGCCCGACCTGCCGGCATCGGTGCCAAGCCCGGTTCACTGCCCGCTGCCCGACGAAGCGCCGCCGGAAACCGAGATCACCGTGCGCTGCGTACCCGGACCCGATCTCAGGTTTATGAGCATGGTCCTGTCGTACCGGGCTGGCGGCGAGCGTTTCACAGAAGTTCGAATGTCCGCGACGAAAAAAGGCTGGTACGTGGGCGTGATTCCTGGCAACGCCGTGGTCGGCAAGTCACTGCAATATTTTGTCGAAGCCCGCGCGGGTTCCAAGATCATGCACGCCACGGGCCGGTCGGACAGCCCGTCATTCCTGATCGTCCGCGCGGGGGCAGCTCCGGTTGGCCACGGAGTGCTGTCGGCGCTGCGCACCGAGTCTGATGACAACGCCGGTCCCGCCAAGGACGACGATCCGCTGCACGCTCTGCGGGCCCACCTGGACAGAGCCCAGGTGGAGGTGCGCATCCACCGGCGCGCGACCAAAACGTTCTTCGTGGGATTGGGCATCGGGACGGGCTACGGGTGGCACCTCCAGAGCGATCTGGAATTTCACACGCCCAACGTCGTCAACGCCGGCTTCTCGCCGGGCACGCTGGTCAACGTGACGCCTGAAATTGGCTACCAGTGGGACGAGCACCTCGCGTTTTCGCTGCAATCACGGCACCAGTACATCCCATCGTCGAGCCAGGGCGACTCGCTTCCGGGCAAACCACCGCAGATGGCGCACGCGGTGTTCGCCCGCGCGTACTATTTCTGGCGCACCTGGGCAAACTGGCAGCTCTACGGAACCGGCACCCTGGGCGGAGGAAACGCTTTTCGCCTGCACATTCCCAAGAAGCCGCCGGTGCTGGCGGGTGACGACACCATCGTGGGCGGTCCGATCGCCCTCGGACCCGGTGTTGGCATGACGTTCCACCAGACCCGGCGGGTGGCCTTCACAGCGGAGGCCCGCATGCTGGTCGGCGTCTGGAAGGTCGCAGCGGTGATGGACCTTAACCTCGGCGCCGTCTACGCGTTCTAGGCGCGCGGGCGGCTAGCGCCCTGGCCGATCAAGGTCGCTCATGCCACCGGTCGACTCTGCTTCCCGGCCGCTGACGGGCAGCCACCGGCCGCCTACTGTGGGCAAGCCCACCCGACCCGTGAACGACACCGGCCCGTAAGCGAAACAAAGGCCATTTTCGGCCGTTGATGAAAATGGTGTCACCGCGCGCCTCGGCATCGGCGAACAGCTTCGCTTGCGGGTTGGGATCAGCCATCCCCGCATCCTGCCGCCGACGGCGGCGACGCCCCCGGATTGATCGTCATCGGTGCCGTGGTATCGCTCGCGTCGGTGCTGATGGCCGACAGCGCGGGAACGACCGAGCAGGACCACGATTGACATTGAGGTGGGGAGTCCATATCCATTCGCCTCATGATGATCCGCCCCCCCCCCCCCACACACGCTCTCTCTCTCTCGCTCTCGCTCTGACGCTCTCGCTGCTCGCAGCCTGTTCTGGAGATGAGTTCGCGGGATACGAGACACTGCAACAGCCGCTGACCCTCACGGCGCATACCTTGGTAGCACCGGGTTCCCGGTGGAAGTTTCGCGATGACGGCACAAACCAGGACACGGCCTGGCGTCAGCTACGCTTCGATGACTCGAAATGGCGGTCAGGGCCGCCGCCCCGGGATGTTTCAGGCAAGCCAAACACGGTCTATTTCCGCAGGAGTTTTAGCCTGGCCGATAAGGACGCGGTGGTGTCACTCGGGCTGAGGCTGCTGCGCGATGATGGCGCGGTCGTGTACCTCAACGGCACCGAGGTGCTGCGCGATAACATGCCTGCGGGCAAGATCATTTTTGCAACCAAGGCGGTGTCCCGGGTGTCGGGCGCGGCCGAGAGCGTGCTTGGCGGCGCCGCGATGGTGAATCCCGCATTCCTGGTCTCAGGAACGAATGTTCTGGCGGTCGAAGTCCACCAGTTCGGCGACAGCACGGATCTGAGCTTTGACCTCGAGCTTGTCGCGCGCATGGCAACGCGCCCGGCCGCACCGAGCGATCTGCGGGCAACGAGCGGGTCCACCTCACAGGTAGGTCTTGCCTGGAAGGACAACGCGAAGGACGAAACCGGCCACGAGATCCAGCGCTCGCCAGACGGAACGACTTTCGCCCCGCTCGCCACCGTGGGTGCCAACGTCACCGGGCACACCGACCGCAACCTGACAAGAAACACCAGATATTATTACCGCGTGCGCGCAATCGGCCAGCATCGATCTTCGGCCTTCTCCGACACCGCGACGGCCGTCACGCGTTCCACGGAGCCGCCCGCACCGCCACCGGTGCCACCGGAAGCCACGCTTCTGATCCAGAAAGGATCGACCTGGGCCTACCGCGATGATGGCACCGACCAGGGAACAGCATGGCGCGCCGCCACCTTCAACGATGGCTCCTGGAAACGGGGACTGGCTCGACTTGGATACGGGGGCGATGGTGAGAAAACCACGCTCGGCTTTGGGCCAGACCCGCAGCGCAAGTTCGTGACGACGTATTTCCGGCAGCAGTTCATGGTCGGTGACAAGCGTCAGGTCAAGAGCCTCGTGTTGCGCCTGCTGCGCGACGATGGCGCGGTCGTGTACCTCAACGGCACAGAGGCGCTGCGCGACAACATGCCCGCCCAGCCCGCGGCGATCACGCGCAGCACGCTCGCCCCGCGCCTCGTGGGCGGTGCCGACGAGCATCGGTTTCGGGAGTTCACGCTCGATGCCACGCCCCTCGTGGACGGCACCAACATGCTTGCCGTCGAGCTACACCAGTGGAATCCGGCGAGCAGCGACATCAGCCTGGATCTGGATTTGTACGGGTTGCCTCCTAGGTCTGCCCCTCCGGAATTCTCCGGTAGCGTAGATCCAGAGGGTAGCAGTCGCCCCAACGAGGCGGCGCTGTCACGCCAGGTTCCGGATTTCACAGATCCGTCCGAATTCCGCCTGGCAGCGCCCACCTCGGCGGCGTTCCTGGCACCACAGGCGACCGCTGCGGCTGCTCCGCCGGTTCCGGCACCGTTCACGGTTCGGCTGACGCGAGTTACCGTCGGCAAGTTGTTCAAACCGTGGCCGGCAAGCAGGAACGTGGACGCAGTAGTCTCAATCAACAACCGACCGAACGTGACAGGGAATGTCTTCTTTTGCCAGAATCCGCTTGGCACGGGGCAGAACCCTTGCATCTTCCCGCCACCGGCAACCATCGACGTGGAGTTTTCCCGCAATGTGATCTCCGACGCGGCCATCGTCCCAGTACGAATCGAGCTCATCGAACGCGACAACGCCGGTGTCGACGACCATCCTCTGACCGTCGATTTGGAGGTGAGCAACCAAACCGGCAAGTGGAGCGGCGGTGCCACGTGGCCAGCGAATTGCGCATACACGTCCGACTACAGTTGGGGCATCTGCTGGGAGATAGTGCCTTCCGGCCGCCCGGTGCTCGACTACGCGGTTTCACTGTGCGGGACCTGGAATGCACAGTTCTTCGATAGTGGCTATGGTGAGGACTTCGCCAAAGTGCGCAACACATTCGAAGCGCTACCAGCGGCGTATGCGGGCGTATCTGCGTTCGTCCTCGGCCCCGGAGGAAGTGGTGCCGCAGGAATCGGTGGCCGGTTCCTTGATAGCAAAGGCTGTATCCTGGTTGACGCGGCTTTTAGTGACTTGATGATGACCCCGGCCACTCCTGGAAACGCTGCCATTCTGTCGATGCGGCAGGAGACCAGGTTCCGGAAGCCTGGCCATGGGCCAGAGCCGATCTCCTTCACCGTTGGCCCCGCGGCCAGCGGTCACCTTGAAGGCACTTTCAGAGTGGACAAGACCAACGGCAACGTACCCTCATGGAGGCGCGTCCAAAACTGGCTGGTTCCTCCGCCACAAGTGACCCTCACGTTCGACGGACGTAGCCACAACGACGCCACCAGGGTGTCAGCCATCGTGAGCCAGATTCTAAGCGCCAATGACATGGGCATCGTCCCGGGCAAATACCGCATCATCACCGATCAGGGATGCCCAAGCACCCTATTCCCTAACGATTCCTGCGCAGTCGGGGACGTTGTCTATATCGGTCCCGGCGTCCCCGGCCACGGTCCACAGAGCAAGTGGAAGTACATCGTCGCCCATGAGATCGGGCATCAGATTCAGGGACGCGCGCTCGCCGGTCGTATCGGGGGCTACTACACGTTTCCACGTCGTCCAGGCCAGCCCGCCAGCCAAGTCTGCGGTGCAGGTGCCTGCGATCCGCCGGAGGCACCGGACCTATGTGCATGCGCCCACGTCGATAGTTCCAACAAATATCACTGCTTGCAATCGCTGGAGCACGATGAGGACGCGCAACTTGAGGGGTTCGCCCAGTTCTTCGCAGCGAAGGCGTGGAATCGCCAGGATGAGGACGACTGTCAATTCAACTACTACAAAGAATTCCTGAATCCAGTATGCCTTCCGGGGGCCGAGAAGTGCGAGCCGTTCGGTGGTCGGACTCGCGTCCTGCCGCCGGTACCGGTGTCGTGCCGACAGCCGGCAAAGTGGCGGAACCGGAACTGCGCCGTGCCCAAGTTCGCCACCGAGTTCGACTGGATGGGGTTCTACTGGAGCGTCAACACCGGCGGCGACACCGGCAGCCGACTGCTGATGGATGATGTCCACAAGCTCTACCGGCAAGCGTGCGGAACGAATGGATGCTCGTCCGGCAACGTGGTGTCGTGGGAAGCGATCGTGAAGGCGGCAGAGGACGCTTTTGGAATGATTGATCCGAGGGCCAGGCGGGTTCGTAACGCGGGCTTTGCGTTCGGCGTTGATCGCAACACCCAGCCATGAACCCGTCGGCAGTATCCCGGCTAGCACTCCGGGGACGGATGGCCTCAGGCGTGGCTCCCGGCTACCTCGGCTGCC
>CAYSKR010000210.1:0-6456 GCA_964431675.1 uncultured Myxococcales bacterium
GACGAGAATCTTGGTCGCCAGCGCGTCGAAAACGATCACGCCACCCCGCAACGACAGGCCACGCTCCACCAAGACCGCCACCGAAACAATCGACAGCGCGATCAAGAGCCACAGCACCCACTCGGATCCAAGCAAGGTGAACGACAGGAGGCGATCGTGAAGGCGCATGGTATCGCCGAAAGCTAGCACAAGTCGTCAGGCTGTCCGACGCGGATTCCCAGCGCGACCAGGAGCAAGGTGCGCTTCTTCAGATCCTCCCACCGGGGTGTGCGCATGGGTTGCTCCTTTCGAAGAGTCCGATCAAACGCCGCGCGCCGCCGCCATTTCCTTCAGCTTCTGTTTTTGCAGCTTGCCCATGGCGTTGCGCGGCAGGATGTCCAGGATGAGCAGGGCACGGGGAATCTTGTAGGGCGCAAGGCGATCCTTGGCCCAGGCGCGCAGCCCGTCGTGCGAGAGGTTCGTTCCGGCCCGCAAGACCACACACGCCGTCACCCGATCTCCCCAGACGGCGTCGGGCAAGCCGATGACTCCAATTTCGGCGATGTCGGGGTGTACACGCAGGACGTCCTCGATTTCCAGCGCGGACAGCTTGTAGCCGCCGCTTTTCAATACATCCGTCGAGGTGCGTCCTAGGAGCGTAACGATGCCGTCGGCATCGCGCACGCCGGTGTCGCCGGTGCGAAACCGCCCGTCGCGATCGTAGGCGGCGACCGTGGCGACGGGATCACCAAAATATCCAGAAAACAGTTGTGGCGAGCGTACGCGCAACTCGCCGGGTTCGCTCGTGGCGCACAGGCGTTCATGTTCACCCACGATGTCGACGGTCACGCCCGGCAGTGGCATTCCCACCGATCCCGCAATGCGCGGACCTTGCAACGGATTGGACAGCGCCATGCCAATTTCGGTCATCCCGTAGCGTTCCAGCAAGGTCTGGCCCGAAGCTGCGCGGAAGGATTCCAGCAACGACGCAGGCAACGACGCCGAGCCGCTGGTGGCCAGGCGCAAATGGGACGCGGCCTGGCGATACTGTCGGCGTTGCTCTTCGCTGGCCAAGGAAAACGCCTCCATCAGTTTGGCGTAGATCGTGGGCACCGCCATGAACACCGTCGCGTCGGCGAACGACATCCAGATCCGGTGCGCGTCGAACGTGGCGAACCGCACGGTCGCACCTGCCCACAAGGCACCGAGCAGCGCCACGACCACGCCGTGGGTGTGATGCAACGGCAGAACGTGCAGCATGACATCGTCGCGGCGCCAGCCCCACGCTTCGTGCAGCGAGGCGCAAGTTGCCGCGAGCGCGGCGTGGCTGAGAACGACGCCTTTGGGGCGTCCGGTCGTGCCCGAGGTGTACAACATCAAGGCCGGATCGCCGGGGGCCATGGACGGCGGGGCAGGCAAGGAAGGCGGCGGCGACGGCGACGACAAATTCACATCTGGCAGCAGATCCTCGAGGACCAGGATAGGCACCGGCGGCGCGGAGGTCTGAAAAAGAGAGTGAACACGTGACGCGAGGCTGCGGCTTGCCACGATGGCCCGCGGCCGGGCGTCGGCGATGAAGTGCGCCAGTTCGGGCGGCGTGTGCAAGGGCGAAAGCGGCAACGCCATGCCGCCGGCAACGAAGATACCGAGCAAGGTGGTGACGTAGTCGTCCGAAGGATGGACAAGAAACGCCACGGCCGACCCGCCGAATGAAGCCGGGGTGCCCGACCCAGCGATCCGCAACAACGCCCGGGCAACCGCTGGTGCGCGCTCATCCATGCGCAAGCGACCGAGAAGCGGCGAGCTGGAACTTGACGCGACCATGGAAGGCATCGGGCGTTGACTTTTATCACCCGTGCCGCGCGGGTTGAAGTAGGGTCCGCAAAAGAATGCGGTGGCAAGCGACGTGCGTTGCGCGCGCGGGTTCGCGATGAGGCAGGTGCCTTGACCCTGGCGTGGATCTCGCTGGGCGCGCTGCTGTTCGCGATCCTCCTGTCATGCACGACGCGCGTGAACATCGGCCTATTGGCCATGGCATCGGCGTGGCTGATCGGAACCTACGTGGCACCGGCTTTCGGCCAGACCATCGGAATCAAGCAGGTGGTGGCAGGGTTTCCTGCGGATCTGTTCTTGACCTTGACCGGAATCAGCTTGTTCTTTGCGCAGGCGCAGGTGAACGGCACCCTGGATCGCGTTGCCGCCATGGCGCTGCGGTTGTGCCGCGGGAATCGCGGCCTGGTGCCGCTGTTGTTTTTCTTGCTGACTTACATGCTGGCGTCGATCGGCGCGGGCAACATCGCTGCCACCGGATTGATGGCCACCACCGCAATGGCGGTCGCCGTCCGCGCCCGGTTGCCGCCGCTGCTGGTTGCGCTGATGGTAGGACACGGAGCACTGGCGGGCGGGATGTCGCCGTTCGCACCGACGGGAATCGTGGCGTACAAGATTCTGGCGGGCATGGGTATCGTCGGAGTCGGCTGGCGCATCTACCTGAACACGCTGGGTGCTTCGTTGTTCGTCGCCATCCCTGGGTACCTTGCGCTGGGCGGTTGGAGGTTGCTGCATCGGCCTTCGCAGGCGCTGGATGGCGATTCTGATTGGCACCCCGAGGCAACCCCGCCCTTCGAGCGGTGCCACGTCACGACCTTGTTTCTGCTCCTGGCCCTGGTTCTGGGCGTCGTGATTTTCGGTCTGCACGTGGGCCTGGCCAGTTTCGCCGCCGTCTTGCTGTTGACGCTGTTGCGCGCGGCCGACGAAACGGAGGCGATGAAGGCGGTGCCGTGGGGCGTGATCCTGATGGTGTGCGGCGTGACGGTGTTGACGTCGCTGCTTGAAAAAACTGGCGGTCTGGATCTGTTCACGACCTTGCTGGCCAGGATCGCGTCGCAGAAAAGCATCGCGGGCGTGATTGCCGGTGTGACGGGCATCATTTCCATGTACAGCAGCACGACGGGCGTGGTGCTGCCTGCTTTCCTGCCGACCATCCCGGGCCTGATCGAAAAATTGGGCGGCGGCGATCCGATCGCGATTGCCTCGTCGATGATCGTGGGCGGGAACCTGGTTGATGTTTCTCCGCTGTCAACCATCGGTGCCCTGTGCGTGGCCGCAGCACCTGCGGTCGTTGATCGAAAGAAACTGTTCAACCAGATGCTGGCCTGGGGCCTGTCGATGGCGGTCGTGGGCGCGATCGTCTGCCAGATCCTGTTCGGCTGAGGTGTTGGATCAATGCTTGTCGGCGCCGTGCTCGTGCGCGCCGGGTTTGGTTTCTTTATGCGCGCCCGCGGGGTTGGCGCCGACTGCCGGTTTTTCGCTTCCGAGGCTGAACCGCACGCTCTGTGGCTTGCCGTCGAGCGTGAGGGTCACCACCGCCACGCCCCTGGCGTTTGGCTGCGCGAGGTGCTTGGCAGCCTCCGGCGGCAACTCGGCCATCAGCATGTCGCCCGACGCGGCCAGTTTGAGCTCGTGCTTGGCTTTCCCCATCTGGAGTACGGCCCGGCCCTCCTTGGGCGGCGGCAAGCTCTTTTCCTTGTCGTCGAGCAGGTACACCTGGAGCATCGAGTCCTTCACCACAGCTTCGAGGTGGTATTTGCCGACGGTTCTTACTTGGCCGCCATGAGGCGATCCGTGGGCGTGCTCTTGAGCCGCGGCGCTTCCTGCAAAAGTGACGGCAAGGGTGGTGACGACGGCTCCGATCAATGTGATCGCTTTCATTTCATTCCTCCTACGTGGGTTGGGTCAGGGTTTCTTTGCCGAAGGCGGTCTCCTTCGCCCGACGCTCCCGCTCACCGATGAGCTTGTCCAGCGCGGGACGTCCGAACTTGAAGAACACCGCCGGGGTGACGACCATGTCGAGCAGCGTGGAGCTCAAAAGTCCGCCCAGTATCACGGTCGCGACCGGGTAGAGGATCTCCTTGCCCGGCTCTCCTTTGGCGAGCACCAAGGGGACCAGCGCCAGTCCAGCGGTGAGCGCGGTCATGAGCACCGGAACGAGCCGTTCGAGAGAGCCACGCATGACCATCTTTTGGTCGAAGTGCTCGCCTTCGTGCTCGACCAGGTACACGTAGTGGGAGATCATCATGATGGTGTTCCGCGAGGCGATCCCGCACAGGGTGATGAATCCGACCATCGTGGCGACGGAAAACGTCCGATCGGTGATGAGCACAGCGGCCACGCTGCCAATGAGAGCAAGAGGGATATTGAGCATCACTTGCAGGACGAGCCGGACCGAGCGGAAGTGCGCGTAGAGCACGAAAAACATTCCGGCCAGCGAGAACAGGGAGAGCAGGCCGATGAGCCGGGTGGCCGCGCGCTGGCTCTCGAACTGCCCTTCGTATGAGACGAAGTAGCCGACTGGCAGCTTCACGGATCCGTCGATGCGCCTGTAGATATCAGTCACCACGCCGCCGAGGTCGCGGCCGGCGGTGTTTGCCATGACCACGATGCGTCTCTGCACGTTGTCGTGATTGATGATGTTCGGGCCGGTGCCCTGCACGACTTCGGCGATGCTCCCGAGTGGCACCTTGGCGCCGGATGGCGTGTCCACCAGCGCCTCCCGGAAGGACTCGATGTCTTTGCGTGCGTTTTCATCGTAGCGGACGAGGATGTTGAATACGCGCTGCTCGTCCACTACCTGGCCAACGACCTTGCCGTTGAACGCGGTCTGCAGAAGCTCGGCCATCGCCCCCGCCTGCACGCCGTAACGGGCGGCCTCCTCGCGCTTGATGCGGATCCGGAGCTGCGGGATCAAGACCTGCTGCTCGATCTGAAGGTCGACCACCCCCGAGACCTCAGCCATCAGTCGCTGGATCTCCGCCGCCTTGCCGCGCAGCACGTCCATGTCGGTGCCGAAGAGCTTGACGGCGATCTGCGCCCGAATGCCAGAGAGCAGGTGGTCGAGCCGGTGAGAGATCGGCTGGCCCACGTTGACGGCAACGCCTGGGATCTGTGAAAGCCTGTGTCGCAGATCTTCCATCACCAACGCGCGCTCTCGTCCGCCATTCTTGAAGTCGACGTCGAGCTCCGTGTAGTGAACGCCTTCGGCGTGCTCGTCTTGCTCCGCCCGGCCGGTGCGGCGGCCCACCGATCCCACCTCGGGGATTGTCTTGATGAGCTTCTCGGCCACCGTGCCGATGCGGTTCGACTCCTCCAGCGAGGTGCCCGGTTTTGCGAGCAGGTTGATGGTGGCTGTGCCTTCATTGAAGGGAGGCATGAACTCCCGTCCGAAGAACGGGACCACCGCGACCGCTGCAACGACGAGCAGGGCAGCCATTGCCATCACCTTGTAGGGATGACCCAGCGTTACCCCGAGGAGTTTCGTATCCTGACGCTTGAGCCAACGCACGAGGAACCCGTCCTCCTTGTGCTCCATGACTTTCGCCCTGCCAAGGAGGTAGGAGCAGAGTGCGGGCGTCACCGTGAGCGACACCAGCAAAGACGCCAGGATGGAGACGATGTACGCGACGCCGAGCGGAGCAAAGAGCCGCCCCTCGATGCCGCTCATCGCGAAGAGCGGGATGAAGACCAGGACGACGATGACCGTGGCAAACACAATCGAGTTTCGGATCTCGGAGGACGCCTTGTAGACAACGTGAAGCACGGGTTCGGGGTGCTCCTTGTGCCGGTTCTCTTTGAGGCGCCGGAACACATTCTCGACATCGACGATGGCATCGTCGACCAGCTCGCCGATGGCCACCGCGAGGCCACCCAGGGTCATGGTGTTGACCGAGAGACCGAAAACCTTCATCACGAGCACGGTTATGATGAAGGAAAGGGGAATGGCGGTCAGGGTGATCGCCGTCGTGCGGAAGTTGAGCAGAAACAGAAAGAGCACGATCACCACCAGGACCGCCCCGTCGCGAAGCGCCCCCACTACGTTCTCGATGGCCTTTTCGATGAAGATCGCTTGTTTGAACAGCGTCTCCACCTTGATATCGCCGGGCAGGCTCTTTGCGAGGCCGGCGATCGCCTTTTCCACCGTGGCGGTGAGCTCGACCGTGTTGGCGCCGGGTTGCTTCTGCACCGCCATGATGACGGCGGGCTGTCCGTTCATACCGCCGTCGCCGCGCTTGACCTGGGCGGCCAGGCGGACCTCGGCCACTTGCTTGAGGCGCACCGGAACACCCTGCTTGTAAGCAACGACGGTGCTCGCCAGATCCTCCAGCCTGGCACTGCGGGCCAGGTTCCGGACGAGGTATTCCTCGCTCTTGCGTTCGAGGAAGCCACCGGTGGTGTTGGTCTGCGACAGACTGGCCACCTTTTCGACTTCTTCCAGGGTGAGGCCATAGGCAAGCAACTTTCGCGGATCCACGAGCACCTGGTACTGCTTGACCCCGCCGCCCATCACGGTCACCTGGGCGATGCCGGGGATGGTGAGAATCCGTTGGCGGATCACCCAGTCGGCGAGCGTCCTCACGTCGAGCGGGGAGGTCTTGCGCCCCTGGCTCTGGACGCCGAGCAAGAGGATCTCGCCCATGATCG
>CAYSKR010000211.1:0-2763 GCA_964431675.1 uncultured Myxococcales bacterium
ACGACCGCGCCCGCTTTGATGATGCCGCGCTGGCCTTCGACCTTGAGCGCCCGCCGAGCGCAGAGATCGCGACCGGTCGCTACCACCTGATCTCCAAGTCCTCACCCAAGGTGGCGCAGGACGGGGGCGACGATGGCGGCGCCTCGCTTGACCAGGAGACGATGGAGAAGCTCTTTGGCTGTGCCGGCCGCGGGGCAGGCGAAGGGGCGATTCCACCCGCCGAGCAGCAACGCCTGAACGCCGAGTCGGCGCGCCATGCCAAAGCCACCGTGAGCCGCTCGCTGGAACAGAACAACGTGCACTTCCAGGCGGATCGAATCGCTGGAACGTCGTCTGGCCCAGCACACCGCGACCGACACGCTTTTCACCATCTGCTGGGCCGTCGCGTGAAGCGGGTCGGTCGCGTGTCGCAAACGGGCAGACTCGGAAGGCTGGTGCCGGCCAGCACTTCCGAGTCAACTTCCGAGCGGTTGTTCTCCCTGGCCTGATCAGCCATTGCAATCAGCCGCGCCATAAGGTTGCAGATGGACGCCCATAGTCCTTGCAATCAGCCAGCGCTGCGCGTTACATTTGGCCGCCATGAACGCTGACGTCCTGCATCCTCGCTTCGCCGCGCCAGCCCTGACCGAGGCGCTGGGCGACGCGCCCGTGGTTCTGATTCACGGGCCGCGGCAATCCGGCAAGACGACGTTGGCGCTGGGGATCGCCGAGTCCAAGGGCTACGCCTACTTCAGTTTCGACGATGCCGTGGCGCTTGGCGCGGCCACGACCGATCCCGTGGGTTTCGTTGCCGACCTGTCCGAGCACAGCATCCTCGACGAGGTGCAGCGGGTACCCGCCCTGTTCACGGCCATCAAGGCGGCTGTGGATCGTGGGCGCCGTCCCGGCCGATTCCTGCTTACCGGGTCAGCGAACGTGCTGCTCGTCCCGAAGCTCGCCGATTCCCTGGCTGGGAGAATGGAACTCCTGCGGCTGCACCCGCTGGCCCAGTGCGAACTGGCGGGTCGCAAACCGGGATTCCTCAACGCGCTGTTCGAGGGTCGTTTCAAGGCACGCAACTACGGGCGGCTGGGCAGGCAACTGGCGGAGCGCATCGCGGCGGGCGGCTATCCTGCAGCGCTGGCCCGGGCGACCCCCCGCCGCCGCGCCGCCTGGTACCGCGATTACATCGAGACATTGGTCCAGCGCGACGTCCGCGACCTGGCGCGCATCGCCTCGCTCGATGCGCTGCCACGCCTGCTCACGCTGGCCGCCGGCCAGACCGCTCGGCTGCTGAACGTGAGTGATCTCGCGGCGCCCTTCCAGTTGAGCCGCCCGACCATCAAAGACTATGTGACCCTGTTGGAGCGGGTGTTTCTGCTCGAGCAGCTTGCGCCCTGGCACAGCAACCGGCTGAGCCGCCTGATCAAGACCCCCAAGCTGCATCTTGGCGATACCGGGGTGGCGTGCGCCCTGCTTGGGCTCGATGCCGAGTCGCTGTGGCAGGACCGTGGCGCCATGGGGCAGTTACTGGAAACGTTTGTGTACCAGGAGCTGCGTCGGCAGGCGAGCTGGCGCGACGACGACATCCGCTTCCATCACTTCCGGGATAAAGATGGCGCGGAGGTGGATCTGGTGCTGGAGCGTGGCGGGCGCGAGTTGGCCGGAGTGGAAGTGAAGGCCGCTGCGACCGTGACGGCAGCGGATTTTCGCGGCTTGCGCAAACTGCGCGACGCTGCGGGCAAGCGCTTTGCCGTTGGCGTGGTGCTCTACGACGGCGACGTCAGCGTGGGCTTCGGCGAGGGACTCTTCGCGGTCCCCATTCGCGCCCTGTGGGAGCTGACATGAACGCGGGCAGGACCAACAACAAGCAGGAACCCCGATGAGCCAGAAATACGAAAAACTAAAAACCCTGCTGAAGGAGCTGTTTCAGCTCGACCAGCCCGACCTGGACTTCGGCCTCTATCGCGTCATGCACGCCAAGAGCGCCGAGGTGTCGCAGTTCCTCGACCGTGACCTGCTGCCGCAGGTGCAGGTGGCGTTCGGCCAATACAAAACCGCCGACAAGGCCGAGATCGAGAAGGAGCTGGCCAAGGTCATCGCCGGCATCGAGGCCGCGGGCATGGACCCCGGGCAGTCGCCCAGGGTGGCCGACCTGCGCGCCCGGCTGGCGAACGACGCCGTGGACATCGGCGCGCTGGAGAGCGAGGTCTACGACCACCTGTTCAGCTTCTTCCGCCGCTATTACTCCGAGGGCGACTTCCTCGCCAAGCGCGTCTACAAGCCGGGCGTCTACGCCATCCCCTACGAGGGCGAGGAGGTCACGCTCCACTGGGCCAACAAGGATCAGTACTACATCAAGACCAGCGAGTATTTGCGCGACTACGCCTTCCGCCTGCGGCCGGACATCTTGGGACGGGGAGACGGGGGGACGGGGAGACAGGGCGATCCGATGCGCGTACACTTCCGGCTGACGGACGTCGCCGAGGGCGAGCACGGCAATGTGAAGGCCGCCGAGGGGAAGGACCGCGTGTTCATTCTCGCGGCCCCTTCGACAAGCTCAGGGCAGAGCTTCATCGCCGAGGAGGATGGCGAGCAGGGCAAGGAACTCGTCATCCGCTTCGAGTATCGCCCGGCGACGCTCACCGACTGGCCCGAGGACGCTCGCGCGGGCAAGAGCAAGCCACCGGCGCAGAAGGACCTGAGCGCGCTCGCCGCGAAACGCGTGCTGGCCGTGACCGACGCCTCACTGGCGGCGTGGATCGCGGAGCTGGGCAAGCCGCA
>CAYSKR010000212.1:0-11099 GCA_964431675.1 uncultured Myxococcales bacterium
GGCCGCCCTGACTCGACCAGGTTACCGAGAGTACCTTGGCCTGCCTGACGGGTGGCGCGAGAACGATCCAGAACCCGACCCAATCCCAGAAGAACAGCTTGCCAACCTGAAGCAGTTGATGCTCTGGCTGTACGGCTCGAAGCAGGATGACATCAAGCCGGTGGTGAACTCACAGAATCCTGATGTGAAGAACCTCGGAGAGATTTTGGCGAACGCGAAGGCTCGAATCTTGATGCTTGGGAATCACGATATCGCTGCGGCGTATGCCGAGGTCGAGACTCCGAGCCTACAGTTCGAGAAGAATCTGGTTGACGCCCATCGGCAGACTGAGAACGCCTTCAAAAAGGTCCGCGCCTACAGCGGCGAGGACGTGACTCTCCTAGAAGTCAGCCGCGAGCTTGAGCAGAACGCTAACCTGCTCCTCGACGTGATGGAAAAGAAGGCCAAGCAAGCCGCGAAGAAGTAAGGATGGTCCCTCTTACCGTCCCTGAGATCGACGGCTCTGTCCCGCTCCTGACAGACTGGCTTGAACTGCGCGCGCTGTTCAGCGACGGTCAATCGCGGGCGCTCGTCGGAGAACTCCGAGCGCAAGAGGATCTCGAACGGGACGAAGACTCGGAGGAGATAGACGCCGACGATGCCCGTCTTGAGGATCTCGCGGTCCAAATTGCC
Organism: uncultured Myxococcales bacterium; assembly: GCA_964431675.1. Lineage (GTDB taxonomy): Bacteria > Myxococcota_A > Polyangia > Fen-1088 > Fen-1088 > CAYSKR01. Next base: position 673 of record CAYSKR010000212.1, read on the forward strand.
AGCGAAGTTGGCAAGCGACAGTACGCGCTCGAAATGGCTTACCCATTCTCCATGTCGACCGAGGGCGATGCTCTGCTCCTGCGACCCGACACCGAATGGAATACCGGCGAGTCGACGTACGTCTTCAGCCTGATTCTCGCGCACGCCACCAAGAGCGAAATTGTTTCCGGGGTAGTCGCGCCGACGGACGCAGACCTGGTGCGTGCGCGCGACCTCTTCCAGATCTGCGGCACACTCGCGGCAGCAGCTCACTGCGAGGGCCCGGCATTCTCTTTCGGCTTTCCTCGTCCAGACTCCTCCGGGTTCCTCGACAAAGTGAAACAGATTTGGGCCATTTTTGGCGACGGAACGCCGCGGGGTGTCGCCCTGCCAGACAGCCCCGATGACGTGAAGGACGAAGGAATCGACGTTGTATCGTGGCGACCCCAACGCGATCAAAAGCCTGGAACGCTCTACCTGCTTGCTCAAGTCGCATCTGGGAACAACTGGAAGAGCAAGAGCGTCAAGCAGTCCATCACGCTCTTCCACGACGAGTGGTTCACTGTCGTGCCAGCAGCGCCGTGTCAACCAGCGATCATGATTCCGTTTTTCGTCGACGGTGGCGAGATGAGGCGAAGTACCCGTACCCACGGCATCGTCATCGATCGCGGAAGACTACCTCGGCTTGCTGGCCAGGCACGTGCACTCGCTGATCGTGGCATCACTCCGATCGAGCGGCTCGACGAAGCAAGCAAGCTAAGAGATTGGGTCGTCGCGCACCGCGATCGAGTTCTCGCAGAAACACGGGCGTGATGCGGCATCGGTTTCATTCGATCTGTCCGTACTTCGCCATGTTTCCTGAGGCCTTCGTTCGTCGTCACCTTGTATGGGTACGGCCGGGGGAATCAGTCTTCGATCCTTTCTCAGGAAGAGGGACGACGGTGTTCGAAAGCCTGCTCGGCGACCGGCCGGCGGCAGGGTGTGACATGAATCCGGTGGCGGCATGCGTGTCGAACGCGAAGGCAAATCCTCCGAGTCGAGCCGAAGCCCTTGCGCGCCTTCGTCAGATTAGGGACAAGGCACCCACGAAGACCACAGGCCCTGATCAGGCTTTTTTTGGCGCATGCTTTCACGAGTCGACCTTGGCTCAGCTTCTCCACCTTCGAGGTCAACTCAACTGGAGGAGAAACCGCGTGGACTGTTTTCTCGCGGCCCTGTCTCTCGGGTCCCTTCATGGAGAGAGCCATCGGAGTGAACGCTGCTTCAGCAACCGAATGCCCAGAACCATCAGTACGAAACCCGAATACTCGATTCGCTGGTGGCGAGAGCACGGCTATCAAGCGCCCGAGCGAGACGTTTTCAAGATCCTAGAGGGAGAGATCGACTACCGATTTGCGTCGCAGCCTGCATCCCTGCGCGGCCGAGTGGCCCTAGGGGACGCGAGGAAAGCTGCTTCGTTGTTTCCGCAACTTCGCGATCGCGTGAAGCTCGTGATCACGTCGCCCCCCTATTTGGACACGACCAACTACCGCGAGGACCAGTGGCTTCGGCTGTGGTTTCTGGGTGGTCGCCCGTCGCCATCTGGACATGGTCGACGCGATGATCGACACCACGGACAGGCGACCTACTGGACGTTCCTGCGTGAGGCGTGGGCCGGTGTCGCGCCACTTCTCCGAGATGATGCTCGTGTAGTCGTTCGGATCGGCGGCAAACGACTTCCCTACGCAGACGCCCGAGATGGTCTTGAGGCGACCCTCTGTAGTGGCTTGGATCGACGGATCGACCTTGTGGAACAGCGCACAACCAGAATTCGGCAAGGACAACTCCGGGCTTTCCGTCCCGGAGTGACGGACACCGGCATCGAGCACGACTTCCATTTCGTCATGGTGCGTCCTCGACGTAGTCCGACACCTGCCAAGTCGAGCAGACTTTCGAGTTCGACGCCCTTGCCGCCCACGAACAACATGTAGTCCACGACGCCGTGGCCAGGTGCCATCTTGAACTCGCGCACCGCGACACCAAGCCCAGCACTTGGGGCGTCCTTGCCCGCGTGCAGCATCAGTGTAAAACGCGGGCGCCGTGGCCCTGCCCGCTCCAATCGGTCCCCTCGCCTCGTTTGGCAGTTGCATCATGTGGGCGTTCTCGTCGGCGCGGTACGCGCAGGGCGCGCGCGAGATCGGGCCGGTGCGCGTCAACCTCATGCGCTCGGTCGTGGGCAGCATCCTGTTCGGCTCGATCTCGCTTCTGGTGGCCGGCGGGTGGCCGTTCCGTGGCCTTGGCACCGCGCGCCTGGCGTGGCTGTTCGCTTCGGCGCTTTGCGCGTACGCTTTCGCCGACAATCTTTTTTTCGCTTCGACCAGGCGCCTCGGCATCGCCACCGCGTTGTCGATCGCAACGACCTATCCCTTATGGGCGGCGGTCTACGGCGTCGTCGGCCGCGGCGAGGCGCTGGGACCGCCACGGATCGCCGGCATGTTGTTGTCGGTCGGTGGCGTGATCGCGCTCGTGCGGATCGGCGGCGCATCGCACGCCGGGCGCATGGATCTTGGCGGGGCCGCGCTGGCACTGCTCACCGCGATTCTGTGGGCGTGCAGCGCCGCGACGGTGAAAGTCGGCGCGCAGGATCTGCCCTTCTGGCAGATTGCCGCGATTCGCTACACGTTTGCCGTCGGCCTCCTGCTGCCGCAACTGTGGTTGCACGGCAAGCCACAACCACACGCCAGCGTGCCGCGCGTTGCCCACCGCCTGGTTCCCGCCTTCGTCTGCGACGTGGGCATCGGGTCGATTCTCTACGTGGTGGGGCTCAAGTATTCCGATCTTGCGGTGGCAGCGACCCTATCGGCCATGTCGCCGCTGGCGTCGCTGCCCATCGCGATCGCCATGGGGGAAGAGCGCTGGAACCTTCACCGCGCGCTGGCCGTCGGCGTCACGGTCACCGGGGTCGTCATCCTCGTCATTTCGTAGTGTTGTTGCGATCGCCCAGGAACCAGCCGAAGAAATCGTTGCCGCGATCGTGGTGCTCGCGCACAATGCGGCGGTCCTGCGCCTTCGAGTGAATCGCCACCTCGGACAGGAAGTTCGTCACCGCCTGCTCAAGTACAATCCCCCCCCACCCCCCGCCATGCCTTACGATCACCGCACCGTCGAACCCAAGTGGCAGCAGCGCTGGCGGGAGGCGCGCCTGCACCGCACGCAGGCCGATCCCGGCAGGCCGAAGTTCTACGCGCTCGACATGTTTCCGTATCCGTCGGGTGCGGGCCTGCACGTCGGCCACTGCGAGGGATACACCGCCACGGACATCATCACGCGCTGGAAGCGCATGCAGGGGTTCAACGTGCTGCACCCGATGGGATGGGACGCGTTCGGGTTGCCAGCGGAAAACTACGCCATCAAGACCGGCATCCACCCGCGCGTCACGACCGAAAAGGCGATCGCGAATTTTCGACGTCAGATCGATTCGATCGGTTTCGCCTACGACTGGGAGCGCGAGCTCAACACCACCGATCCCAAGTACTTCAAGTGGACGCAATGGATCTTCCTGCAGCTATTCAAGCGCGGGCTGGCGTACGAGGGCACGATGCCGATCAACTGGTGCCCCTCGTGCAAGACGGGCCTCGCCAACGAAGAGGTCAGCGGGGGCCGCTGCGAGCGTTGCGGAACCGCGGTCGTGCGCAAGGACATGCGGCAGTGGATGCTGCGCATCACGCGCTACGCCGATCGTCTGCTGGAGGATCTGAGGGACGTCGACTGGCCGGAATCGACGCTGGCGATGCAGCGCCACTGGATCGGCCGCAGCGAGGGAGCCGAGGTGGTGTTCGCGGTGGCGGGTGGACCGGCCGACGGCAGCGAGCTTCGCGTGTTCACCACGCGGCCCGACACCCTGTTCGGCGCAACGTACATGGTGCTGTCGCCCGAGCACGCGCTTGTCGAAGCGATCACGACGGTGGCCTACCGCGCGGCCGTCAGCGCCTATCAAGAGGCCGCGCGCAAAAAGAGCGACCTGGATCGCACCGATCTGGCGAAAGATAAAACCGGTGCGTTCACCGGTGGCTTCGCGACCAATCCCGTCAACGGCAAGCAGATCCCGATCTGGATCGCCGACTACGTGCTCGCGACGTACGGGACGGGTGCCATCATGGCGGTCCCGGCGCACGACGAGCGCGACTTTGCGTTCGCCACCAAGTTCGGCCTGCCCATCGTTCCGGTGGTGCGTGCGGCGGACGGCAAAGAGCCGCCGGTCGGCCAGTCCTTCGCCGACGAGGGCATCGCCATCAACTCGGGCGAGCTCGACGGCCTGACGACCGCGGATGCCAAGCAGAAGATCACCGCCTCGCTGCTGGCGCGGAACCTCGGCAAAGCCACCGTCAGCTACCGGCTGCGCGACTGGGTGTTTTCGCGGCAGCGGTACTGGGGCGAGCCGATTCCCATCGTGCATTGCCAAACCTGCGGCGCGGTGCCCGTGCCCGAAAGCGAGCTGCCGGTCTTGCTACCCGAGGTCGAACGCTACGCGCCCTCGGGCACCGGCGAATCGCCGCTGGCGAACATCGAGTCCTGGGTCGCCACAACTTGCCCGTCGTGCAAAGGTCCCGGACGGCGCGAGACCAACACCATGCCGCAGTGGGCGGGATCGTGCTGGTACTACCTGCGCTATCTCGATCCGAAGAACGCGGCGGAGCCCTGGTCCAAGGACAGCGACCGGCAGTGGATGAACGTCGACCTGTACGTCGGCGGTGCCGAGCACGCGGTGCTGCACCTTCTGTACGCGCGCTTCTGGCACAAGGTGCTTTTCGATCTGGGCATCGTGTCCACCACCGAGCCGTTCAAGAAACTGCGGCACCAGGGCACCGTGCTGGCGACCACGTATCAGGACGCGATGGGCCGCTACCACGAGTTCGCCGAGGTCGAGCATCGCGGCGATGCTGTCGTGCTCAAGACGACGGGCGTGGCCGTGAAAGTTTCGGTCGAGAAGATGGCGAAGTCGATGATGAACGGCGTGAACCCGGACGACGTGGTCGCGCAGTACGGTGCCGACATCCTGCGCCTGTACGAAATGTTCATGGGCGACTTCGAGCTGCCCAAGCCATGGGATCCGCGCGCCATCGAGGGTTGCAACCGCTTTGCCAGGCGGGCGTGGCGGCTGGTCGATGAGTGGGACGCGCAGAAGGCACCCGAGGGCGATCCGCACAGGGTGCTGCGCCACAAGACGATCAAGCGCGTGACCGCCGACCTTGAGCGCATGCAGTTCAACACCGCGATCTCGGCCATGATGGAGTTCGTCAACGAGCTGGTGGCCAACGGCGCGACGCGCGAAGATCTGCTCGTCCTGACGAAACTGCTGGGCCCGTTCGCGCCGCATCTTGGCGACGAGGCGTGGGAGAAACTCCGCACGGCCGACGCGGCCGCGACATTCCTGATCCAGGTGGCCTGGCCGACATTCGATCCGGCGCTGGTCGTGGACGCCGTCGTCACCTACGCGGTTCAGGTCAACGGCAAGCTGCGGGGCAACCTTGAAGTTGCGCGCGAAACGGCCGAGGCCAACGTGCGAGAGCAAGCCCTGGCCCTGCCCAACGTGGCCAAGCACATGGAGGGCAAGACGCTCAAAAAGATCATCGTGGTGCCCGGCAAGATCGTCAACCTCGTCGTGGCAGGCTAGCGCACGCGACGCTTTCTTTGAGCCGACCGTACAACCTGAAAAAAAACTGAACGCCAGTACCGAGGTGCCTTTCCCGAAAATGGCGACAACGGGTCATTCTTTGGAGCGCCGTCGAGCCTCCTTGGGGTCGTCATGACCATCGTGAAAGAGGATCTACGCAGACGTGATGGCTCGATGCGCGCCCACCGCGCAAGATGAAAAACTCGCACGGCGCTGAACGGCATCCGCTTCAGACGTTGATTTTCTTGAGCCAATTTTGCGCAGTTTCCTGCGCCTGCGCCTGCTCCCATTCTTGGTCTCCAGCCATCAAGCGCTTCCGCGCGTAGTCGACCACCTGGCCCCTGCTGACTCGATGCATTCTCCCTGCCATCGAACCGCGCACCTCGCGCACGAGTGCAAGCAAATCGTTCCTGTGCGCGAGCACTACCTCGCGGTGGGCATTCATCGTGAACGAAAAGCCCGTATCTCCGGGCGATCGTTCCACCGGGCGGACGGTGCCTCCCAGATCGACACCTCCGCCGCTCGGCGGTGGGTGAAACGCCGTGGCGTACTCCGCATATGCTCGCACTGCATCTTCCGCTGCGATCTCGTAGACCGAAGGTCGCAAGTCAACATGTCCTCGATCTCGATCCGAGAACTCGGTCTGCAGGACATGGTCGTCGCTGGTCCCCGGTTCCCATGTCGACAGCCGCCTGGCGAAGCGGACAAGCGGCCTGCTCACTTGTCGTCAAGGGTATCGCTGGCCGCCTGACGGACCCCGGGACTAGGATCGTGCTTGGCTAGCGCCCTTACCTTCTTGGCGACGGTGGCGTCGATGTGATCTCGCAGACCGTAGATCGCTCCCTCGCGCACCAGGGCGCTCTCGTGATCTAGTAGGGGGACCAGCGCCGCCCGAACGGCTTGGCTGTCCGAGACTTTGCCCGCAATCTCCGCTGCGAAGGTCAGCGTTGGAGGCGCAAGTACCTCGCTGGACACCAGGCTGAGAAGCTCCATCGGAAAATGCAACGCGAGATAGTCGAACATGGCCTCCGACACGTCGGGCCATCTTGCATCAACGGCGACTCGCGCCTCCGATGAAAGCGCCGTAAGGTGTAAAGGCAAAGCACGGCCCTGTTGGAAGTGCAGAAACGCGTCCCCCTGGGTCTGGCGAATCTTCCGAGCCTCGCTGCTCCAGCCAACAACGACGTGGTCACTCAACATGAACGGACTGGTCTGCGCCAGGGCTACCGTCATTGGTATTTCCTCCAGGTCTGCTCCTGCAACGATCCGAAAAAACACTTGTTCTTGATCTCGCGAAGCTCGTCCAACTCGTTCCAGATTGCAGGATCTCGCGGTTCGAACTCCCTCACGGTAACTGCGTCGACATTCAAGATGAGATCCCGCTCGACAGCATCTGCCTCCCGGGGTACTGCCGCCTCTGTGATGACCGCGACGCGCTTTTCGGGAAACGGGATCTCGACGCGCATGAAGAAATTCCCCGCCTCTTGGGACAACCCGGCACCGATCTGTGGATGGGTTCGCATGTACCGGTTGAGATCGCCATCGGCTGGAAGCCTGATTCTGTTGATGTAGCGAAGAGCAAGCCGCACCACCTTCTTCGGCCGAATGGCATCTACGTATTCGTCCCATCGCGGCACTGCCTCTGCGCGTAGCTCTTTCCAGGAATCGTAACGCTTCACGTGATTCATTGTGAAGCCATTGGTACGCGCCTGAACGGCTCGGGTCTTGTCTGGGTTCCAGCAGATTTTGCCTATCGCCGCGCTCTGGCTCCCGGCTACCCCAGATTTGCCTGGGTTGACCGAGAAGAAAGCCTCGACGGTGAACACTGGCGACGCCTCGGGATAGGTTTCAGCGACCCGCTTAGCAAAAGCATCTGTCGCCTCAAGCGGGGCGTCTGCCTCGACACCGATGTCCAGAATAGCCTCGGAGATCGGAGCTTGGTCTAGGTGCGGGTACGTCTCGGTTACCATGCGTCTTTCTGGCCTTGTAACCTTCCGGGCACGTAGGTGATTCCTACCACACGCGCCGAGCGGTGGGCCATTGTCTGCTCTTCAGAGTGGGCACGAACGAGCGCCCGGTCAAACTAAAGAAGCCCCTCGGCGAAAAACGCGACGCGTCGCGAACAGCGCGGTGGTTGGTGGCAGAACGGCAAAGCCGTTCCGTTGGCCGCTATCATCAGCCCGCACGAGTGACTGGCGGGCGCCCTCTGCGTACACTGCGGCTACGGGGTGAGCTCATCAAGTCCGCAGATCGGGCTCCGAGGGTGCCCGCGAGCTTGACGAGCGAATCGATGGTCAGGTTCTCCCGGCCAGCCTCAATCCGTACCAGACGAACGCGACCTCCGAGTAGGAGTCGCCCGGATCAATCTCCGCCTTGGCCGCGTCGTGGTTGCGGATTGTCCTTGGCGCCAGGTGCGACCGCTCCGCGACAAAGCGGTCCACGTGCTCCGCGCCGATCTCGCGCAAGCGCAGCTTCCCGAACACGGGACGCAGGTGGTTCTCGATGATCAGCCTGTCGTCGCGGGCGCTTCGTTTCGCTGGAGCCCGGTGGGCGAGCCAGTAGTCGAACAACATCGAGCCTGTCCTGTCGGCTGGTGGCGCGGATCGCAGCCCCCGGCGAACTTCGTCAGTCTCGGACTGGCGCGCTCGAAGCTGGCGCTCGGCGTCGGCGTACTCGAAGCACACAGCGGAGCGTCGGCGCCCCTCGTAATCGAGCCACCTGATCCTCCACTTGCCACGGAAACGAACGGGGCGCGCTGACTGTGCCATCGGGTCTTTCCTTCCCATGGACAAGGCCCGCCGTATCCTGCAACCCGATGCCGCTTCCTTGCAGGAAGCGAAGCTCACTGGCCACAAACGTGGCCACGTCGAGAGCGCGCGCCGCACCTTTCGGCGTAAGTGCGCGCTTTCTTTGAGCCGATGGACGGGATTGAACCGTCGACCTACGGTTTACGAAACCGTTGCTCTACCACTGAGCTACATCGGCAAAGGTTTTAGTTTCAAGCACTTACATGTTTATCTTCGGGCTCGACTCCTTGTTGTGTGCGCCCTGTGTGCAGGTGGCTAATCGAACCCGCTGGCGCGCGGAAGCTCAGCCGGTTGCGATCCATCGTCACAAGATGACCGGGAGCCAAGTGCGCGTAGCGCTGGGTCAACACCGGCGTGGAGTGGCCGAGAAACGCCTGAAGCCGGTAGAGGTCGCCGCCGTTCATCATGAAGTGGGAGGCGAACGTATGCCGCAAATCGTGGAACCTGACAACCCCTACAGTTGCGCGGCGGCACGCAGAGCCCAGGTAGCTACGCAAGGAGACGTGCCGGGGAAACAGTTCGCCCGCTCCGGAAGCGGGGAAAACGAGATCGCCAGGCGTCACCAGACGCCAACGCTTCAGGATCGGCTCTAGCTCGGACGCGATCGGAACCCTCCGGCCTTTCCCCGATTTTGTCGGGCCGTCAAAGGAGACTCAGCGCCCTCGCCGCGATCGACCCACACCTTGACCGGCAGGGCGGCAGGCGCTAGAAATTATTGGCCTGCCTTATCAAGCTCGTATCTACTGAAGATCATGACGTTTTTATGCTGCCGGTAGCGCCGCTGCTACACTTCAGGATGCAACTCTGCGTGATGCTGTGCCGATGATCAGGTTGTGACGATGCTACCCGAATACGCCCGCTCTTCGCTCTTGACCGCGAGATACGATCTCGCGCGCGCGCAAATGCGCATGTGGATCGAAGAGACTTCCGACAGCGTGCAACGCCGCGTCGAGGCTGACGAGAAAAAGAAACACAAGCTCGCCAACGAGCTGCGTGAGATAGCTGCCGAGCTTTCCGAGTTGCCCAATGCAGGCCCGAAGGACGTCGCCGATCCGTTCGAGTTCTTCGAACTGTATCAAGCGGTCCGCATTCTTGCAGCGACGGTGGATCCGTTTGAAAAGTGGCTTAGGCGGTTTCTTTCGGACCACGGAGACTTCGTGGCGAAAGCGGACCAGGATGCTATTTTCGATTTTATCGAATGGGTCAGAAGCCAAGCCACAGCGCTCGCGCCGCTCGCCAGGGAGAGATCGGCGCAAATCAGAGTTGGAATCGCAGACAGCGCACAGCGAGCTGGAGAAGTTGCGGCCGAATGGGCGTCCGTCGAGTCCGATGGAATTGACCCGTGACGCCGGAGTTGCGGGCACGCATCAAGTCCCTCAAACGCGGCGATGTAGTCGTCGTTCGTTTCGATCCCGCTGAGGGCCGAGAGATTCCGAAACATCGACCTGCGGTCGTGGTATCCGCCAACATTTTCAATGATGCGCGGGACACGGTCATAGTGGTTCCTCTGTCGAGCGTCAAACCGGGACAGCAGGCAGCGCCGCACGAGGTGTTCGTTGCGGCGGGAAAGGGCCGGATCAGCGTCGACTCTATAGTACTTCCAGATCAGATTCGGACCATCGACAAGCTCAGACGAGTCGAACAAGTTCTGGGCCATTTTGACCCAGAAACAATGCGGGACATCACGGCGCGTATCGGTCTTGTTCTGGGTACGATTGAACTCCCAGAGTAGGGGGAGGCACTCCCCGACCCATGCTTGTCGTGCCGCCGAGCTTGGCGCGGATTTGCACTACACTCCGGGCGACACGTCACTGGGCTTGACCGGCAGGTCCTCGCCCCGGGCCTCACCAGCCGAGGCCGCACACCCCAGAAAAAGAGGAGCAGTCGTAGATGAGCTTTAGGAAAATACTGCCCGTGGGTTTGGTCGTTTTTGGATGTTTGCTGCAAGTCGGCGTTGCTGACGCCCAGGACGACGCGGCGAAGGCCGT
>CAYSKR010000213.1:0-12695 GCA_964431675.1 uncultured Myxococcales bacterium
GTGGCAGCGCCCGTATTCCTCACAGCCTCCGGCTTACGCGGGGGGGCGCATTCAATATTTGGTCGACATCGTCTCGTTCCGCCGCCAGAAGTAGCGGCACTTTCGGCACTCCGCGAGACAGGAGCCCCGGCCTCGGGTTCCGCCTCGCCCGTACGCTTCCCGCGACACCGATAGTCCCGTGATGATGCCCGGCACCGGCCCGTAAGCGAAACAAAGGCCATTTTCGGCCGTTGATGAAAATGGTGTCACCGCGCGCCTCGGCGTCGGCGAACAGCTTCGCTTGCGGGTCGGGATCAGCCATCCCCGCATCCTGCCGCCGCGCGAAAAAAAACCGGACAGGTTTGGGTCCGCACCCGGCAACGCCGAGCCCGCAGAAAAACCGCAGCCCTACGCGGACTTACCGCCACTCATGTCAGGAGGTCTGGAATCAGGCGTCAGCCTGTCCAATGGTGACGTGACGGTGGCCGGTGACAACACCGGCAGTCCTTATCGGTCGGGTAATGTCCAGAGTTGCTGGCGGGCTGCCGTCCAGCGCCGCAGCCTCGAGTGCGTGGCGAACACCCGTCACGTCCACCGATATCGGCATCCAGACGTTGCAAGCGCGCCCGGCCCGTCTTTCAACGCCGGGTTGGGCTGTTCAAATTTGAGGTCCACCGGCGGCGGGTACGAACAAAGACTGCCCCGGCTTCACCGAAACAATCGCGGCAAGCATTGCCGGGACCAACGGAACAAGAGCGGCGAGCCGGTTGCTACCCACCTTGAGAACGACAACGCCGAACGGAAGTCCTGAGACGTATTGCTGGTGAACCAGGTTTTTGTCGACAGTCACGAAAACTTCGGTGGTCCCCGAAGCAGACCGCAGCAGATCGCCGTTCTTCTTGCCCGCCCACCCCGCCTCGGGAACCGTCACAACATCGTGCACTTGGAGGTACTTTTTCAGCCCTCGCGGTAAGCACTCGTCAAGCAGAACGCGCATATCGTGTCACTGCTTCGCCTGCTACATCCAGGACCGCCTCAACCTGTTCGCGCGTCACGGTTGGAAAATCCACCAGGAAGTCATCCACGCGGTCACCCGCCTTCAGGTAGTCCATGAAGGTTTGGATCGGCACGCGGGTGCCGGAAAAAACCGGGATGCCCGACAGAATCTCAGGGTCGACCTCGATCGATGACACCGCGTCCATGACGAAAAGTGTAGCGCGAAACCTGCGATTCGTCCCGTGCCTGATTTCCGTCAACCAGGCAGTTTCGAGGACTTTGTAGGTGCGAAAGTCGAAGCGCCGCCGGAAACCGAGATCACCGTGCGCTGCGTACCCGAACCTGAACTCAGGTTTATGAGCGCGCCGTGTACGCGTTCTAGGCGCGCGGGCGCGCCGATAGTTTAGGCGGCGATTCAAGCAACGATGTCCACGGCAGCGCGGTCGCGCCCGGCGCGAGAGGAAACGTTTCGTTGCCCGCGTGAATCAGCCACAGGTGATCCAGGTGCAGATCGGTGAGCGCGGAGCGCATGGACGCGGTCAACTTGGGGCTGGTCGTTCGCTTGACCTCGAAACCCCAGCGCCCGCGTCCCCGCACGACCAACAAATCGAGTTCCGTGCCGGTCTCCGTGCGCCAGAAGTAACATTCGTCTGATTCGAGACCGAGCGCCGCGCGAAGCTGTTCGATGATGAACCCTTCCCACGAAGCACCGCAGCGCGGGTGGGTCAGCAGCTCCGACATCGACCGAATTCCGAGTTGCGCGTGGAGCATGCCGGAATCGCGAAAATACAACTTGGGCGATTTGACCTGGCGCCTGGAAATGTTCTCGTGCCACGGCTTGAGTTGCCGGACAACCAAGGCACCCTCAAGCACGTCGGTGTAGCGTTTGACCGTCAGATCCGACACCCCCATCGACCGGCCCAGTTCCGACCAGTTTAAAACCTCGCCGTGGACATGGGCGAGCATGGTCCAGAACCGCGCAAGCGCTGGTGCCGAGGGTGAATAGGGGATCCCCAACGACGGAATATCTCGCTCGATGAACGTCTGGCGGAAACCGCGCAGCCACAGCAGGCTCTGGGCATCGGATCGAGCGAGAAACGATCCGGGAAACCCGCCGCGCTGCCAGAGGCGCTCGTGCCGGTTCGCCGGGATCTCGTGCATCGCGAAGGGTCCAAGATCGACGTAGGCGATCCGGCCGGCCAGCGTTTCGGACGACTGGCGCAACAGATGCGGCGCCGCGCTGCCGAGCACCAGAAACTTGCGGCGCGCGAGGCGCTCGTCCGCCAGGACACGCAACACCGGGAACAGATCCGGACGTCGCTGAATCTCGTCGAGCACGATCAGGCCCCGTCGGGGGCGCAGCTCAAGAATGGGATCGGCGAGGCGGGCAACGTCGTCGGGATCCTCGAGATCGTAGTGCATCCTTGCGCCCGCCGTTGCTGCGGCGAACTGACGGGCCAGCGTCGTTTTGCCCACCTGCCTGGCGCCAAGCAGGCAGACGACCGGAAACTGCGAGAACAGTTTTCGCAGCCGGACAAGGTATGTGGCCCGCGATATCACTCAAATAGGGTAAACGCGAAAGCACGTAAATTCAAACCGCCGGTTCGAATTTACGTGGTGCGATTCCCGTCCAGCGGCCCCCTGCCCCCACGCCCTCCTGCCCCGACGCCTACTTGAGCCACTCGGAGTGGACGAAGCCTTGCCCGGGCTTGTCGGCGCGCTCGTAGGTGTGGGCACCGAACGCGTCGCGCTGCGCCTGCGTCAGATTCTGCGGCAAGCGAGCGGTTCGATAGCTGTCGAAGTAGGCCAGGCTTGCCGCAAACGCCGGCACCGGGATCCCGACCGATTGCGCGAACGACACGGCCCGTCGCCACGCGGGCTGCGCCGCGTGCATTTTCCCCTCGAACACCTCGTCGAGCAAAAGGTTCGACAGATCCGGCGTGCGCTCGTGCGCTCGCATGATCTCGTCGAGGAGCTGCGCCCGGATGATGCAGCCGCCCTTCCAGATGCGCGCCATTTCCTTGAGAGAAATGCCCCATCCATACTTGGCGCTGCCGGCGCGGATCAGCGCCAGGCCCTGCGCGTACGAGCAGATCTTCGCCGCCAGAAGCGCATCGTGAACCGCGGCCACCAGCGCGTCCCGATCCGCGGGCGTGGCCGCGGCGCCCGTCACCCCGCGCACGCGCTTCGACGCAATGACGCGCTCGTCTTTCATGCTGGACAGACCCCGGCCATCGAGCGACGCCGCGATGGTTGGAATGGGCACGCCCAGATCGAGCGCCAGCTCCAGGGTCCACTTGCCGGTGCCCTTCTGTCCGGCCTTGTCCTGCACCAGATCGACCAGCGGCTTGCCGGTGTCGGCGTCCTTGACCTTGAAGATCTTGGCCGTGATCTCGATCAGGAACGAGCTGAGCGGCCCCTGGTTCCAGCGCGTGAACACGTCGCCGATCTCGGACGCGGTCAACCCAAGTCCGCGTTGCAACACGTCGTACGCCTCGGCGATGAGCTGCATGTCGCCGTACTCGATGCCGTTGTGTACCATCTTGACGAAGTGACCCGCGCCGTCGGGCCCGACGTGCGTCACGCACGCGCCCGAGTCGGTTTTCGCGGCGATCGGTTCAAGCACCACGCGCAGCGATTGCCACGACTCCGCAGTGCCGCCTGGCATCAAGGACGGGCCGCGGCGCGCGCCTTCTTCGCCGCAGGAGACGCCCATGCCGACGAAGTGCAAGCCCAGCTTGCGCAAATCCTCCTCGCGACGCCGCGTCTCGGCGAAGTGCGTGTTGCCACCGTCGATAACGACGTCACCGGCGGCAAGCAGCGGCTTGAGCTGTTCCAGCACCGCGTCGACCGGCTTGCCGGCCATGATCATGAGCAGAATCCGGCGCGGCCGTTCGAGCGCGGCGACCAATTCGGCCAAACTTTTGGTGCCGACCAGCTTCTTGCCCGCGTTGTCGGCCAGGAACTTGTCGGTCATCGCGGGTTCCAGATTCCACACCGCGACCGTGAACCCGTGGTCCTCGACGTTGAGCGCCAAGTTGCGGCCCATCACCGCAAGACCAATCACGCCAAAGTTCGCTTGCGCCTGGTTTTGCACCGTCATCGAACGCCCTCCTCGGATTGTTGTTGCCACGGCGGTTCGTGCGGCAAAAGCCGCATGAACTCGTCCAGCAGCATTTTCTCGTAAGCGCCAGCGTACCTTCCGCCCAGGAATCTTTCCAGCCCTTCCTGCGCGAAACGGTCCCACGATTCTTCCTCGGCACCAGGATTCACCGGAAAAAACAGCGCATCCACGTCGCGCGCCGCCTTCAGGTCGCCCGGCGCGTCCCCGATCATCAGGATGCGCTCGGCGGCGTACTTGCCCTTCGCGGCCATGGTCAGATGCTCGGTCTTCGAGCCCGCCTCTTGCCCCGCGATCAGCGACACCAGCTTGTCGAGGCCGTGCTCGGCCCACTCGCGGCGCAACGCCTCCTCGGGCGTGGCGGACACGACCATCACGTCGGCGCGGCCTTGCAGCTTGTTCAGGCTGTCCTGCGCACCCGGGAATGGCGGCAGGTGGTGGACGATCTCTTCGATGGTCTGGTTGACGGCCTTCGACCACGCGTACACGGCAGCGAGTTCTTCCTTGGCTGGTCCGGTCGCGACGTCGAGTTGGGCCTGCAGCCGCGGGTTGCCGAGCTGCGATTCGACCTTCATCCACGCGCGCAGGTGGGGCAATTCCGGCACCGCCACGCCGGCCTTGCGCACCTTCGGCATCTCGCGCAGCAAATCGCACACCAGGACGATGGCCTTGAAACGGTTGCAGCCCCGCGTCTGCGAATAAAGGTTCACGAAGTCCCAGGCCTGGTGCGCCTGCCGCGACACGCTCTGCAACCCGAAATGCTTGATCAGGTTCACGCTGAAGCTGTCGTTGTGCTTGACCTCCATCGAATTGAAGGCGCAGCCGTCCGAATCGATGCCCACGAAAAACTCGGATCCGGGTTTCCACTGCTGCAAGGCGGATCGCGTGTCGGCGGACATGAAACTCGGTTTTTGCCACAAGGTCGCCTCGCGGTCGAGGCCCCTGCGCCCTGCCGCTGCGTATGCTCGCGGCATCGAAGATCTGGAAGATCTGATCGACGATTTTGATCGCGCACTGTAATCTGCGCAACCGATGCTCGATATCCGGCTCATCCGCGAACGTCCCGACGAAGTGCGCGCAGGGTTGGCGCGGCTTGGTGCCACCGTTGATCTGGACGCCGCGATCGCGCTCGATGAGATCGTGCGCAAGCTGAAGGTGGACTCACAGCAAATCGCCGCCGAGCAAAACCGCCTGTCGAAAGAAATCGGCAAGGCCACCACGCCCGAGGCGCGCGAAGCAGCCAAGGCCAAGGGCGCGGCGTGCAAGCGGCAGATCGAAGCCCTGGTGCAGGATCTGGCAAAACGCGAGGCAGAACTGGAGTCGAAGTTGCTTGAGTTGCCCAACCTCGCACACCCGTCGGTGCCGGTGGGCAAGGACGACAGCGAGAACAAGATTCTGCGCGAGGAAGGCGCCAAACGGACCTTCGATGCCGCACCGCAGGCACACTGGGACATCGGCACGCGCCTCGGCATCATCGACTTCGACCGGGGGGTGAAGATTTCGGGCAGCCGCTTTTACATCCTCAAGGACTGGGGTGCTCGCCTGCAGCGCGCCCTGATCACCTTCATGCTGGATCTTCACACCACCGCGCACGGCTACACCGAGGTCATGCCGCCGTTCATGGTACACAAGGAGTGCCTGGTCGGCACGGGCAACCTGCCCAAGTTCGGCGACAACCTGTACCGCGACGTTGCGGAAGATTTCTGGTGGATTCCCACCGCCGAGGTGCCGGTCACGAACATGTACCGCGATGAAGTCATCGATGGTGCCAAGTTGCCCATCAAGCACGTGGCCTACACCGCTTGTTTCCGCCGCGAGCAGATGGCGGCGGGCCGCGACACCCGTGGCATCAAGCGCGGCCACCAGTTCGACAAGGTGGAACTGGTCAAGTTCGTGCGCCCCGAAACGTCCCTGGACGAACTGACCGGCCTCCTGACGGACGCCGAGGACGTGCTGCGCGCCCTGGAAATCCCGTACCGCGTGATTCAGATGTGCACGGGGGATCTCTCGTTCTCGGCGATGATGAAGTACGACCTTGAGGTCTGGGCTCCCGGTTGCAACGAGTGGCTCGAGGTCAGCTCTTGCTCGGCCTTCGGTGATTTTCAGGCCAGGCGGGCCAAGATCCGATTCAAAGACGCGCAAAACAAACCTCAGTTCGTGCATACCCTCAATGGGTCCGGCCTGGCGCTGCCGCGCACCCTCATCGCGGTCCTGGAAAACTACCAGCGCCTCGATGGCAAGCTGGACGTGCCCCTGGCCTTGCGCCCGTATCTCGGCGGCGCGCTGACTTTGGGTTAAGGTGACGAGGCGGACCCAGCGGAGGTGGAGCGAGCATGGAAGGCAAGACACTAGCGATGGCGTGCGGCACGGCGGCGGTGGTGGTCATCGCCATCGGGATGCTGCTCATGTACGGCACGAGCGCGCCGGCGGCGCCCGAGCGGCCACGGCCCCCGGCCCTGCCCGACACCATGGTCATCTCGGTCCTCAAGTTTTCGCCGTCGTACTATCAGGGTCAGATCGAAACCGACGCGGCCAAATTCAAGGTCGCAGCGCCAACCATGGCGGAATTGCGCGAGCCCAACGGGTACTTCGCGGAACTCACCGAACGGCGACGGCTTAAATTCAAGGATCCCGTCGACACCGCGCACCTGAGGATCTCGCTCGAAGTGGTGAAGCGCAAGGCCACCATCGAGGGACAGACGTTCAGTTTCGATCACCTGGTCTTGCGCATGCAAAACAAGACGCCGCGGTTCTTGGCCTACCGGGTCGAAACGGCGGTCGCCGACAAGACGAGATGCTCGACCAAGGGTGACATTCCACACAACGCGATCGTCATCGATCCGGACGACACCATCATGCGCACCGAATGCCTGTACCGGAACGATCCCGGGGTGGATCTTGTCAGGGTCGAGGTGATTGAATTGTTGCCGCTCGAGGCGTACTACGCCGGACGATTGCCCGCGACGGTCACCCTTTACGACCCCCGGACGTCCGCTGGTCACTCCCCGCTTGGCGGAACCATCTGCCCGCAGACGTTTTCGTGGCGCGAGATCAAGGACGGCATTGACCGGCAGGATTTTGGCTGGCGCGATGTCATCGACTTCTACGCCCGCCACAACTGCGATGAGTATTCTTTCTTCAAGACGTACCGCTACCGCACAAGTGCAACTGACCCGCTTCCCGCGCGCCCGCTCGACTAGGGCTGTGCTTTGGGATATGGTCGAGGTGGGGGGTTCATGACGAAGGCTGAGCTCATCGCCGTCGTGGCGGACAAGCTGAAGCTTCCGTGGGGCAGGGCAGAGTCCGTCGTGGACCAGGTGTTCGACGCCATGGTCGATTCATTGAAGCGCGGCGAGGGCATCGAGATCCGCGGCCTCGGCAGCTTCACGGTGCGCAAATACAATGCCTACAACGGGCGCAACCCGCGCACCGGCGCGGCGGTACACGTGGAGCCGAAACAACTGGCGTTTTTCAAGGTCGGCAAGGAGCTGCGCGAGCGCGTGAACCACGGCCGAGCTGCAGCGCCAAGCCCCGGCGCAATCTTCCGCGGGAGTGCGCCAAAGCCGACGGCGTAGAGTGAGGCCGGTTCGCCCATCCCGGATCGCCCCCATGTCGCTGTCATCGCACCACGTGGACATCAAGGCCGTGATGGACGCGATGGACAGCTACAACCCCGAGGTACACTTTTTCCTCAACCTGGAATACGGCCGGGTCGAGCTGGCGTTCGTCGGAGAAGACGCCGGGGAGGGCAATCCCGCCGTCGTGCTGAAAATCCCCAGCCGACGGACCGCACCCCGAGGCAGGCCGCGCGCCGCGAATCGAGAAAAGCTGCTCCAGCGAGCCGTTGACTGGCTCAGATCGCGAGGCGTCGAGCCCGTGTACGAGTTCTGGGACGAGTCGCTCAACCCTGAAGGACCAGTCCGCGGTCCGCATCGACCACCGCCAGCCGCCCGGGCCAGAGCGCGGCCTGCGCCCCAACCACGCCGACAACAGCCGGCAGCCCGCGTTCGCGCGCCTGCGCAGCGACATGATCCAAGGGGCCGCCGGTCTCGCTGACAAACGCCAGGGGGTGCAGAAGCGGCAACTCGGTTGGCAAGATGGTGGTCGCCACCAGCACCGCATCGGCCGCAACCTGGGTCATGCCAGGAACATGCACAACCACGCGCCCCACAGCCCGCCCACCCGTGCCATGCCCGCGCAGGATCGAACCCGGCGGCCCGGCGGCATCGGTGAGCGGCGGCGGCAAGATCGCCGCGGCGGCCGTATCGGCGCGGGCGCGAGCCGCGATCACGCTGGCGTCGAACGGCAACGGTTTGCCGTCTGCGGCAGCCGTCACCAGCTCCCAGGGCAGGAAGAATACGTCTTCGGCCGATGACAACGATCCGGACGCAGCAAGCCGTTGCCCCAGATCGAGAAGCGCGCGACGCACCACCGCCTGCGCACGGGCGTAGAGCCAATCGTCGTCCTCACCGACCGCGACCGCCTCCCGCGCCGCGGGCAACAGATTTTTCCACGCCAGCCGCGCCATGCGGGGCAGTTGCGCCAAGATCGTTCGCGATGCCTGCCGCCATGGCGCTTCGGTGCGGGCTGCCCCGGCGGCGACGCCTGAACCACCAGGGCGCATTGACGGCCACGCACCAAGTGATTCTGCCCACGTGGGGCACGCCACATCCCAGATCGGTGCTTCGTCGCCGAAGCGAAGCAAAAACGCCGAGCGCGCCGGCGCAGTGGCCAGGCGCGTGCGCTCGCTGGCGATCGACGCCACGCCACTGAGCAATGTCGGCACCAGGGGCAACGCCTGCGGCAGGTTAGCTCGCAAGAAGTGATCCAGCAGTTGTCGGCCCCCACGAACCGCCGGCTGGATTTCGCCCAAGATGCGCGCCGTGGCCCACAAATAGAAGTCGAGGCTGGCGGCGAGCGACGGCAATCGCGCCTGCGCAAGCCGTCGCTGCTCAAACTCCACCGTCAACTCCGCGAAAGCGGCGCGGACGCGACTGGGCGCCACGGCGATCTTGGCGTCCGCAGGTTCTCCTTGGCGCGCGTAGAACAGGTAGTGGCCGAAAACACGCTGCTGCAATCCACTGCCCCCGTGTGCATCGACCAGTTCGACGAGCGCGGCCTGCGCGGGCGACAGTGGCAACGGATTGTGGCTGGCGTCCCACGTCCAGCGCGCCGGATCTTCCGGCGGCCGCAGATTCGAGAATCCGGCCCAAACTCGACGCGGCGCAGGTGGCCGCCAGGGCCGCAGCTGCAGCAACGTTACAAGGGTGCCCGTGGCCACCCATTCGATCTCGATCGCACCATGCCGCCGTGCGAGCGCGGTCACGATCTCGCGCAGTTTGTCGGCCAGGGCCTCGGGCCAAGGCCCGGCAACGCCGCTCGGGCCCGCGTTGCCACATGACACCGTCGGGGTGCTGGTACCCGCCGGATCATGGGCGACGCTGCCGGTCGCCTCGCCGGGAACGAATGCATGCACCAGCACGGCGCGCGGCGCGGCCTCCGGATCGCGCCCGCGACCGAGCGCGTAGGCCAGCGCGCCGGCACCAAGCGCCGAGCCAAGCACCTCTTTGATCGCCTGCGGTAGATCCGCCGCTCCAACATCGATGCGCGACTCGAACACCCCCGCAGCAAGCCCGGAGGCGTCGTCCTCTTCCGCGAACGACGACCGGGCCACGAACCTGTCCGCGCCAATGGCCGACAAGCGGGCCGCCAGTGCGGCCTCGAACCCCGGTGGAAACGGATTCGCTAGCAGCGCTGCCCGCACAGCATCGAGCGCGTCAAGCGCGTCGGCGTCAAGTGAGCGTGGCACGGCCAAACCATGCAAGCGCAGCGCGCGAAACAAGGCGTCGGTGACGACAAATCCCCGCGGCGTGCGGAAGCCGACCGCCGCCATGCGGACCAGCGAGCGGGCCTTCCCGCCCAGAGTCGCGTCATCGCGCAAATCCGCAAGAAAATACACGCCGTCGAATCTACACCGGGGGTGGGCTATGTTGCGGCGGATGCGCGGTTCGTTCCTGCACGGTCCGGTGGGTAGTCGGGCCACCCTGGCGCAGCTCGCCGCGCGTCTGCAAGACCATGCCCCTGTCGTGGTGTTGAGTTCCGTGTGGCTTGCGTCGGAGTTGGCGGAGTCTCTCGCCGTCGTCGCGGTGACCGAACCCGACCAGCTTAGAGCGGCCAGGCGTGCCGCCAAACGCGCCCGGAAGTCGAACCGCACCCTCTTCCTGCTCCTGGCGGGCGAAGAACTCCCGCTCGGGCCGGGCGCGTCCGGAGCGCTGGTGATCGAGGGCCTGTCGGAGATCGAAGGAAGTGCGACAGAGTTTCTGCTCGGACTCCTCCCGACGCTAAAACCGGACGGCATCGTCGTATCCCTCGAAACCGCCAGGACTGGCGACACCGAGGCCAAGGTTTCCGAGATCTTTCTCGCTTCGGCCGTCAGCTCGGTCATGCAGGATCGGCCCGCCAAAAACGCCCTCATCACGTTCGGAACCGCGCCACACCCCGCGGCGCTGCAAGTGCTGCGCTCGCCGCCATGAGCGCGCGACGCACCGTCATCGCTCTCGGCGCATCCGTCGCATTCCACATCGCGACGCTGGGTTCACTCCTGGGCGTTGCGGCATTTCACGCCTGGCCGACCGCGCCGATTGAAATTGAACTGCATTCGGTCCCGGCCAGCGCCAAGGAGTTGCCGCTTGGGCCACCGCCACCCAAATCCGCCGACGGCAAGACTCGACCGCACCGACGCGCGCGCGCAAGCAGCGACGCCGTCGTGACCACCGGAGGGAACAAGCCGCATCCCGGCGTGCATGACGCAGGAGCCCCCGGCGCGGACACTGGTCCGCCCGACGGCGCAGCACCCGACGCCAGAATCGATGCTGGCGGACGTCATCGCGATCTGCGCAATTTCGGGCCCGACGGATCGCGCGTCACCGCCCTGCTTCGACTTGACCGGCTGCGCGCGACACCCAACGCGGCGGCGACCACGGCCGCGCTTGACGCCCTGTTGCAGTTGCTGCCCGATCGGCGCCGCCTCATCGAAGGCACCGACATCGACCTGTACACAGACTTCGATGCGATCCTCATCGCCACGCCCAACCCGCTCGACGATGCCGTCACCTTCCTCGCGGTGAGGCACCACCTGACGGACGGCGCGCTGAAATCCGGACTCGACCGCGGCGCGGCGCGCGTCGGCAGGTCGATAGCCTGGCGCATGGAAGGCGGACGGCCGTTCGGCTTGCGACAAAGGCCACCGCTTGCAGGCGGTGCCGGGGACGCGCCGGGCGAGCTCGATCGCGACGATCGAGTCTTCGTGCTGCCCGAGCCGGGCCTCGCCGTCATCGCGGCACCGGCCTACGCGTCGTTGCTGCTACCACCAGCCATCGACGGGGGGGCGCCCAAAACGAGTTCCGACTGGCGGCGCCTCATCGCGCGCATCGACGCCGAAGATGGTGCAATGCCCAACGACGCCGTGCTGATGATGACGGCGGCGAACGTCTTTCGTGGACGCAACGTGGACTTGCCCAGCGGCACCTCCGGCCTGGATGCGCCCGAGGTGTTGACGTTGCTGGTCAGCCTCGTGCCGCAGCCCGCAGCCGAACTCACCGCAGAATTCACCAAGGTTTCCGGCGCGCTCGGCTGGGAGGAACGCTGGCCGTCCATGCGCCAAAGAGTGCTCGACAACCCCCTGCTGGAACTCATGGGTCTGTCCCCCATCCTCGAACCCGCGCAACTGGATCGCGACGATCGCACGGTCACGCTGCGAACGCGCATCACCAACGAAGAGTTGCTGCGGCTGTTGCAACTCGCCGCTGGCCTGTTCGACCAGCGATCACGGCGCTCACGCTGAAAGCAACAAAGAAACAGGGTGGGGCTGGTGGCGACGGTGGGCGAAGGCATGCTACCGTCGACGCACACTCGAATCGCTGACCATGGCAAAGGGAATTCCTCTACGAGATCCCACGAAGGTGCCGGTGTCGGAGCTATGCTTCGACCTCAAGAATCCACGCTTCGCGGCGGAACAGGGGCCGAAGAAGCTCGGCGATGCGGAGATCATCCGGCATCTTTTCGACACGGCCGATCTCGCAGAGCTGGTCGAGTCGATCGCCGCCAGCGGCTACATCGACATCGAACCTCTGATTGGTCTCTTCGAAAAAGATAAGTATCTTGTGTTGGAGGGCAACCGTCGGCTTGCGGCCATCAAGGTTCTGACCATGCCGACAATTGCAGCGAAGGCCCAGATCCCGGTGCCATCGCTCACGCCAGAAATCAAGAAGACCCTGGAGCGTGTGACCGTATATCGGGTCGCCGATCGCGAGGAAGCTCGGAACTTCATCGGGTTCAAACACATCAACGGTCCGCATCGGTGGGACTCCCTGGCCAAGGCCAGGTTCGCGGCCGATTGGTTCAAGAGAGAGAAAGAAGGGGGGGTGACCCTGAAGGAGATTGCGAGAAAAATGGGTGACCGCCACGACACGATTCAAAGGATGGTCGCTGGTGTTTACGTGCTTGACCAAGCCAGGAAAAAGAAGCTCTTCGAGATCGAAGATCGGTACGCGGGCCGCACTTTCGCATTCTCCCACCTCTACACCGCCCTGACTCGACC
>CAYSKR010000214.1:0-11295 GCA_964431675.1 uncultured Myxococcales bacterium
TGCGTCCGGCGGCGACCAGCTCCCACAGTCCTTCCTCGATCTCGAGGCGCATGCGTTTGACCCCACCAAGAATGTCTTCGGTGAAGCTCGCGCCGGCGCGCAGGACAAAGGCGAGGATCTCCTGCGCTGCGAGAACCTCAACGGATTCATCGACACCAGCGGTGGATACAAGCTCGTCCCCACGGCGACACGCGCGATATGTCCCTGATGTAGGTGGGGCGACCGGTGTGGCTCGGGGCGACGCGCACCGCGATGCCCCACCACTCAGCTCTTGCCGCTCGGCAAAGCGGGCACAGCCTCAGATCCTGGGATACCGGCATCGACGCCCTGGACGGTCACCCTCACTATATCGGAGCCCGGCACGGCTCCCAGTGAAAACTGAACACCTGAACAGGTTTGCTTGCTTCTCCGTTATCGGTCGATCGGAGCGCCTGTTGCGCGCGCCACAGGTTGGTCGGTTCCCGCCGGAGCGGGTGCGGCTCCGCTGAAGCAGGCCGGAGCAGGCGGCGACCAGGCGCGGGACGTTTGGTCAGGCTGCGTCGTCGAAATCTGGTGGAACTGGCGGTGGCTCGGAGCGGTGGAGCGGAGTACCCGGGCCATGATCGAGCGGGTCGCCCGAGTGCAGTTTCAGACCGAGGGTACACCCGTGGTGGCCGTGGATGCCGCGGTGCTCGGACAACTCGTGACCAACCTCCTGATGGCGGCGGCCAGCGTTTTTGGCGGGGATCCCGTGCGCGAGCGCGTGATCGTGTTGTCGGTGCGGCCTGAGCGCGTGAGCAGGGTGGATGCGATCCCGGCTGGCTGGCTGGCTGGCTGGTGGTCATAAAAACGGAGGTCCACTTCAGTCCTGCTCGGCCGTTCCCGCGCTGTCGGCCATCAGCACCGACGCGAGCGATACCACGGCACCGATGACGATCAATCCGGGGGCGTCGCCGCCGTCGATCTCGCGCGCGTCCGCCGTGGCCAGGGACGCCAGATCGCCCAGCCAGCGCCGTGACGCCGGTGTCGCCGCGCCAAACAACACCGCCGAGGGTGTGTCCTTGCGCCAGCCTCTTGCCAGGAGGCGCCGCGCGATGTCCCGGCGTGCGCCGATGCCCATCAGCACCACCAGGGTAACGCCGCCGGGGCCAAGCGTGTCGACGGCCGGTCGCCACGCCGACTCCGCGTGACCAGAAAGCACCAGAAAACCCGACGCGAATCCTCGATGCGTCAGCGGAATCCCCGCCAGCGCCGGTGCCGCCAGGACCGACGACACGCCCGGGATCACCTCGAACGGCACGCCGGCCGCCACCAGGACCGACGCCTCTTCCCCACCGCGCCCCAGCACGAATGGGTCGCCACCCTTGAGGCGTACCACCACCAGACCACGCCGCGCCTCGCGGATCATCATGCGGTTGATCATCGCTTGCGCCATCGACGGTCGGCCCGCGCGCTTGCCCACGCAGAACCAGCGCGCCTCGGGCGCGAGCGCCCGCAACTCCGGCGACGCCAGCGCATCCGACAGCACCAGATCCGCCTCGCCCAGCCGCTGCACCGCGCGCAGGGTCAGCAAGTCAGGCGCGCCCGGCCCCGCGCCCACCAGGGACACGCGCGTGGTCACGACCGGTTGCCTCCCGAGCGGCACTGCCCGGGATCAGTGCATGCGGAGTCGGGCATGCGCGAGTCCCTGACGCAGGCGTTCTCCCGGAGTTCGCCGAAGGTTTTTGAGCGTGTGGTAAACGCCGCTGGCATCGAGATGGGGGTGACTACTCACAATGCGGTGGGATCGCCGCCACGGCGCTTCATCGTACCATGATTTCCAGCCCGCGCTGCGACATCTGCGGATTTCGTTGTACAGTTGAAGTGTGGAACCACCCCCGCATGATGCGAAGCTTTCGGAAATTGTCCGGCGCCTGGCGGCTGCGTGTCAGCCCGAGCGTATTTATCTTTTTGGGTCGCGCGGCAGAGGCGACGCAGGCGCTAACAGTGATTACGACATCATGGTGGTTGTCCGAGATCTGAAAAAGCCAGCTTATCGTCTGGCGCAGGACGCCCACGAAATGCTGTGGAGTTTGGGGGTATCGGCGGACGTGCTTTTTTGGTCGCAGCGCGAGTTTTCCCGCCGCCTTCACCTGCGGGCTTCCCTCCCGGCGACTGTGGTGCGTGAGGGCAAGCTGTTGCATGCAGCCTGACGCCGCCCGTGCCGCCGACACGCGACATTGGTTCGCGAAGGCGAAAGACGATATCAGGCGCTTTATGGCAGCTTGTGCCCGTAGATCCGGTTGAGCGCCTCGAGCAACGCTGGTCGGCGGGCGCTCATCGGCACGCCGCCCTTGCGCTGATCGAGGCGAAGATCCTGGGCCGTCTGCAGCCACGCCGCCAGATCTTCCTCGGGCAACATCGCGTCGAGCCCCTCGCGCAACAGACCGGCAAGCGCGGGGGCACCGCCGCTCGTGGACACCGCGATGGTGATCTCGCCCCGGCGCACGACGCCGCCCGCGTAGGCGGTCGCCGATTCGGGATCGTCGGCGGCATTCACGAACACGCGCCGCGCCTCCGCCGCCGCCACGACTTGACGGTTCACTTCGGGCGATGCGGCAGCAACGGCAAACCACACGTCTGCCATGTCCTCATCGACAAACTCTCGCTCGAAGATCGACGTGCCGGAAACGCGCAGCGCCGGGTCGACTTGCGGCGCGACCACGCGAACCCGTGCGCCAGCGGCGACCAGGGCGGCGTGCTTGGCGACGGCGACCGTGCCACCACCGACCAGTAGAACCGGGCGGCCGCCGACTTTCAGAAAGACCGGCAACAGAGGCGCTGCGCTGGGCGGCATCACGATTCCGTCGGCAGATCGCGGTGCATAAAGCGCTTGCCGCCCGAGCCGTAGTCCGCCGCGGCCTGGCCGCTGCCCGCCAGCAACCAGCGATAAGTCAGCAGGCCATCGACCCCGACGGGGCCGCGCGCGTGCAACTTGTCGGTGCTGATGCCGACCTCGGCCCCGAGGCCGAAGCGGAACCCATCTGAAAATCGACTGCTGGCGTTCCAGAAGACGCACGCGGCGTCGACCTCGGCCATGAACCTGTCGGCTGCGGCTTTTTCCGCCGTGACGATGGCGTCGGTGTGGCGCGAGCCGTGGGCCGAGATGTGCGCCAATGCATCGTCGATCCCCCGCACCTGTTTGATCGACAGAATCAGCGCACCGTATTCGGTGCCCCAGTCGGCCTCGGTCGCGGGCTTCATGCCCGGGTGCCGCTTGAGGGTTTCCGCGCAGCCGCGCAACTCGACCTTTTGCTGGGTCAGAGCCACGACGCACGCATCCAGGGCAAGGCCGGCACCGGCGTCCCACAACAGCGTCTCGATGCTGTTGCACGCCGCCGGGTAGCTGCACTTGGCGTCCTTCGCGATGCGCGCCGCCATGGCCGCATCCGCGCCCGCGTGTACGTACAGATGACAGATGCCGTCGGCGTGGGCCATGACCGGGATCTTGGTGCTGCTGCGCACGTGGCGGATGAACTCGGACGATCCGCGCGCGACCATCATATCGACGAGATCGTCCATGCCCAGCAGGGCGTCCACTGCGGCGCGATCTTCCAGCAGCACCATGGCGGCGGCGTCGATGCCGTGCCGGGCGAGCACCTCGTGCGCCACTGCGGTGAGCGCGCGGTTCGACTCGCGCGCCTCGCGGCCCCCTTTCAAGACGACGGCGTTGCCGCTTTTGAGCGCCAGACCAGTGATCTGCATCAGCGCTTCGGGCCGTGCCTCAAACACCACGCCCAGCACGCCCAGCGGGCAAGTTGCGCGGCGCAGGATCAAGCCCGCGTCCAGCTCGCGGTGCGTCGTCACGCGGCCCACCAGCTCTGGCATGCGCGCCAGTTGCCCCAGCCCATCGATGACGTTGTCTAGCTTGGCGTCGTCGAGGCCCAGGCGTTTGAGCAGCGCCGAGCCCAGGCGACCGGCCGCCTCGTCGGCGCGTGCCTGTTGCAAATCCGCGGCGTTGGCCTTGAAAATCGCCTGCCGGGCGGTGGGCTGGCCCAGCGCCGTCCCCAGGTCGGCCAGAAGTGCGCTGCGCGCCGGGCCGGTCAGGTTTCGCAGGTGCCGCGCCGCCGTCCTCGCCGCCACGATGGTTTCACGCAGGTTCATGGTAGGAATCGGGCATACTACAACGCTTTTTTGAAATCGCCGACCGGCCGCTGACGCGCTCAAGCGCAGGATCGAACCCAACATGAACGCCCCCCCCACAAGCACCCCGACAAGCTGGAAAGAAAAGCTCGCGGCCGATATGCCCGAGGCGCTGGCGCGCGAGATCGATGTGTTCGAGACGCAGATCGCGCTGCGCAAGAAGGGCAAGATCGAAGAGAAGCTGTTCGCCGAGACGCGGCTGCGGCGTGGCGTGTACGGCCAGCGTTACGACAACGGCCAGCGGCACGACGGCGAGAAGACGCAGGCGCTGGCGTTCCCGTCCGGCGACATCACCAAGGGGCCCAATACAATGTGGGACGCGCCCGGCATGGAGCGCATCAAGATCCCTTTCGGGCGGCTCACCGCGCGGCAGCTCGACGTGCTGGCCGAGATCGCCGAGGAGTATTCCGACCGCATCCTGCACGTGACCACGCGCCAGGACATCCAGCTTCACTTCGTTCACATCGAGGACACGCCCGACCTGATGCGGCGCCTGGCGGCGGTCGGCATCACGACGCGCGAGGCGTGTGGCAACACCGTCCGCAACGTGACCGCGTGCCCGATCGCCGGCGTGTGCCACGAGGAAACCTTCGACGTCACGCCGTACGCCAGCGCCATCACGTACTTTCTGCTCGGCCACGACGACGCGCAGGATTTTGGGCGCAAGTTCAAGATCGCGTTCTCGGGCTGCAAGGACAACGCGTGCGGCCTGACCAACTTTCACGACATGGGTTGCATCGCCAAGATGCAGGACGGCAAGCGCGGCTTTGAGTTCTACGTCGGCGGCGGGCTCGGCTCGATCCCGCAGGCGGCGCAACTGTTCGACCCGTTTCTACCCGAAGGCGAAGTGCTTCCCATGGCGCAGGCCATCTGCCGCGTGTTCGCGCGCCTGGGCGAAAAAACCAACCGCGCCAAGGCGCGCATCAAGTTCCTGGTGAAGAAGCTGGGCATCGAGGAGTTCAAGCGCATCGTCCTGGAAGAACGCGCCACGCTGCGCACCGATCCACGCTGGACGGCGTTTCTGGCCGACCTGCACGCGACCGACGAACAGCCGCTGCGCGATCTTGCCGCGCCCGCAGAATCGATCACGGCGGCGGCACCGGGCTTCGACGAGTGGAAGCGCACCAACGTGCAGCCGCAACGGCAAAAGGGCTACGTGGTCGCCAGCATCACGTTGCCGCTGGGCGATCTGACGTCGGATCAGGCGCGGGCGCTGGCCCATGTCGCACGTCAGTTCACCGGCGACACGCTGCGCGCGACCGCCGATCAGAACATGCTCCTGCGCTGGGTGCGACAGATCGATCTGCCGGCGCTGCACGCCGCGCTCGTGGCGATTCACCTGGCCCGGCCGGGCGCGGGCAGCATCGTCGACATCACCGCTTGCCCGGGAACCGACACGTGCAAGCTGGGCATCTCGTCCTCGCGTGCACTGGCGGCGCAACTGGGAAAAAGCCTTGCCGCCTCGGGCCTGGACAAGAACGAGAACGCGCGCGGCCTGCACATCAAGACGTCGGGGTGCTTCAACTCGTGCGGACAACACCACGTCGCCGACCTGGGCTTGCTGGGCGTCAGCCGCAACGTCAACGGCCACCGCGTGCCGCACTTTCAACTGGTGGTGGGCGGCGAATGGACCCACAACGCGGGATCGTACG
Organism: uncultured Myxococcales bacterium; assembly: GCA_964431675.1. Taxonomy (GTDB): domain Bacteria; phylum Myxococcota_A; class Polyangia; order Fen-1088; family Fen-1088; genus CAYSKR01. Next base: position 5,814 of record CAYSKR010000214.1, read on the forward strand.
GCCTGGCCATCGGCGCGGTTCCGAGCAAGCGCGTGCCCCAACTGGTTGAACGCCTGACCTCGATGTACGCGAAAGATCGGCAGGGCGACGAGACGTTCGCCGCGTATGCCACGCGCATCGGCAAAAAGACCATCCGGGCGATGGTCGAGGAAACGCAAAACATCCCGAGCTACGAGGAGGACCCCAGCTTCTACTCGGACTTCGGCGATCCGCGCGAGTACACCATCGACGACATGGGCGTCGGCGAGTGCGCGGGCGAGGTCGTGCCGTTCGTGCAGATGGGCCTGGCGGCCAGCGAGCGCGAGATCTTCGAGGCCATGGTGCTGCTCGACGAGGGGCAGCAAGACGGCGCGGCAAAGCGCGCCTACAGCGCCATGCTGGTCGCGGCCAAGGCGCTGGCGCGCGCAAAAAGCCCGAACCTGGGCAACGATCCGGACGAGATCGTGCGCGACTTCAAGCAGCACCTGTTCGACACGCAGATGTTCTTCGACCCGTTCGCGGGACCGAAGTTCGCCAACGATTTCTTCAAGGTGCATGAGGACGGTGCCCGCGCGCTGACCGGCGAAGCGGCGCACCAGATCATCGAAGTCGCGCAGCTTTTTGTCGACGCCGCGCACCAGTGCTACGCGCGCTACGGTGCCGCGCTATCGGCGACAAGCGTGGCGCACTAGAACCAGACGACGCCATGGACGCACACAAGCTACAGGTCAAGGTGTTCTTCGAGAGCGGCAGCCAAGTCGGGCTCGAAGAGTTCATCCCGGTGTTGCACGACTGGATAAAACACAACCGCCTCGGCGAACTTTTGATCGACGTGGCCAACTACGCCCACGTGCCGCAAGGCCCGGGCGTCGCGCTCATCGGTCATGCGACCGACTATTACGTGGACGAGGCGGGTGGCCGCCCCGGACTTCTCACCAGCCGCAAGCGCGATCCCTTGCCACCGGGCGAGCGCCTGCCCGATCTGTTCCGCCGCGCGCTGCGCGCCGCCGCGTTGCTGGAAAAAGAGACGGTGTTCGCGGGCAAGCTCCGTTGCCGCACCGACGAGCTGCTTTTCCGAATCAACGATCGTCTCGCCGCGCCCAACACCGAGGCCACCTTCGCCGCCATCCGCCCCGAGCTTGAAACCTTCGTCGCAAAGCTCTTCGGCACCGGAGGCTACAAGGTTGAATGGATCGCCGCGCCCAAGGATCTCTTCTCGGTACGCATCGTCGCACAGGCCAAGACCGAACTCGCGGAGCTATCGTCGCGGCTTGGGTGAAGAGTTGTTCATTGGGGTGTACACTCACCGCCGCAAGAATGCCGAAACATTTCGTTCTCGACACCAACATCCTTATCCACGATCCCCGGGCGGTGACTCATTTCGAGGAGAACGAAGTCGTTATCCCGATCTTTGTCCTTGAGGAGATCGACCAGTTCAAGAAGGAGTCCTCCGAGCGCGGCCGCAACGCGCGCGAGGTGGCCCGCATGCTCGACGCCTATCGAACCGGCGGCGCGCGCATGTCCGAAGGCGTCGCGTTGCCCAACGGTGGGCGGCTGCGGGTGGCCGCTGGCCAGAGGTCGGTGCCCACGACCCTGCGCGAAAACCAGATCGCCGACCATTTGATCCTGGGCGTGGCGCTCGACGTTCGCGACACGTACCCCAACGATCAGACGGTGTTCGTCACCAAGGACGTGAACCTGCGCCTGCGCGCCGATGCGTTGGGCCTGGTCGCCATGGACTACGAAGCGGGCCGGGTCGACATCGACGAGTTGTACTCGGGCATGACTGAGCTTGAAGTGAAGGGCGGAGAGATCGACGCGTTTTACGCGCAGAGTGCGCTGACCTTGCCCGAGGGCCATCAGGTGATCGCAAATCAGTACGTGGTGCTGCGCGACGTGGACAGTCCGTCGCACACCGCGCTTGGGCGGTTTGATCCGACCGCAGGAAAACTGGTCCCGCTCAAGAAGCTGCGCGAGGGCGTGTGGGGTATTCGCCCGCGCAACAAAGAGCAGCACTGCGCCCTCGACCTGCTGCTGTGCGACGAGGTCAGGCTGGTGACGCTGGTGGGCAAGGCCGGCACGGGCAAGACCATGCTGGCGCTGGCAGCAGGCTTGCAGCGCGTGGTCGAGGAACGCACGTACTCGCGTCTGCTGGTGTCGCGGCCGATCTTTCCCCTGGGCCGCGACGTGGGCTTTTTGCCGGGCGATCTTGAACAAAAACTCAACCCGTGGATGCAGCCGATTTACGACAACATCGAATTCTTGATGGGCCTGTCGCGCACCGATCAGAAAAACGGGCGCAGCCACCGCGAGCTGGTCGACCTCGGCTACATCGAGATCGAGCCGTTGACCTACATCCGCGGCCGGTCGATTCCCAACCAGTTCATCATCGTCGACGAGGCACAAAACCTGACCCCGCACGAGGTCAAGACCATCATCACGCGCGCCGGCGAGTCGACCAAGATCGTCCTGACGGGAGATCCGTATCAGATCGACAACCCGTACGTCGATGCCACGTCGAACGGCCTGACCACGATCACGCAGAAGTTCAAGGGTCAGGCGATGGCGGGCCACGTGACGCTGTCCAAGGGCGAGCGGTCACCCCTGGCCGAATTGGCGTCGAATATTCTGTAGGGCAGCGATCGCGCGCGCCGCGCGTCCAGGGCTGTCATTGCGGCGCACTTCGGCGTTCGCGTGTAGCCTACTCGTCGCGCAGTTCCACGTTCCAGTACGACGCGTTGGGCAAGTCGAGGAACGGACGCCACTCGCGGTAGCGGATGCGATCACCACTGCTGCGGAAGGTCGGGGTCCAGCGCGGCCGCACCGGCTGCTTGCGCAGCGCCAGCCCGGCCTGCGCGGGGGTGCGAGCGCCCTTGGCAAGGTTGCAGTCGATGCAGCAGCAGACGACGTTCTCCCAGGTGGTGCGCCCGCCCTGCGCCCGCGGCACGACGTGGTCGAGGTTCAAGTCGGTGCGCGGCAACGCGCGGCCGCAGTACTGGCACATGTTGTCGTCGCGCATGTAGATGTTGTGGCGCGAGAAGCGCACCTTGGTCTTGGGAATGCGATCGTACAGTTGCAACACGATCACGCGCGGCACGCGGATGTTCCGATCGACCGTCGTGACGACGTCGTCGCCGCGCTCGGCGGACAGTTGCGCCCAGCTGGCGAAATCGAACACGCGGAATTGTTCGTCGATTGCTTGCGCGACGCCGAGGTACAGCAGCGAGAACGCACGGCGCGCGTTGGTGATGTGAATGGGTTGGTAGTGCTTGTTGAGCACCAGCACCGAGCACTGGTTCAGCATGGCGACACACCCTGGCCGGGTGCGGCAATCGTAGAGGTGCGCAGCGCTTCCATAGGTTAAGCATCAATCGTAACAGACGCCCGGCAGATATGCCAAAAGCAGCTAGAATATCGAGGTCGTGAACCCACAGGTTCTATCCGCCCTGGTCGCGGCCATCGTGGGGTTGGCCATCGGTGGCTCGGTGCTGTTGCGTGAGCCGCGGCGCGGCACGCACGTTCTGTTTGCCACCTTCGCGTTCAACATCGCTGCGGTCAAGCTGTGTGCCTTCTTCGCCTTCGAGTTTGAATCGGAGATCTTTCCGTGGGCCGCGATGCTGGTGGCGGTTTCTCTGCCCGCCACGGCGCAGCGATTTTTCCGATCGTTCCTGGGCGATGAAGCGGGGCCGCCGCCCCTGTTGCGATCCACGGTGGTGGTGGCTGCGGCCTTTTACCTGGCGCTGGGATTTTCGCTGATGGTGCATCCGATCCACCAGCACACGCTGTTTCAGGCTGGCTTCGCCGCCTACGTGTTCGTGGGCCTGTACCTGTCGGTCTACTACCTGTACAGCCGCTACCGGGCGGCGCCGTCGCGCGTGGAAAAGATGCGCCTGCTGTACCTGCTGGTGGGCGGCGTGGCCACGGTCACGGTTGCGTTTGTGGATTTGCTCCCGTACGCGCCCTCCTCGCTCGCCAACATCTTTATCACCATCTACCTGTATTTCCTGTCGCAGACGCTGGTGCGCTACCGGCTGCTGGATCTGAACGAGCTGCTCGGCCGCATGATGGTCCTGGCGACGCTGGTCCTCATCGTGACGTTGATCTACGGCTTGCTGGTTCGCTGGGTCGGTGCCAACGACTCGGGTCTGTTCATCTTCAATGGCCTCGTGGCATCGACGGCGATCTTGATCGTGTTCGATCCGCTGCGGACGCGCGTCGAAGCGGCGGTCAATCGCTGGATGTTTCAGGAGAAATACGAGTTGTCCCGCCGCATCGAAACCTTGCGGGCTGATCTCATGAACATCATCGACGCGCGCGAGTTGGTTCCGCGCGTGCTGTCGGCCCTGGAGGATTCGCGGCGGGTGACGCATGCGTCGATCTACATCGTGGATCCCGACGGGTCGGGTTACGAACTGGCCGGGCACGTTGGCCCAAAGCCTGAAACGCATCTGGACGGGGTGGCGAACCGGACGTTTCTGGAACGCTTGCGTCGCGTGGGCGTCATTTCGATCGAAGCGCTGGAACGAGAAAAGGCCGCGATCAAGAACCAGACCGAGGACAAGGAGAACCTGGTCGTGATGACGCGCGCGCTGGATCTCATGCAGGCGTCGGTCGTCGTGGCGGTGCAAGGCGAGGAGCAGCTGCTCGGCATGCTGGCGCTCAAAGATGAGCGCCTGCGCCGCGAAGCGTACTCGTCGGACGAGATTGAGATGTTCCGTGGCGTGGGCGCTTCGATCAGCGTCGTGCTGCAGAACTCGCAAGTGTACGAGCGCATGAAGGAGCGTGATCGCCTGGCGACCCTGGGCCAGATGGCGGCCGGTCTCGCCCACGAGATCCGCAACCCGCTCGGTTCCATCAAGGGCGCCGCCCAGTACCTGCAGCCCTCGGGGCACCAGGTCGACGCGGGCACCCGCGAATTTCTCGACATCATCGTCGAGGAGGTCGATCGGCTAAACAAGATCGTGTCGCAGTTCCTCGACTATGCGCGGCCGTACCGCGGCGATCAAAAGCCGCTCGACATCAACGACGTGGTCCGCAAGACGCTGTTGCTGGTGGAAAAAGAGGAAGGTGCCGCCCGGAGCGAGATCACGCCCAACCTGGTCGACGGTCTGCCGCCCGTGCGTGCCGATGCCGAACAGCTACGCCAGGTGTTCTTGAACCTCGCCATCAATGCCATCCAGGCGATGCCGAACGGCGGGCGTCTCGCAGTGACCAGCAGCTTGCGCCGGGCCACCCGCCGCGGGGCCGCGGCCGCTTTTCTGGAGGTGCGCTTTCACGACACCGGCGTGGGCATTCCGCGTGGCGACCTCAAGAGCCTGTTCATCCCGTTCTTCACGACGAAAGAAAAGGGAACCGGCCTGGGCCTGCCGATCAGCCAGCGCATCATCGAAAACCACGGCGGCACCATCGAGGTGCGGTCGCAGCCCGGAACCGGGACGACCTTCACCGTGCTGTTGCCCGTGGAAGCCGACGCCTACGCCTCGTACATGGACTTCAAACGAGC
>CAYSKR010000215.1:0-26793 GCA_964431675.1 uncultured Myxococcales bacterium
CCGACCTTGCCGAAGTCGAGCACGGGAATGATGTTCGAGTGAACCAGGGTCGAAGCCAGATTGGCTTCGTCAATGAACTGGGCAACGATCGACTGATCGCTGGTCAGCTCGGGGCGCAAACGCTTGACGACGAACTTGCGGCGGAAGCCCTCGGCACCGAATACGACCGCAGTGAACACGCGCGCCATGCCCCCCTCGCCGAGCGGTTCGATGAGAGCGTAACGGCCAAACGGGGTGCCCACGGCAACGCTCCCGCCCGCATCCGGCGCGGTGGCCATCATGGTGTTGCCGTAGGCATTCGAGGTTTCGATCTTTGCACTGGTTCGACCGGTGGCGGTCCCTGCGACGGGCGGGCGGCGCAGCGAGAGGGCGATGGCGATTGCCGACAGAAGGCCGCCGACAGACCAGACGATCGTCTTCCAGATTCCGATGGTGCTGCCGGCCGCGCCCGCATCCGCGTTGGCCGCCGCATAGGAAAACAGCCATAGCCCTGGTGCCAGCGGCGAGATCGCGGCCGCCCAGTCCCCGGCGGGATTAACGGCACCGTCCCCGGAGGATTCCTTGCCCACCAGCGTCGCTAGGTGCGCGAGCGCGTCGGCGTGCCCCGTCTGCTGCAGCGCTCTGCGTCCGTCGCTGAGCAACGCGGCACCGCCAGCGCGGTCGGTCAGCTCCTTCAAAAAAGTAGCATCCATGGGTCGCGCCAGCAGCAGGACCGGTGCCGTCGCCAGGCCCGCGACGACAATAGGAGTCGCCGCCGCGAGGTGCGGCCCGCGGCTACCCATCACCACTTCTGAGGTCAGGCCGGAAGAGCGCGCGCGGTTGATCAGCAAGTCGGCGGCGAGCGTCGCGGCGTCCATCCCGTGCGCGACGTCAAGCGTGTTGCCATCCGCGGCCAGTCCATCCGCCGAGAACTCGCGGCGGAATGGTTCAAAAAACGGCTCGTCCGCGAACCAGTCTTCGAGCGTCTTTGCGACCCCGCCCGTCAGTTGGTTCTGCCGCAGCAGCCCCAGTTGAACCGATAGCTGCGGCAGGGCGGCCGCTGTGGCTACGCGATTTTCGGCCGCCTTGAGGGCAAGGCGTATCGCATCGGCCGCGTGCTGTCGCGCCTGCGCCGCAGCCTTGCCAACCTCCGCCCGGGCCGTGGTCACGCGGTTGGTCTCCAGCGCGCGCGTGAACGAAAAGGCTCCGCCGAGCAAGGCCAGCGCGACCAGGATGCCAATAAAGGGCTTCACGACCCCGCATTGTTCCTTCGGCACGGCGCAACGTCAACCGCCGAAGACGGCGCTACTGCTTTCGCGTGACCATCGATTCGGCCTCGCTGAGCAGGTTCGCCGCGTCCGGCGACAGCTTTGCCCAGCCGGCCGAATGTTCGCTGCGCGCGAATAGCGCGTCCGACCCGGCCACCGCCTCCGAGGTTGATTGTCCTGGCTGCGGTTCGACGCCGGGTTTGGCAATCTCCAGGTAGCCCAGGGCGCGCCCGCGGCTGCTGTAATCGAGGCGCAGCTTGATTTGCGGAGTGCCACCTGGTGGTGGCAGCTCGCCCTGACCGTACACGTCGGTCGGAAACAGCGCCCAGATCCGGTCATGCCAGTTCTTGACCGTCTGGTCGGTTTGATCCGGTGAGCCGATGGCGGAAAACTTCAGGCCAGGGAACTCGCCCTCGCGGCTGGTCTGGAAATCGCGCTTTTTCCCCGCCGCGTTGATCCCGATTCGATCCACGGTCTCGAGACGGAAGGCGTGCAACGCGCGATCGACGAGGTTGTTCTGCGCCGACTCCAGGTCGGTCAGGACTTGGCGCGAAACGATGAACACGCGGCCATCGGTTTCGTTGCGCAAGTAAGGATCTGTCCCGCCGGGCGGCGCGGGGACGATGGCAAACGCTTGCTTGCGGCCACGAGCGGTCACCTCGATGCGCTTCTTGGTGCTATCGAGGCCCAACTCCTTGAGCTTGGCAGCGTCGAGCACGCCGAGGGCGCGGCTGGCGCGAAGCGGAGCGAATCGTTCCAGCAGGTTCAACGCCGCAGGGTTGCCGCGCAGCTTCCGGTCGGGAACCTTCACCGCCATCGAAGGGTGTCCGGCCGGCATGGGGATGTTGGACATATCGTGGCCACTGATCGTCACGTAGGCAAACGGGCCTTCGTCGTCGGTCCCGCGCGACAGTTCCGCCCAGGCCTTGAATTCGGCGTTTTCGAAACGCACCTTCACGAGGTCGTTCTTGGTGACGTCGAGCGCGAACACCTCGCCTGATGCAAGTTCGGGCTCTCGCTGCCAGGTGAAATAGCTGGCGATGAGCGCCACCCCCGCGAGGCAACCCTGCGCGGCGACCTGCCGGGCATTCATGGCGTCCCTCCGGGCGGCGCTGAATCGACTTCCGGCAACGATCCGGGGGGCAGCTCGGGTGCCGGTGGTGCAACGCTGCGAGACTTGGGCCTTGGCCGGGCGGCGCGGCGTCGGCGCGTCATCGCAAACCCGATGGCAATGACCATGCCAGGTCCCACGACGATGCTCAGGTAAAACCAAACCAGTTCCTGCTTGCGCGTGTGCGCGATGGGGATGTCTTCCTCGTTGGAGATGGTGCCGGCGATCTGTTCCTCGCCCGCCAGCCAGCGGACGGCATCGAGGGCCAGGTACGATGGTCCGGCGTAGTTGTCGAGGAGGACGTCGCTGAGAAAGTCGGAGTCGGCGAACGCCACCAGCCGACCTTCTTCTTCCACGCCGATAGCGCTGGCGTTGCGCCAGGTGGCGGCGGCGGCAAGTTCGTAAGGGTGGCGGGTTTCGTCCTTGGCGTCGTGATCGAGGTTGCCGTTGATGTCGTTCCAGGTCCCCGGGTCGGCATGCACGGTGAAGTACGAGCTGACCAGGCCCACGGTGGGCTTGTCGTTTTTTTCCAGGTATCCAGCGCCCAGCATCACGATCGGGGCCCGTGCGCCGAGTTGTTGCAGGGTGGATATCGAGGCGTGCGACGAAAAGGCTGCGGTCGCGATGTTGATCCGGTCGGCTTTCAGGTTGGCGCGCGGCCAGTACGCACGGTCATGGGCAAGAGTGATGGGTTGAAACTTGAGGCCGACCCCCGCGAGCACGCTGGTGAGCAGCGCCCCGTTGTCGGGGTCGATTGCAATCAGGACACGGCCCTTGCGTTCGAGGTAGCGCGACAATGCCGTTTCCTCTTCGGGCAGGAAAGGTTTCGCTGGTCCTACTATCAGAACCGCCGTGGCACCTTCGGGCACGTCCGTGCCGAGGCCTTGCGCCAGCCCAAGATCCTTGACCTCGAAGCCCTGATCGACGAGGAGGCGCCGCAAGTTGCCGATCGTGCTGCGCCGATCGGTTTCGCCGACCGTGCTCGCCGAACGTTCGCCGTGGCCGGTGGTCAGGTACGCCACCTTGGCCTTGCGGGTCACGCCGAGCAGCCGCTTGTTGACTTCCTGGTCCAGCGTCTTGAGGGCCGAGCGGGCCGATTCGAGCGCCAGGGGCATCGGAATCTGTTCCTTGAGGTTGTCGCGCGCCACCACGATGATTCCGTTGCCCGACACGTTCAGCGTCTTGGCTTTCGCGGGCGCGAGAGCGTGATCCAGGTGCTCGATCACGAGCAGCTTTGATTCGCGGGTCAGGTCCGAGAAGTAGCTGTCCACTTCCTCGCGCACCTCGTTGGCGGGCGGGAAGAACAGGTAAATCTGCACCGGCTTGTCCAGGGCCCGAACGATCTTTTTCGTCGAATCGCCCGCCTTCGCGCTGCGGAAGTAGGACAGGTCGATCTTGACGTCGCGCTCTGATGCGACGTAGTTGGTCGCAAAACAGAAAGTCAACGCGAAGGCAACGCCCAGGCCCGACAGCATCGCGGCGCGGGTGCGCCCCTGGTCCAGCAGCGGCGCTCGACCCATGCTTCCGAGCGCCAGCTCGACCAGAACCACCGGCAGGGTTGCAGCAAGCCAAAGCGCCGGCCACAGCGCGGTGATGATTCCGGCGACGCGCGGTAAGCGCTGTTCAAGCGTCTTGCCGCCGACCAGCGCGAGCAGATCCGAGTTGAGGAAGTAGAGGATCAGGGCCGCAGTGCCCAGCGCATACAATGTGGCGAGCGAGCGCTCGGCGGGGCGCTCTGCCGGGGGCCGGGTCCGGGCGCGACGCAATCGCCAGGCGAGCCCACCCGTGACGGCAAGCGCGCCGACGATGGATGCGAGGTGTGCCAGCAGGCCAACCTCGAGGATGCGCTGACCGACGAAGATCAGCAGCATGCCGCCGCCGTAGAAGAGCGACGGGCTGCGGGCGCGCCGAAATCCAGGGGCCGGTGCGGCGCTCATCGCCACCGCCTGGCTTCAAGGACGCGCGTGGCGACAAACAAGGCGAAGTACGAGACGCCGAGGTAGTAGGCCACGTCGCGCAGGTGGACGACGCCTGTCTGGAAGGGCGGAAAGTGCCGCTGGTACAGGGCCAGGGACAGGAACACGTCGCGGAAGGGACGTTCCGTCACCGGCGCCAGCATCCACAACAAGATCATGGTGACCACCATGGCGGCCGAAACGATGACCGCCAGGATCTGGGTGCGCACCAGCGTCGAGCCGACCGTGCCGATCGCTAACGCGGCGCTGCCCAGCAGCAGAAGACCGGTGTAGCCCGCGACCACATGCCCAAATGACACCTTTCCATTCACCAGAATCAACGCCGGCATGAACGCGGTGGCAAGGGTGGTCATGGCGAGGAAAAGCCAGGCGGACAAGAACTTTCCCAGCACGATGTCCCGATCACGCACCGGCGATGACATCAGCAGCACCAGGGTCCCGGTCTGGCGCTCTTCCGCGATGAGTCGCATGGACAGGAAGACGCTGGCAATCATCGTCGTGCCGCTCGAGATGTAGAAAAACGCCGACAGGACGTCGCCCGAGCGTTTTTCATGCCCGGGCAAGACGAAGCCGACGAACAGCAGCGCGTCGGTGAAGATGACCGCCGCTGCGATGATGTACCCGGTCCACGATCGCAGGTACGACGCCAGCTCGCGGCGGACGATCAGCTCGGTCGCCGTCATGAAGGCCGCCCCTCCGCGCCGTCGCGCGCTAGCTGAAGGAAAATCGATTCGAGGCGATTCGAGCCGCGATCGACGCGGAGAACGTCGAACCCGGCACCAACCAGCGCGCGAACCAGATCCGCGCGCACGTCTGCGCTGGCGCGAACGCGCAGCGCGGTCTCGCCCTCCGCCTCAAGCGTGACGATGGTCTGCAACACGCCGGGCACGCCGTTGGCCAGGGTCAGCACTGGCGGCGACGCCGCCCGCACCGTCACTTCGATATCGGTGACCGAGCCCATCGCGGCACCAAGATCCGCCTCGGTCCCCGAAGCGACGATTTCTCCTTGCTGGATGACCAGCAAGCGGTCGCAGGTCTGGCTGATCTCGGCGAGAAAGTGACTGGAGATTAGCAAGGTGTGTTCGCCGCGGAGTCCGCGAATAAGAGCGCGCATCTCGACGATTTGCAGCGGATCCAGGCCCGTGGTCGGCTCATCGAGAATGAGCAACGTCGGCTTGTGTACGAGCGCCTGCGCCAACCCGACCCGCTGCCTGTAACCATGCGACAGGTTGGCGATGATCTCGCCGTGGACGTCGACAAGGCCCGTCTTGGCTTCGGCCTCCGCCACCAGCCCCAACACCGATTTCGTCTTGGCGCCGCGAAGCTGGGCGGCGAATGCCAGGTAGCGACCAACCGTCATCTCGGCATACAGCGGTGGCGTGTCGGGCAGAAATCCGAGGCGTTTGCGAACGTCGTGCGGTCTTGCGAGGGCATCTATTCCGTCGATGCTGACGGAGCCTGAGGTGGGCAACAGGATGCAACTCAGAATCTTGAGCGCGGTGCTCTTGCCGGCACCGTTGAGGCCGAGAAAACCGATCACTTCGCCGCGCTGGATATCGAAACTCAGGTTTCGAACCGCTGCGTGCTCGCCGTAGTATTTCGTGAGATCGCGGACCTGGATCATGTTGCGAGGCAACGCTTATAGCATCGTGCGCCCGCGTGTACGATAGACCTGGCTTGGCGGGCCGCTTCGTGACACGGTGCGCGGATCTTGACTGCATTCTCTGAACTTCCGGTCTTGCCGCCCCTGGGCGTGGCGCTCGCGCGGCGCGGCTACGGGACTGCAACCTCGGTGCAGGCTGCGGTGCTCGCCCCCGAGCTGGCGGGACGCGACCTCCTTGTGTCGTCGCAAACCGGTTCGGGCAAGACCATCGCCTTTGGCCTTTTGATCGCCGATTCGCTGGGCACGGAGGCGTCGCGTGGAGGGGCGCTCGCCCGCGCTTTGGTGGTTGCCCCGACGCGTGAGCTGGCGGCGCAGGTAGGCGGCGAACTCGGCTGGCTATTTGCCGACGCGAAGACGCGCCTCGGGGTGTTCACGGGCGGCACGGCGGTCGGGCCCGATCTGCGCGCGTTGCGACTGGGATTGGATGTCGTCGTCGGCACTCCAGGCAGACTGGTGGACTTGCACCGGCGAGGTGCCCTGGATCTGTCTGCGTTGACCGTGCTGGTGCTGGACGAGGCCGACGAGATGCTGGATCTCGGGTTCAAGGAAGATCTGGAATACCTGCTGAGCAAATCACCGGCGTCGCGCCGGACCGTGCTTTTTTCCGCGACCCTGCCGCGGCCCATCGAACGCCTGGCCGCCGCATACCAACGACAAGCCGTGCGAGTTGATCCGCGTCCGGGCGGCCACGCCGAGGAACACGCGGACATTCGATACGTGGCGCATCTGGTGCGTGCGTCCGATCGCCTCGCCGCGGTGGTGAACGTGTTGCTCACGGCCGGCGACGGCAAGGCGATTGTATTTTGCCGCACGCGGGAGAGCGTGAGCCTGCTGCACCAGCGTCTGGTCGATCGCGGTTTTCGCACAGCGGCGATCGCCGGCGATCGCGCCCAGGGAGAACGGGACCGCGCCATCGAGGCGCTGCGCGATGGACGGGCGAGGGTGCTGGTGGCAACCAACGTCGCGGCGCGCGGCCTCGACCTGCCGGATGTCGACGTGGTGATTCACGCGGACTTACCCGAGAACGTCGATTCGCTCACCCATCGAAGCGGGCGCACGGGCCGCGCCGGGAAGAAGGGCACCAGCGTCGTCATTGCCGATTCGGCCGAGCGACGCAAGGCCGAACGGCTGCTCTCGGGCAGTCGCACGAAGGTCCAATGGACTCCACCGCCGATGGAAGCCGACGTTCGCCGGGTCGCGCACGAGCGTCTGGCCTCACTCCTGATCGAGGAAGCAAAATCCGCGGGCTCGGCCGAAGGTCGCGGCGACGATGCCATCGACGAATTCGCCGCTTTGTTGCGCGCGCGCCTGGCCGAGAAGGATCTGGTGAAGCTGCTCCTGCGGCGAGAGACCGCCCGCTTGCCGGGGGCGATGCCCATTCATCCCGTCGATCTCGGCCGCCATGATGGGCCGGGTGGTCTCCCCGTTTCCGCTCGTGCTGGAGCTGGCCCCGATGCACGGTCGGGGTGGGACGGTGCCGTGCTCTTTCGCATCAATCTCGGCGCTGCGGCCAAGGCAGAGCCCAAGTGGTTGTTGCCTCTGATCTGCCGCCGCGGCGGTGTGACCCGAAAAGAAGTCGGTGCCATTCGCGTGGGGCCGGACGGATCCACGTTCGAAATTTCCGCGCAAGCGGCGGGCGACTTTGCGCTTGCCGCCAGCCGTTCCGATCCGCGCGCCCCACACGTTGAGATCGTGCCGGCGCAGGGGTTGCCGTCGCGACCACACGCACCGCCGCCGCCGTCGCGACCACACGCACCGCCGCCGTCGTCGTCGCGACCACACGCACCGCCGCCGCCGTCGCGACCACACGCACCGCCGCCGTCGTCGCGACCACACGCGAGGCCGCACGGAGCGGGGCCTCGTCCGCCCGCACCGCCCCAGCGTCTGTACGGGCAGGGCCACGGCACGCCAAGGCGACCGAACGGGCAGGGCCACGGCGCGCCGTTGCGGCCATACTCACCGAGGCCCAAACGCCCAACCCGATGATTCCGGTCGGCCCCCTGACGATTCCGCCGCTTCCCTCGGCACCCACGCTGGTGTGGCGTGTACCTGGCAGCAAGAGCATCACCAACCGCGCGCTTGTACTCGCCGCGCTCGCAGCAGGGCGCAGCGTCCTGTCGGGCGTGCTGCGCAGCGATGACACCCGACACATGCGGGTGGCCCTTGAGGCGCTTGGCATCTCGATCACCGAGAGCGATCCGACGACGTGGATCGTCGATGGTGGCCGCGAACGACTGCGGGTGCCGTCGGGCCCGCTGTTCGTGGGCAACAGTGGCACCACGGTACGCTTTCTCGCCGCGCTCGCTGGTCACGTCCCCGGCCCGGTCACGCTGGTGGGCGATGCCGACATGGCCCGACGCCCGATCGCGGATCTCGTCCTGGGTCTCACGGCCCTTGGCCTGCGCGTGGACTGCGCGACGGGTTGTCCGCCGCTCACCGTCCACGGCGGGGGCATGCGGGGCGGGCGGGTGCGCATGCGCGGAGATAGTTCCAGTCAGTACTTCTCCGCGCTCATGATGGCGGCAGCAGTCGGCGAGCACGAGACCGTTCTTGAGGTGGAAGGCTCGCTGGTCAGCCGACCCTACGTCGAGATCTCGCGCCGCATGATTGGGGCGTTCGGCGGACGGGTGGATGATGTTTCCGGAGCGGACGGAACGGCATTCCGGATCCGGACGATCGCCGCATACACCGCGCACTCCTACCTGGTCGAGCCGGACGCATCGTCGGCGAGTTATGCGTTCGCAGCGGCGGCCATCACCGGCGGGCGCATCACGGTTCCCGGTCTCGCAGCGTCGGCGTTGCAAGGCGATGTCGCCTTCACCGACTTGCTGGAACAGGCGGGTGCCCGCGTCGAGCGAGCTGCGGACAGCACGACGATCACCGGCACCGGACGCTTCGCTGGACTCGACGTGGACATGCACGACATCTCGGACACGGTCATGACGCTTGCAGCAGCGGCGGTGGCGGCCGATGGCGCGACGCGGATCCGCAACGTGGCGAACATTCGCATCAAGGAAACCGATCGGCTGGCGGCCACCGTGGCCGAGCTGCGCCGCCTGGGTCAGGACGTGACTCACGGCGACGACTGGTTGCGCATCGAGCCCCGGGCGGTGACTCCGGCGGTGGTGCGATCCTACCGCGATCACCGCATGGCGATGAGCTTCGCCGTGCTCGGGCTAGTCCGTGCGGGCGTCAGCATCGAAGACCCGGGATGCGTCAGCAAGACGTACCCCCGGTTCTGGGACGACCTGGCCCGCTGCCACGGCGCTGTCGGCTTGAGCAAGCCTTGGTAGCGCGGCCGGTAGCACCAGGAGAACCGTGGCCACGGCCATGACCTCGCCTAGGACCGCGGCCCAGCCAAAACTGCGCAGCGCGCCCGATTGCGCCACCAGCAGCGACGCGTAGCCGACGATGGTGGTCAGCGAACAGAGCAAGATCGCGCCGCCCATCCGCGCGCAGGCGCCGCGCGCGTCGATGCGCAGGGTGCTCATCGCGCCCAGCAGGTTCAGCGCATAGTCCGCGCCGACGCCAATGGTGATGGGCACCGCAGCAAAGTTCAGCATGTTGATCTTCATGCCCAGTGCCAGGGTGATGGCTTGCGCGGCGAAGGCGACCGGCGTCACCGTGGCGAGCACGATCAGAATGCGCCGCGGCTGGCGGAAAAAGAAGGGCAACAGAACGACAGCCACCAGGACGCACACCACCAGGATCACGCGCGCCGATTCGTCCCGGACCAGACGCAGCACCTCGGTCATGAACAAGAACGCGCCGCCAGCGATGGTGCCTTCCGGGAGCCTGGCAGCCTCGATCTTGCGGGCCAGCATCGTCATGTTCACGCCGTCCGCGTAGTCGATCTTGATCGACGGGTACAGGAGCACCGCACGATCGACTTCGCCTGTGACCTCGCGGAAGCCCTGCAAGAGGAGTTCTGGAACCTGCTCCAGGGTGATGGTCTCCAGTTGGCCGGGGCGCAGCCACCTGTCGATGGTCGCGCGCGCGTCGGGTGGCACGGCGTCGGTCGGCAGCGCATCGAGTTTCTTGCGCAGGCTGGCGAGTACGGTCAGACGTCGTTGCTGTTCCGCCGGCGATGGGCGGTACTGATTGATGGTCTCGATGCGATCGACCGCTGGCGGTTCGTTCGGCCCACCCGCAAGCGCGCGCCGCAACTCCTTCGCCGCAGGCTCCAGCTTCGCCGGATCGTCGACCATGACCACGACCGGATTGATCCAGCTACCGAAGAGCTCATTCATCTTGGCTTCCCAGGAAGCGCTACCCGACAAGAGGGACTCCCGGTTGCGGAGGGCATCAAGGTGCATCTCGTAGATTCCCGTCTGCTGACCGCGCACAACGCCGGCACCGGCGAGCGCGAGCGCGGCGAACGAGAAGCCAATGGCCGCGACGTAGGGGCTGCGACGGCGCGCAAAAAAGCGTTCAAGGCCACGCTGAACCGCGCTGGACTGCTCGGCTTGCCGCGGTGGCTTGAGCAGAGCAACGGCGATCGGCACGGCCACGAAGGTCAGTGCCCAGGTCGTCAGCATGCCAACGCCGCCGAGCCAGCCGAACTGCGAAAACCCGCGAAAGTTGGAAACCGCCAGGCCGGCGTAGGCCGCCGAGGCCGTCGCCGCGGCTCCGAGGGTTCCGGGCAGCGCGTTCTTCGCCGCAGCCATCATCGCGTCTTCGAGTGGCTCCGAGCGCGAGCGCGCCCGGAAGTAGGCGAGGAAGAGCAGGGGATAGTTCACCCCGTTGCCAGCGATGATGGAACCAAGAAACGCCGTGTTCGAGTTGAGGTGCCCGACCAGCAGGCTGCCAATCGCGAACGTGAACAGCAGACCAGGCACCACTCCGAGCAACACGACAAGGACGCTGCGCGGCGAGCGGAAGTAGATAATGACGAGGCCGCTGACCATCAGGAAGACCAGCACCGACGACAGCGACAGATCCGCCAGTATCGCGTCGTGCTCTTCAAGGAGGTTTTTTACGTCGCCCGCGTAAGCGACGCGCACACTGGCAAACGCTGATTTGATGGACGCGACCTCTTCCTCGACGGCCGCAAACAGGCGCGTCGAAGGCCCCATGTCGACCTCCGATCCGGCCAGCCAGACCAGCGCGACGATGGTCTTCCCATCGGGCGTTTCAAGGTAGCCGTGTGCAAAGCGATCATAAGTGGCGGTTTCGCGTTCGACCCGGGCGCGCAAGTTGGTCCAGCGCGACTCGGCGGTTTGGTGGGCCGGTTCGGCATCGAGGTCGACGAAGAGCGGATTGGCCACCGCTTTGGCCTTGGCGACGCTGGCATCCACCTCGCGCATGAGTTCGTCGAACTTGTCGGCGGGCACCAGCAGCGGCGCGCGATCTTGCAACCACGTCCGTTCCTTCTTGACGTCGATCTGGATGGAGCGCGCTTCGGGAATTCGCCGCCGCAGGAGCCGTTCTCCGAGTGTGTCGATGAAGCGCCGATTGGTGTCGGCGTCGGGTGACTGCGCGATGATGGTCAAGTGCGCCTGGCTGCCCAGACGGTTGTGGATCTGCTCAAGCGCGCGCACGCTGGGAGATGTTCGAGGCAGGAGTTCCTGTAGGCCGGCGTCCACGTTGGCGAAGAAGCGAGCCGTCAATCCCAAGGCCGGTAGGCAGGCAAGCGCCAGCAGCGCTGCCGCGACGCGTGGCCGCGCGCAAGCGAACGCAACAAAACGGCGATAGGCGTTCCCCAGCATCACGAGTCTCCATCTACCACGGGGCCTGGTGACTCAGACGCGGATCCGGGTGGCGTTCTTCTGGAACGTGATTACACTTGCGTCCCAACGCGGCACGGCACACCCTCGTCGCCACCCTTCCCATGCCAGAAACGAGATCAACGGCACCATCGACTTCCCCGGGTGCGGAGGCACCTTTTCCTCTCGCCGGCAGCACGGTTTTAGTCACCGGTGGGAACGGTTTCATCGGCTCAGTGGTGGCGCGCAAGCTGCGCGAGGCGGGGGCCAACCTCCGCTGTCTGCTGCGCGCGACCAGCGACGTCGCGCGACTCGCCGGTGTGACGTACGACCGCGCCGCCGGGGACATGCGCGACAAGGAGTCGCTGCGCCAGGCGGCCAAGGGTTGCCAGGCGGCGGTGCATCTGGCCGGCCTTTCGTCGTGGGATCAGATCGATTCGCCGATGATGAAAGATGTGACCGAGGGCGGCACGCGCAACTTGCTCGAATGCGCCCGTGACCTTGGCCTGCGCAAGGTTGTCTTCGTGTCGACCGCGGCGGCGGTCAATGGATCCGACCAGCCGAAGGTGTTTGACGAAAACGCACCTTTCGAACTTGAGAGCGCTGGGCTGTCCTATTCGAACCACAAACGGGCCGCAGAAAAGATCTGCATGTCCTTCGCTGCGGAGGGACTGCCGGTCACCATCGTCAATCCGGCCGAGGTCTATGGCCCCCACGACACGGCGTTGGTGACGGCGGGCAACCTCATCGACTTCGCCAAGAGTTCGCCCGTCATGGTTTGTGCAGGCGGTACGAGCGTTGCCCATGTTGATGACGTCGCGCTGGGCGTGGTGCGGGCGCTCGAGCGCGGCCGCTGCGGCGAGCGTTACATTCTTGGCGGCGAGAATCTGACGGTTCGGCAACTTGCCGAATTGACGCTGGAACTGCTCCACCTCAAGAAGCGCGTGGTCCAGTTGCCCAACGCGATTATCCGCGGCGTCGCCAGGGGTGGGCTCGTCTTCGGCGTGCCATTGCCGTTCAACCCGCGGGTCATCCCGTACGCGACGCGGTATTGGTTCGTCGATTCAGGCAAGGCACAACGCGAACTTGGCGTTACCTTCCGGCCTGCGCGCGATGCCCTCGCGTCCACGCTCGCCTGGTTGCAAGAAACCGGGAGAATTGCGTGAGCTCCGCCAGCAAATCCAGGCTGGAAGGCAACGTCGCCATCGTCGGGATGAGCGGCCAGTTCCCGGGTGCGCGCAACCTGAGCGAGTTCTGGGACGTCATTCGAACCGGCCGGGTCTGCGCCAAACCGATCCCCGCAGAACGCTGGAACCACGACCTGTTTTATAGCGAGAACGGCGGCCGCGACCACAACAAGACTTACGGGCGCAAGTTCGCGTACATCGAAGGCGCGCGCGACTTCGCGCCCGAGTTCTTCGGCATGACGCCCCGTCGGGCCAAGGTCATGGATCCGCAGCAACGACTGTTTCTCGATGCCGTTCGCGTCGCCATGGAAGACGGCGGCTACGCGACACGCCCCTTCCCGCGGTCGCGCACCGGGGTTTTCGTTGGTGCAACGGTGTCCGACTTCATGGACCTCCTCACCGTCCGGATGCGATCCGCGCAACTGATGGCCGGAGTCTACGGCTCGGTCCCGGACAACGGCCCCACCGCCGGGCTCGCCGCCGTCGACCGCGTCACCCCCATGCAGGCCTACTCGATGGTCGGCACCTTGATGAACATGGTGGCGGCCAACGTCAGCCAATGCTTCGATTTCGGCGGTCCTTCCTTCACCACCGACGCCGCCTGTTCCGGAGCGCTGATCGCCGTGCACGAGGCGGTCTGGCAGTTGCGCGCGGGCCTCATCGACGCGGCGGTCGTGGGCGGCGTTTTCATGATCTTCACGCCCGACGACATGGTCGGGTTTTCGCGCATCGGGGCGTTGTCGCCCACCGACAGTTGTCGCCCGTACGACGGAAGGGCCGACGGCTTCTTCATCGGCGAGGGCATCGGCGCGATGATCCTTCGCCGCGAGGAAGACGCCATCGCCGCTGGCGATCGGATCCACGCCGTGATTCGTGGAGTGGCCGCCAGCAGCGATGGCAAGGCTGAAGGCCCGATGACGCCCAAGCGCGAAGGACAACTTGCCGCCCTCAATGGTGCCTACGCCGACGCCGGTGTCCTGCCCACGACCATCGGTGTTCTCGAAGGGCACGGCACCGCGACCCCCGTGGGCGACGCGACCGAGATCGCGGCGTTCCGAGATTGCATCGGCGGCGGCCGACGCACCGAGTGTGCGGTCACATCCGTCAAGGGGAACATCGGCCACAGCATGAGCGCCGCGGGCATCGCGGGCCTCATCAAGGCAACGCTTTGTCTGACGCACCGGCAGTTGTCACCCCAGGCGGGCTTTGGTGTGCCCAGGCCGGAACTCGAACTCGATCGCGTGGGCTTGCACGTGCCGCGCGAGGTCCACGAGTGGCCGTCGCCGCTCAACCATCCACGCCGCGCCGGCATCAATGCGTTCGGCTTCGGTGGCACCAACGTTCACGTTGTCCTCGAAGAGCCCACGCCGCACCGCCGCCGCCGCGTTCAAATCGCAGTTCCGGCCGGGCCAATTTCGCTCGAGTCCCGCGCGGACGAGCCAGCACCTGAACTCATCGTGTTGTCGGCTCCGACTCCCGAGCTTCTGCGCACGACGGTGCTCGATCTTGCGGCGTCGCTTGGCCTCCTGCCGCCCGACGTCGATCTCGCCGACATCGCGCACACCTTGGCTCGCCGCCGCACCGAGGTCGCGCGCCTCGCGTTCGTGGCGCGTGACCTCGCGGACCTTAGCGAGCGCCTGCCTTCCCTGGGCGCGGCGCTTCAGACGGGCACCGCCATGCCGGTCGGCGTGTTCTTTGCCGCCAAGCCACGGCCGCCGGATCAGCGCCGCGTGGCGTTTTTGTTCCCGGGTCAGGGCCTGCAGGCACCGGGGATGTGCGCGGATCTTTTCGCCCGATTTCCGTTCTTCAAACAGGAACTCGAGCGTTTGACCGCCGCTGCTGCGGGACTGCCTCGGCCGCTGCTGTCGTACCTGTACCCCGCCCTTGAGGTGAAGCCTGCCGACGCACTCGCCGATCTGACCGCCACCGAGGTTTGCCAGCCGGCCGTCGCCGCGGTGGCGCTAACGCTGGCAAAGTTCGTGCGCCACCTGGGTCTGCGGCCGGAATGGGCAGCCGGGCACTCGCTCGGAGAGTTCGCCGCCGCGGCGGACGCGGGCGTCATCGCCGATGATGCCGCCGCGGTGTCTTTTGTGGCCGACCGGGGGCGCCTGATCGCCGGCCTTCCACTCAAGGAACCCGGCGCGATGACCGCGGTGGCAGGTGACGCCGCGTCGGTCGAGCGGTTTGTCGATGAAGCGCAGGGCGTTGTCCTCGCGAACCTGAATCATCCCCGCCAGGTTGTGATCTCCGGCACCGAGAGCGGCGTCGCGGCCGCCGAGGTACGGCTTGCAGCAGCGGGATTTCGCGCGACGCGCCTTCGGGTTTCACACGCGTTTCACTCGCCGCAGATGCAACCGCTGCGCGCGTTGCTCGACCCGCTCGTCGCCGCGCTGCCGCTTGGCCCGGCGCGCTGCACGCTCGTGTCGGCCATAAGGCCCGCCGCCGATGCCACGGAGTTGCCGACCGCGCGGGCGATTTTTGCTGACCACGCCACCGCGCGAGTGGATTTTGCCGGCGCGGTCGAAGTTTGCGCGAAGCGCGGCGCGAATATTTTCGTGCAGATGGGCGCGGGATCTGCGCTCGCGACCATGGCGCAGGCCACCCTGGCAGGTGGTCACGACGCATTGACGATGACCCTGTCGAGCACCGTGCCCGATCGTTCCGTGACGTTTCTTGGAGCACTCGGCCAACTTTGGGTCCTGGGCATTCCCCTCGATCCAGCGGGCCTGCACGACGGGATGGACGTTGCGATGGTGCCGGCGTTGCCACCCTCGTTGCTCGACGTTCGGCCACTCTGGCCGGTTCGGGCACCGGAGCCGGAATCCGCCGCTGCCACCGTGGCTCTTGACGGCGGCGCCAAGGCGAGCGAAGCAAGCAACGTGAAGCGCGATCATGAGCTGCCTGCGAACGCGAACGCGAGCGCGGACGTTGCCGCGAACGGCCCTTATCTCGCGGCCTTGGCGGCGCTGTTCCAGAAACAGGTCGACGCCCAGTCCGCGCTATTGCGGGAACAGAACGAGGTTCTCGCGCGTGCGGCCGGTGGCGGCCTTGCATCGGCGACGATTCTCGTCGGCTCCCCGGTTGGCGAGGACGCGCGCCGCGAATGGCCCCAGGTTCGATCGTCAGCGCCAGCGCCAGTGCTCGCCGACAGCGCGCCCCGCGCCAACGGCAGTCACGCCGACGGCGGTTCCAACGGACGGGGAGCCGCGCCGGAGTCCACTTCGCGCGGGGCCACCGGTGGATCGCAGGCCGCCGGTTCCGGCCCCGGGATCTCCGCCATCGAGGCCAGGATCATCGACATCGTGGCCCGCATCACGGCACATCCGACGACCAAGCTTGGCTCCGCGACGCGCCTCGGTAGTGACCTGGGGTTTGACTCATTAATGGTGGTTGAGTTGATGTCGGGACTGCAAGAGGCCCTTCCCGGCGTGACGCCGCCGCCGCGCTC
Organism: uncultured Myxococcales bacterium; assembly: GCA_964431675.1. Classification (GTDB taxonomy): domain Bacteria; phylum Myxococcota_A; class Polyangia; order Fen-1088; family Fen-1088; genus CAYSKR01. Next base: position 16,338 of record CAYSKR010000215.1, read on the forward strand.
CTTGTTCGCAAACGATCTGAGCATCGGCGACCTGGCGCGGCATCTGGCGCAGACCTCGAACCTCAAAACTGAGCCGCGAGTGGCGACGGCTGCCGTTCGCTCCGAAAGCCTGGCGCGCTACGCGGTGGAATTCCAGGAGCGAACGGTCGCCGCGATGCCGAACCTCGATTCCTTGCGCGGACCGGTTGTCTTGATTGCGGATGGCATCGGTGTTTCTGCGGCGTTGCGTCGGCGCCTCGAATCCGCCGGCCTGTCGGTCGAGGAGGTCTCGCACGGACTGCCCGAGGCCCACGCTGGCGCGACCGTGGTGGACCTGCGCGCGCTCGATGCGGCCTCAACTCCTGCAACGGCTGGCGCGCTGGTCGGGGTGGCGCTGCGGGCCGCTGAACTGGCGCGTCGGCTCGAGGGGGCGCGCCCCTCGGCGCTGGTGTTCGCGCATGCCGGCCTGGCCACGGCGGGCGTACCTGGATTCGGCAAGGCCCTGGCGCGTGAATGGTTGTCATCCCGGGTTCTGTCCGTGGAACTCGACGTTCGCGAGGGTGCCGAAGCTGTCGCCGAACGTTTGCTCGGTGAACTCGCTGGCACCGACACCGGTGGAGAAGTTTGTCATCTCGGTGGCACACGCTTGTCGCCGGTGCTCCGGCCGGTGGCCTTGCCTGCGGCCGTGGGCAGCATTGACCGTGGCGTCGTCGTGGCAGTGACCGGCGGTGCGCATGGCCTTGGTGGTCGGCTGGCGCTCGAGCTTGCCCGGCGGCATGGCGCGCGCCTCATCCTGCTCGGCAGGCGCGGCGAAGATGCAGGCATCAAGAGATGCATTTCAGACATTCAAGCCGCCGGGGGTGATGCGCGCTATTTCTCCTGCGATGTTCGCGACGCAACGGCCGTGGCGCATGCCCTCTTGCGCGGGCGCGCCGCGTTCGGCCCGATTCAACTCGCGGTGCATGCAGCCGGCGTGGTCGCCGACGGGCCCGTTGGCCGCAAAGACGCAGACACCTTTGGTCGCGTGTTCGACACCAAGGTGGCCGGGGCGCTGTCGCTGTGGAACGCGCTGGCGAAGGATCCGGTCAGGGTCTTCCTCAGCTTCACCTCGTGGGCCGGTCGCTTCGGCAACGCCAACCAGACCGACTACTCGGCGGCGAACCATGCCCTTGGGCGCATGGCGGTTGCCTGGGCGGCAGAGCGGGTCGGCGTGCGCGTGGTCGCCCTCGACTTGCCGCCGTGGCAGGGCAGCTCGATGATCGCGGGCCTCCCCGAGGCCATTCGAGCTGAAATGCGCACCGGCGGCGTGACCTTCGTCAGCGACGAAGTGGCGCTTCCCCGCGTGGTGGCCGAACTTGCGACGCCAAATGCGCCGTCGGGCGAGGTGCTGCTGGGCGCGAACATGGCCTTGCGGGCGTCCGCCGCGCTGGTGTACACGCGCCTATCGCGGCAGAGCCACCCTTACCTTGATGACCACCGGCTTGGCGATAGACCCGTCCTGCCGATGGCGGCGGCCGCAGATCTGATGTTGGAGGCAGCCCGCGAAACTGGCGTCATCTCGGCCGGGGCGCTGGGTCAGTTGCTCGATCTGGCGGTGGTTCGTGGCGTGATTGCCACGGACGAAACCACCGAGGTCGTCGCCCGTGCGATGGCCGAGGAGCGCGCCGACGGGCAAGGACAGGCGTCGGTCGAGCTCTTGTTGCCGGGGAGCAAATCACCGGTCGCCTACCGGGCTCGTGTGGCCACCGCGGCCGGCTGGTTGGCGCCGGTGCAGGCGCCCGCCGAGAGTGTGCCGGTGTCGTTGCCGCTGGCGGACTTCTACGCGCGGCATACCTTCCACGGTCCAAGCTTGCGTTCGGTGCAAAGCGTGACGTCCGTGTCTGCCGGGCACGTCGAGGGCGTGGTCACCGCCGGCGGCTCCACCACCGACGCGCACACCGCGTGGCTCCTGGCGGTCGATGGGGCCCTCCAGTTGTGCGCGTACTGGGCCGTCGTTCACCATGGCCGCATCGGCCTGCCGCTTGGCGTGCAGCAGATTCGCTTCCGCGCTCCGATTCCGCCTGGTGCGCGCCTGTCGTGCATCGCTTCGCTGCGGCGCGCCGACGGCGATCGTTTTGAAGGCGATGTCGACTTGGTCACCGACCAGGGCGTCTCGCTCGTGCAGATGCGCGGCCTGCGCGCTGAACTCGTGGTCGGCGTCGAGTCGCCTTCGGTCGATACAGCCACCTACCGCATCGAAGATTTTCCCGAGGTCAAAGACCTGCGGACCAAGATCGAGTTCGCGCGTGCTGCGGGTATCGACATTCCGTACTTCCGCACGCTCGACGGCAGCACCGGAGCGACCGCGCTCATCGACGGGCGCGAGTACATCAACTTCACGTCGTACAACTACGTCGGCTTGTCGGGCCACCCAAAGATCGCCGACGAGGTGACCGCGGCGGTCAAACACTACGGCACGTCGGTCTCGGCCAGCCGCGTGACCGGCGGACAGAAGCCCATTCACGCCGAGCTGGAAAAGGAACTGGCGTCTTTCCTCGGAACCGAGGATTGCGTGGTCATGGTCGGTGGCCACGCGACCAACGTCAGCGTGATCGGCCATTTGCTCGGGCCGGAGGATCTCGTGCTCCACGATGCGCTCGCGCACGACAGCATCCTCGGTGGGGCGCGCCTCGCGGGGAGCAAGCGGCGTTCGTTTCCGCACAACGATCACCAGGCGCTCGAGCGCATTCTGCGCGAGGTGCGGTCCTCGGTGCGTCGGGTGCTGATCGCCGTCGAGGGTGTCTACAGCATGGACGGCGACATTGGCCCGCTGCCCGAATTTATCGCGCTAAAGAAAAAATACGGTGCGCTGCTGTTCGTCGACGAGGCGCACTCGCTCGGCGTTCTCGGTGCCACCGGCGCCGGCGTGGGCGAGCACTTCGGCGTCGATCGGCGCGACGTGGATCTGTGGATGGGCACCCTGTCCAAGACGCTTGCCAGTTGCGGCGGCTACATCGCAGGCAGCGCGGCGCTGGTCGAGTTCCTCAAGTACTCGGTTCCCGGATTCATTTACAGCGTTGGCATGAGCCCCACCAACGCCGCGGCGGCCCTGGCGGCCTTGCGCATCTTGAAAGCCGAGCCGGAACGCGCCCGCACCGTCCAGGAGCGCGCGCGCTACTTCCTGCGCCAGTGCCACGAGCGCGGAATCGACACCGGCGACGGCGTCGCTTCGGCGGTCGTGCCGTGCATGGTCGGCAACTCGTACGCGTGCATTCGTCTGGCCGAGGGGTTGCTCAAGCGCGGCGTGCATGTCTTTCCGATCATCTATCCGGCGGTGCAAGAAAGCCTGGCGCGCCTTCGGTTTTTCGTCACCGCAGCGCACAGCGAAGAACAGCTTCGCTACACCGCCGATGCCCTGGCCGAGGAACTGGCCAAGGTTCTGCCGCCCGGGCGCAGCCCTTCTGCGGCAACGCACCACCAGTCCGACAGCGAAGGCGCAACCGAGGTCTCCTGACGGTGTTTCATCACCAAGGCTCCGCGCGGCTCAGAAGGAGAGGACGACGTGCCGTTGTTTCGTAGGCCGGACGGAGATCTGGTGGTGGGCGAATCGCCGGTTCGCATCATGATGCCGTACCTCATGCGGGGGCGGAACGAGAGTTGCGTCTATCACGAGGCCACGTACGACATCACCAGGACCCGTGCGTTCTTGCGCACGCTGAATCACCAGCGCACGGCAGAGCGCCCGGCGACGTTGTTTCACTACTTCCTGTGGAGCTGTGGGCAGGCGCTCGCCGAGCGCCCAGGAATGAACCGATTCGTTTCCGGGGGCAGGCTCTATCAGCGCAAGGGCATGTTCCTGTCCTTCGCCGCCAAGAAAGAAATCGCCGAGGATGCGCCCCTGGTCACGGTGAAGTTGCCCTTCTTCAAGGAAGAGACTTTCGCTGATTGCTCACGGCGCATCATCGAGTCGATTGAAGAGGGGCGCCACGGTCCTGGCCGTCAGGTCGACAAGGAAGTCGCCTTCTTCACCAAGTTTCCCGGCTGGGCGCTTCGAGGAGTGATGAAACTTGCAGGCTGGCTCGATGCCTTCAACTTGATGCCGGCTTTCATGATCGATCCCGATCCGATGTACACGAGTCTGTTCGTGGCGAACCTGGGTTCGGTCGGCCTCGATCGAACGTTCCATCACCTCTACGAGTACGGCACGGCGGGCATGTTCGCCGTCCTTGGCACCGCGCGAAAACAGGCGACGCCCGCCCGCGACGGGACAACGTCGATGACAGACGTGATCGAAGTCCGCTGGACCCTCGATGAACGAGTTAACGATGGTCTTTATGCTGGCCGTTCGCTCGCGCTCATGCGAGGACTCTTCGAGGATCCTGAGAAATACGCGACCCTTGGGCTGGCCAACCCCGATGCGGCCCTGGCCAGCAACCTGAGGAGTTAGACGGGGACCGTCATGAGAAACCTGCGACACGTTGCCACCGGTCGATCTTGGGTTGTCCGCGCTAACCGCGCAGTGCTTGCGCTTGTTGCTGCCGTCCTCGGCACCAGTGCATTGGCCGACTCGCCACCCACGCCCAAGCCCGACGCGAAGGCCGCAGCATCCACCTCAGGCGGCGACAGCGCCGTCAAAGCCGCCGGGGCCATCCTCCTGAAAGACTGGAAGCCCGACTCCTCGCTGGTCGTTCCGGTTTCCAAGATCCCGACCGCCCGCTTTCCGGTCATCGACGTTCATTCGCACGCGTATCAAAAAAACCCGGACGACATTGCCAAGTGGGTCGCGACGATGGACGCCGTGGGCGTCGACGTATCGGTCATCTTGGCCGGCGTCGTCGGGGAGGAATTCGACAAGCTTGTCGAGCTGTACCTGAAACCATATCCGACGCGCTTTGTGCTCTACGCCGGCATCTACAACGACAACGTCGACGCTCTCGACTACCCGCAGCGCGCGGTCGCCGAGCTCGATCGCGTCTACAAGAAGGGCGCTCGCGGCCTCGGCGAACTGTCCGACAAGGGATCGGGCTATGCCCGTGAATTCACCCCGGATCCGAAGACCGGGGTTCCTCCCAGCCTGACTGCGCCACCGGGGAAGCGCCTGCACCCGGACGATCCCCGTCTCGACTTGTTCTGGCAAAGAGCGGCCGAGCTCAATCTCCCCGCCAACCTGCATGTGGCTGATCATCCATCAGCATGGAGGCCGATTGACAATCATCAGGAGCGCCTGCCCGGCGCCCAAAAATACAACCAGCATGGCAAGAACGTGGCATCGTATGACGAATTGCTTGAGATCAGGGATCGCCTGCTGGCCCGGCATCCCAAAAACACCTTTATCCTGTGCCACCTGTCCAACCAGGGCAATGATCTTGCCAGCCTGAGCAAGGCCATGGATCGATTTTCGAACTTGTACCTCGACATCGCGGCCCGCAGTTATGAGATCGGGCGCCAGCCCAAGGCGGCCGCAAAGTTCATCACCAAGTACCGCGATCGCGTGTTGTTCGGCACGGATCAGTATCCCAGCAGAGCCATGTACGAGCAGTACTGGCGCGTGATTGAATCGGCTGACGAGTACATGCCCGGCCCAAGCTGGTGGCGCTTATATGGACTTGAATTGCCCGCCTCGACGTTGCAATTGCTTTACCGGGACAACGCCCGCAAAATCATGAACTGGTCCAAGGGATAAGCGAAAGAGACAAAGGAGACGACATGAACAACCTGACGAGACGAGGATTTTTGGGAGTGGCCTCGGCCACGACGTTGACCGCCGCTTCTTACGGGCGAGTGCTTGGTGCCAATGATCGCATCCGCATTGGCCTGCTCGGCACCGGAGGCCGATCGGGCGGACATCGCGTCATGGCCGCTGGCTCGGCGAGTGACATGAACGTGCAGATCACCGCGGTGTGCGACCTTTGGTCCGAGGCGCGCGAAAACGCGGCCGCCGATGTCGAGAAGAAATTTGGCCAGAAGCCCGTCATCCACAAGGTCAGCGACGATTTGCTCGCGGCCAAGGACGTCGATGCCATCATGATCGCCACCGGCGACTTCCAGCACGCCAAGCTGCTGGTCGACGTGATGCATGCGAAGAAAGACTGCTACTGCGAAAAGCCCATGGCGAACGTTCTGGCCGAAGCCAAGCTGGCGCGCAACACCGTGCTCAAGTCGAAACAGGTCGTCCAGATGGGCTCGCAGTGGGTGAGCGATCCGTTTCAGCACGCGGCGCGCGACATCGTTCGCTCGGGGCAATTGGGCAAGATCACGCGCATCCAGCAGATCTGGAACAAAAACGAAGAGCGCTGGCACAACCCGGAAAACCCCAGGGTCAAGCGTATCCGCGAGCAGGACACCGACTGGAAGCGCTGGCTCGCGGGCAAACCGGATCGCCCGTTCAACCCCTGGCAGTACTTCGAGTTCCGCCTCTACAAGGACTTCTCCGGCGGCATCGCGGACCAGTGGATGAGCCACGGCGTGGGCCTGGTTCACCTCTACATGGACGAGGACATTCCCGAGAGCATGGTCGCCAACGGTGGCATCTACCAGTGGAAGGACGGGCGCGAGAACCCCGACACCTTCACCGCCGTCGCGACCTACAAGAAGGGCTTCGTCTACACGTATTCCACGCAGTTCGGCAACAGCTTCGGCTCCCACTCGGCCATCATGGGCACGCAGGGAACCATGGTGTCCGAGGGCGGCGAGGGCAGCCAAAAATGGCTTCTCACCCCGACCGGCGGCAAGCCAACCGACCGTCAGTCGCGTCCTGGCCACAAGCAGGTGCAAGAAGAGCGCCTTCTGGCCGTCCCGGGCTTGCCTCCGGCGACATCGGAGCCAGGCGACGACAGCAAGCTGCACTTCGATGACTGGTGCAAGGCAATGCGCAACCGCAAGACCACGAACGGCGACATCCACAGTGGATTTCGGCACTCGGTGGCCGTGATCATGGCCGCGCGCGCCTACCGCGAGGGCAAGAAGCTTTACTGGGATTCCAAGAAGGAAGACATCGTCGACCGGCCGCCCGTCGCCTGATTCGGTGTAAAGTGCGGGCGTGAAACGCCCGGTCCGAAACCTGCGCTGGATCATCGCCGGGCTGCTTTTTCTTTCGACGGTGATCAACTACATCGACCGGCAGACCCTGTCGGTGCTGGGGCCGATGCTCAAGCAAGAGCATCACTGGTCCAACGCGGATTTCGCCTGGATCATCATCTCGTTTCGCGTCGCCTACTCGATCGGCCAAACGGTGGCCGGCCGGTTCCTTGATCGGATGGGGACGCGCAACGGCCTCTCGATCACCGTGCTCTGGTACTCGGTGGCGGCGATGGCGACATCGCTGGCCACCGGATTGCGAAGCTTTTGCGCGTTTCGTTTTTTGCTCGGAGCCGGCGAGGCGGCCAACTGGCCCGGCGCCACCAAGGCGGTCTCCGAATGGTTTCCCCGCCGCGAAAGCGGCTGGGCGGTCGCTCTGTTCGACAGCGGTTCCTCGATCGGTGCCGCTCTGGCTCCCATGATCGTCCTGGGCGCCTACAAATATTTTGGGCGGGTCGAGCCGGTGTTCGTCTTGACCGGCATGCTTGGACTCGTGTGGTTGGTGTTTTTCCGCGCCGTCTACCACGCGCCGGAATCCCATCCACGCATCTCGCCAGAAGAGCTTGCGATGTTGAAGGCAGATCGCGCGGAAGGTGCTTCGTTTGGCGCTGCCTCGGGGCGCGACGCTCGAGCAGGGGATCCGGCCGCAGGCAGCCGATACTCGATAATCAGACTGCTCTCGTTTCGCCAGACGTGGGGTTACATCATCTCGAAGGCGCTGACCGATCCGGTTTGGTTCTTTGTCAGTGACTGGTTCCCGATCCTCCTGTTGACCAAGGGGTACAAGCTGGAAGACAGCCTGGTCGCGTACTGGGCGCTTTTTCTTGCGGCCGACGCCGGCAATTTTTTTGGTGGCGGCGTGTCGAGCTGGCTCATCAAGCGCGGTTACGGCGTTGGCGCCGCGCGCAAGGCCATCGCGGTCGTGGGCGGAGTGGGCATGGCGCTCATCATCCCCGCGGCCTTCGCCGATTCACTGATCACAATGATTGTTTTGTTCGCCGGCGGCACCTTCAGCTACGCCGCGTTTTCCACGGTTATTCTGAATCTTCCCGCCGACCTGTACCCGCCGCACTCGGTTGCGTCCGCCAGCGGCCTTGGCGGTACGGCCGCAGGCATGGTGACGATCGTCGCGACCTACGCAATCGGGCAGGTGTCGGACAAATACTCCTTCACCCCAATCTTGATGGGGGCCGGCACGATTGCCCTCGTGGGCATGGCCGCGTTCCTGCTTCTCGTTCGCAACACCTCGGCCACGAGCGAGGGTTTGCTGCGACGGGTGTAGAATGTTTTGTGCGAGTTGTCCGACAAGATAGGGAACAACGGTGCGTTTGAATCGTTGCCATCATGCTCTTTTCTTTGGCGGCGTGGTCATCGGCTGCGCGACCGCTGGCCAGCGGCCAACCACGCCGCCGCTCGATTTGGAGCCGACGGTCACGATCGAGATGGAGCCGATTAAAATCGAAGCCGTCCGCGGTCCTGCTGGCTTGCAGGTGCAATCGTTCGACGCGGAAGAACTTTTCGAGCAGGGTGGAAAGGCGCTATCGGATCATCACCACGACGAAGCGATTGGTTTCTACCAGCGCTTGATCGAGCATTTTCCAGCGTCTCAGCACGCGCGGCCCGCGCTGTACAACAAGGGGCTGGCCGAACGCGACAAGAAAGACTTTGTCGCCGCGACGGCGTCGTTCAAATCACTGGCCGAAAGGTACCCCGACCACGCCGACGCCAAGGACGCCCTGTTTCAACTCGGAGCTTGTTTCGCGGAGCTTTCGAACTGGCCAACCTCGGCCGAGGTTTTCGCCCGCATCCTGGATCGAAAGGATCTCAACGCGGACGACCGGGTCGAGGCGCTGGCGCGTCGTGGCTTCGCCCAGTGGAACCTTGATGATCTTGACGGGGCCGATCGCATCTTCCGTCAGGTTCTCGCCTTCAAGCAATCGGTCGAGGGCCAAGAACGCCTGTCGACCGATTTCTTTCTGGCGTTCTCGCAGTACCACCTCGGCCTCATCACCCACAAGCGCTTCGCCGCTTCGCCGATCCGGTTGCCAGAAAAGCAGATGGACCGTGACCTCGACAAAAAGGCGGCCCTTCTCCTGAAAGCGCAGCGCTCGTACATCGAGACCATCAAATACGGGCACCCGGGCTGGGCCTCGGCGGCCGGCTATCAAGTGGGATCCTTGTACGAGCAACTCTATGACGCTTTCATGCTTGCCCCGGTGCCGACTGACGTCACCGGCGAGGTCCGCGAGGTGTACATGGAGGAGTTGCACAAGAAGATCAGGATCCTGCTCGAAAAGTCACTGCGCTGGCAGCGCGAGAATCTCCTCATGATGGAGCGGCTGGGTTCCACCAAGTCTGACTGGGCCGAGAAGTCCAAGGCCTCCTACGCGAAGATCCTCCACCTGCTCGACCCCGCTGCGAAGCTCGACCCCGCATTCGCCCCGCAAGCGGCCCCGGTCCCGGCCGCGCCTCCTCCTCCTCCTCCGACACCCGCGCCCGGATCGTCCGAACGGGCCGCGCCCCAAACCCCAAAACCTGAGCAACCCGAGCGCCAGATTCTTTGAAAGTGATCCTCCAGGCGCAAGTTGCCGCGTCGTGTCGGTGACGGGCGTGCGCTCGGAGCTACGCGTTGAGCCAGAAAATTGCTTGACACCCAAGGCAACCCGAACTATACGTTCGCGCTCTGCGGCGTACACCGTGTATTTCTCTATGGGCGCGAGGCAAACCTAAATCTTCGAGATCACGCACTTCCGATGCGAAGCCGGCGCTGGCGTAGCTCAATGGTAGAGCAGCTGATTTGTAATCAGCAGGTTGCGGGTTCGATTCCCATCGCCAGCTCCGAAAGGGGGACCGAGAGTTCTTCCAACAAATTCCAATACATGCTGCTGGCGGAATGGCCGCCTGCGGAGATTTCATGGAGGGGTTCCCGAGCGGTCAAAGGGAACAGACTGTAAATCTGTCGCCACTGGCTTCGAAGGTTCGAATCCTTCTCCCTCCACGACGGCGAGGGCGTGGCGGTAACTGTTACAAGTACAAGGAAAGGCTTTGCAACGAAAAGGAGACACGCGGGAGTAGCTCAGTTGGTAGAGCTCCAGCCTTCCAAGCTGGACGTCGCGGGTTCGAGACCCGTCTCCCGCTCCAGGTGGCAAGCTGGCAAGGCGGAAGAAACACGACGACGAACACAACGCCCACGTAGCTCAGTTGGCAGAGCACGTCCTTGGTAAGGACGAGGTCACCAGTTCAATCCTGGTCGTGGGCTCAGGATTGAACAAGTAAAGCACCGAGGAGAGAAGCGATGGCCAAGGAAAAATTTCTACGCAACAAGCCGCACCTGAACGTGGGCACGATCGGGCACGTGGACCATGGGAAGACGACCTTGACGGCGGCGATCACGAAGGTGCTGGCGAAGAAGAACTTCGCG